>NZ_JBSZCK010000035.1:0-104306 GCF_054166905.1 Mongoliitalea sp. | reverse complement strand
TGATATCAGAAAGGATGATGCAGAACTATCTTGATGAATTCTGTTATAAGCTCAACAGAAGATATTTCGGTCAAAAACTATTTGACAGGCTCATCATTGCTTCTATTTATCCATACTGGCATGATTGCGGATAATCATATTGAATTAAATGGTGAAGAGTTTTGCAAAAACTCCATCATTATACATCCAAACTTTAATTGGCGTAAAGTAAATTATGATTTTGGAGTAATAATTATTCCCAAATCCAGTACGAAGAAAAAACCAAAAAATTCTGTTTTCAAAATTGAAAGAAATTTTGAGCTTCAAATTGGTGAAAAACTAAACATTGCTGGTTTCCCCGCAAATAATGGTTATGATGGAACTGTAATGACATTTGAAGATGAGATTTGTGAAAAATTTACTACAAAAAGAATTATTCATAACTTCAATACGAATACTGGAAATAGCGGTTCACCAATTTGGGTAGAAAAAGATTCTATCAGGTATTTAGTAGGAATTCATACATATTCAAAAACAGCTACAAGAATTGATAAAGAGTATATAGATTTAATTTATTCTTGGATAAAGAAATGAGATGATGCTTAGTTGAAAAACATGTAGGCCCAAAAATGTTAATCAAAATAAGAAAAATTTTTTTCAAAAAAAATGTTCTTATTTTGATTTATTCTTACGATCCGAAGCCTCCTTACAACCCTTTTCCATTATTTTATGTCCTTAACCACAGTAACAAACATCAACCAACCCAAAAGATGTAAACCTATACCAGAATTATTGATATCGGCATACTTCCCACTGCTATTAGGCATTAAATCTCGCTTAATCAAAGATATTTTAATATTTTTAAAGTACTGAAAACAAATATGCATCTGCTGACTATTCTCCAAGGAAGAACTAGTCTTATTCTTCATTTTCATGAGGATAAAATAAATAATTGTGTTAATTACTAAAAATCGGAAATAAAAATAATTTTTTACACCTTCTCTTAAAAATAAATCCTTTTCTAAAACACTCCGCACTCATCACAAAGCCTTTGATGATAAACTCATTGAGCGTTTGGGTAGACCACTCTCAGAAGTCCGCTGCCTGTACAAAATTGACGAGATAGCCAACTAAGGGAACATCTTCAATGCGGTAGAATTTCACAGAATATTTTTTTTCATCTGAGGCAGTTGTTTCCAAAATGGAAATAACTGAATTTTCATCCAACTTCCCCGTTTCGAAAATATTTTTCAAATGATTATTGACCGCAGGAACTTTCACGCCAAAAAGTTCTGCCATCGCCTTCTGCGTCAACCAAAAGGTGCCTTTCTGAAAATAAACCAAAACATCGACGGTCTGCTCTGAATTTTGGAAAAGTAGATAATGAAGATAGTAGTTATGTGATGATTTTCCAATAACTCAGTTGATCCAAATCCATTTCCCAACAACAGCATCAGATTTCGTCGACGCTTATAAACCGTCCGTATAAGAATGATAATTTCTTGCACTTTCTCAGGATTGATTTATTAAATCAGCACAAGAAAAAGTTGATTCGGTAACCTTGAATAACCAATAACCGGACCTAATCCCTATTTTTGCCTCAATGAATAGCAGTAAGGTCTCTCAAAGTGTCTGGACGACGGTCTTTTCGTACGTAGGTGTAGGTATTGGTTACTTCAACCTGCTGTGGTTGATGCCGTATGCCATGTCTCCGGAGCAAATTGGTACCTTTCGGACGGTTCAGGACATGGCTTTACTCCTCGTACCCTTTGCTCAAGTCGGTTTGGGAAATGGGATTACCAAGTTTTTCCCGCAATTGCATAGCAGACATTTCTCTTTTTTGACCTACTCGTTTTTTTTGACATTGATGGGTTTTGCCGTTGTGGCGGCTCTTTTCTATTTACTGAATGGTCCTATTGTGCGTGCTTTTACCAGTAATTCAGCGGAAATTCTGGGTTTCCTGCCGATCGTATTGGTCATCACGCTATTTGCTGTACTCAATTCGATCGCAGATGCCTTTTGCAGGTCCTATTACAAAATAGCCATGCCTACTTTTTTCAGAGAAGTGTTGATACGCTTTTTGCTAGGAGCATCCTTCCTGCTGTATTTACTGAAGTGGATCAGCTTCGAACAGGTCATGTGGGCCATGGGAATTTCGTATGCCATCACTTTTGTAGGCACGCTTGCCTACATGTACTCCAGAAAAATCTTTGGATTGGAGTTTGAGTTCGGGGAAATTCCTGCTGAACTTAAAAGTGAATACTTGAAATATAGCTTCATCAGTTTGTTAGCTACTACAGGGGCCTTACTGATTATGAAAGTGGATAGCTTGATGGTCAGTTCTATGATCGGGCTGGAAGCCAATGCCATTTATACCATCGGTTTTTCCATTGCCATCGTCATCGAAATGCCAAGAAGAGCCGTTTCCCAAGTCGCTATGCCCTTGGTTTCGGATTACTTTAGCCGACAGGAATACCCGAAAATTTCCCAGTTATACAAAGATTTGGGCGTATCGCAGGTTTTTATTTGTCTATTGATTTTCATCGGCATTTGGGCCAATATTGAAAATATTTATGCATTTGTCCCCAATCGGGAAGTGTATGAAGCAGGCAAATGGATCGTATTGATTATCGGTGGAGCCAAAATCCTGGATGTGATTTTTTCCATCAATTCCGAGATTATTTTATTCTCGAAGTTTTATGTCTTTAACATCGTGGCAACCGTTGTGATGGCGATCGCCGTGATACTTTTCAATTGGTGGCTGATTCCCATCTTTGGCATTGAGGGTGCTGCGATTGCTTCCTTTTTAGCCTTATTCTTGTTCAATTTGATCAAATATGGCTTTGTGGCTTACAAACTACACATGCATCCATGGAGTTGGGATTTACTTAAAATACTTTTTTTGGGAGGTCTCGTTTTCACCGTCCAACATTTCCTATTTCTTGAGGCAACAGCGGGATTGCAGGATTTAATTATCCGATCGGGGACGATTACGATCATGTATGGCTTAGGTGCATTTGCATTAAAAATAGCACCGGCTATGCAGCAGCAAGTATGGAAAAAAATAAAAGGATCCAAGCCTTAGAGTGTTACCAAACCTCCATATAGACAAGCTTTGAGCTGCCTTAGATCCGCAACCTTCCACTGTTATCCTGCATCCGTAGATACGAGGTCCTCCCGATAGCTATCGGGAGAGATGAGGCCTGATTTTGGAAAGGGCTTCACTCGGAATTGTAATTAAATTGTGAAGTCGGAACATGTCAGCGACCTGAATCCTTTGTGCAAATATACGGATAATATCGATGATCAGTTGTCTTTAAAAAGTAATATTCGAACACCAACTGCTCAGTTAAAATCATCCATGTTTGAATTCCTAGAAACTAACATTCACAAACAACAAAACCTGCCTCGGTCTCAATAGAAAATTTTGCTGACGGATAAAAAACGAATCAGCAGTGAATGTCTCAAAATTTGTACTATTGAGTAAATTCTGACCTCGGATGGAGATATCCCATTTTTTATTTTCCAATTTGAATCGATAATCCATGTCAAGGAATCCAGTTACATCCCTTGAACCAGATAAACGATTATCATAATACTCCCATTTAATGGAAAAGGTATGCTTATCGGAAAGGAATACATCCAAAGAAGATGAATTAGTCAGCTGCTGAATACTTCCTGTCCTTCGTTCTCCTATTTCAGAGTTGATCAGGTTTACATTGGTCTTATTTGAAAAGTTAGCTAGTTGAATAGGTCTGATTTGCAGTTCAAGCCCTGTCCCTACTAATTCGTAACGAATATCTGATAATTCGCTATTGATGATTTGTTCATTTTCACGACGTTGAAAATTCCCATTCCAAGTCACATTGGATTTAAAAAGTGGTAAGTATTTGCTAACTCTTACATTGAAAAGATGACTTGTACCGACATTTTCCCTATCCAAACTTTGATAAAACACTTCCCCAGAAGAAGCAACTTCACTATCCATGATGGTATTCATTACTTGGTGCGAATACGTGTAGCTAACGTTTGAAAAAATGGAATTGATGGGATCGCGGTAATTTATCGCATAAGTCAGTTTATGACTTAAAACTTCCGGCACTAAGGTTGCCCGTTGCTGAAAGGTCCGAAAGTTCCTGAGAATAAACCCATAATGAATATCATGTATTCCCTTGAAATCATTTGTTCTCGAAATCCTGGCAGTTGTATTCCACTTGCCTGATAAAAAATACTTCATAAACAGTTGAGGCTCTAAAAGTATTCTTGAAACATTGCTTTGCTGGACCAACAAATCATCATTCACTTGAATATCCAAATAACTGATGGGTAGTTTAAATTGCAAGTTAAAATTGTCCTGTTTTAAGTTCAATTGAGAATTCAAATAGGGCTTCAATTGCCTGTAGACAAGATCATTTGTGAAGAGTTCGGATTGCATTTGCTCTTGGGTGTCAACTAGTGTATTCAAATCACTTGTCATCTGATTTCTTTCAAACAAAAATCCCACATCTCCGGTATAAGACCAGTTTTTCCCTAGGCCTTTGGTAATTCCTAAAGAATGAAGGGCAAATAATGATTGGTACTCCAATCCTTGATTCAATCGTTCATAAGGCAAATTATTATTTAAGGCCTCTGTAAAACTACCTGGGCTAAGATCAAAATTCTGGTTTGTCTGCCTAAAACTGATGTCAGATTTAATGTTGACCAACTGTTTGCCGATTGGCCTTATGGTATGAAAGCTATTACTGATGGTTGCTAATGGTAAATCAACAGCTTGATTCCAGTTCGTATTGTTAAATAAACTCACACCTAACTCACTGTTATTTAAAATATTAACATTAAGATTATTTTTAAGGTAGGACTTTTTGTCATTTTTTATCCATGAAAAGTCCCCATCCAAGGCCCTGGTCAAAAACCTATTTTGATGCAATTCAGTGAGTTGAAGGGGATCATTGGGGAGAAAAAAGGTGGTATTGATTCCTCCTTCTTGTCTATGATTATCATGAAAATAGGAAATATTAGCCCGAAAATCAGCTCCTACTTTGTTTCTCTTCAAAACATTCGCGGAAAACAACTGGCTTTGGTTAAACAAAAAGCGCTCCTCATTAATGGACGGAACCCATAAGGGAATCAAACCAAACCAAGGTTTAAAATTTGATTGCTTGGTTACATTTTCTTGAAGATCCTCCAAAGTTAGGACCGTTAGCTCTTTTCCAATATCTTTTCCTGAGTTATTCGACTGAGCATTGAATAGCATCTGCAAATCATCCCGAAAAGTCATGGGACTTAGTTTACCCTCATACATCAATGGAGAGGCCCCTACTCCTAAAGTACCTGTTCCCACCCAAACGTTTTTGCGTTTGAGTTTTAGGTTGAGCGAGGCTCGGTCCGAGAAAACAAGACTATCCAACACTCTCATCGGTTGATGATTTTCCAAAATTTGAATGGATTCCACCGCGTCAACGGGAAGGTTGTTACTCGCTAGGTTGTACTTTCCTTCCAGCAAATCCATGCCATCTATATAAAATTTTTGAATCCCTTTGCCCTCGTACAAAATTCGTCCATTGGCCAATACTTCTATACCTGGAAGCTTTCTGAGGATATCAGCTATGACCCGATCTTGTTGATTGATAAATCCTTCTACCGAATAACTCAAAGTATCATTTTTAAATGATATGGGATTCTTTATAGACTTAATGGTGAATTCAGGAATCTCTTGAATTCCTTCTTCCAACACTACCGCTAGCTGTTGACTTTTATTAGGAATGATCATTTGGTAATCTCGCGTAGTGAGTGATCGAAACAACACCAACAAACTATCAGATTCAGCCTTTACCTGCAGTTCAAAAAAACCTGACTCATTCGTGACACCAAATGAAATAGTAGCCTGATTATAAGGATTTTTTACCAAAACATTTACGCCAAAAGCATCTTGGGACTCATTGACTTTTTTGACTGTTCCAGATAATTTCGTTTGTGCATATACCTGTGGCAACAAAAGCATGAAGTATAAAGAAGTGAAGAAAAAAATATACTGATTGAAACGCTTACTACTGTAAACTAGCCTCAATGAAAGGAAATGAAAAAAATTAGTAGTCATAAATACCCTATTATTGCCGTACTTTTAACTCCAATGGATTATTTTTCCTCTCAAATCTTTTTTGAACCTCTTTTGCTTGACTCGGGTCAGTTAATGTGACACCCCCCAACGCCATCTTACCAGCGATGTTCGTGTTAAACTCATGTTGCATTTGAAAGAATTTTGCCTTGGTAGTTGATATTGGTTTTCGTCGAATTTTATGAGATAAATCTTCATTTTTTTTCTCAACCTTGACCATTTCAAAACTGTAATGGTTTTTTGAATCGCTCAATTTCAATATCAAACCTGGCAAATTTCCAAAAATGTAAGGTCCATCGTTGATGGGTATTTCTTCGGTAAACCACGCAATGTAACTTCTGCCTCCATATTCGGTAATCGCTTTTTGAGTTCTAAATCCTTGAAATTCATCAAACTCATCCAAAATACTCCATCTCTCTATTCCTAACGGAGCTTCAAATACATAGTAATCTGGAAAAATCAAATCTGAATATTGATAAGATTTATTTTTCCAGTCCTTAACTAATGCAAAACTCATCTTTGGTTTTTGGACTTGATTCACAAATGCTATGGCCTCATTAGGACTTAACTGTTTCTCTATCGCAACTTGTAGAAGGGAGTCCCCTTGCATTTGATAGAAATTTCGGAATTTTGATTTTTGATCCCCAACAAACAACACCATCAAATCTGTTGAAACAAAATTTAAGTCAGTACTATCTGATTTAAATGTGACTTCATAGTAAATTGCAAAATTGGATCTATCAGGAACTTGCCCAAAAGATAATTTAACTATAAAAGCAAACACTAATAAAAAACATATCTTCTTCATAATTCACGAATTTTTGTAAAAAACCAGATGGAAACTAGTAACTAATCCCATCTGGTTTTGAATATTAATATTCTTTTAATCACCACAGAATACTTGTTCTGCTTCCCATGCATTATAGACTACTTCTTCAAATGAGTCCCCACATATAATAGAATGACCGCAAGATAAATTCACGGGGACACAACCTCCCCCGTTATCAATTTCTTGATTCGCATAAGTACATGTTGCCGCAATAAATGCAAAGCATGTCATAAATAGAGCTTTCTTACTCATGATAAAATTTTGTTTTGGTTATAAATTTATTTAAAAAACTAACGGCCATTAATTTTATACCCATAAGAAAGAAAGAAAGAAAGAAAGAAAGAAACAACTATTTAGGTGACTTTTTTTATACTTAGTTCTAACAACAAAATATTTCGTTTAAATCTTCCCCAGTTCAATACCGAAAACAAAATAATATTTGCCCTTATTTCTTAAGTCTTCGATTAATTCAATATTTTTGCATTGTCATATTCTTTGTTTGCCATGTACCCAATCAAAAAGCTAATTGTTTGCCTGGACCAAAGCACCTTGGATGAAACCTTGGTTCGCTTTGCCTCTTTCATTGCTAGCGCCAATCAGACTAAGAAGATTTACTTCACCAACGTAATCCGCAACCTACATATCCCCAAAGAGGTATTAGAAGAGTTTCCCAACCTGATTGACAACATGGTGGAGGAAAAGAAAACCCATATGCAGGAAGTAGTGGATAAATACTTTGGAGATAAAGAAGGCATTGAGTTTTCTTTTGTAGTCAAAGAGGGTCAGTTATCCAAAAAAATCCTCAAACTGGCGCATGAGAAATCCGCAGATATGATTATTGTAGGAAGGAAGGTCAACCTTCCCGGTACAGGAGTCATTTCCCAAAGACTAGCGCGTAGGGCTTCTTGTTCCTTATTGATTGTACCAGAAGGAACGGTTCCAAAAATGGATCGCTTACTCGTACCGAGTGATTTCTCCGATTATTCTAAGGATGCCATGGAAGAGGCAGTGTTAATCGTTGAAAAGTACGGTGGTAGTGCAGAAATCGTTTGTCAGAATGTATTTACGGTACCTTCAGGATATCATTTTACAGGTAAAAGCTACGATGAATTTACCTCTATCATGCTCATGCATGCTGAAATCAACTTCAAGAAGTTTATTCGTAAAATAGACACCAAAGGGATTGAAATCACTCCTGTGTATACTCAGGATGAGGATGATGATCCTGTGGAAGATATCTTAGCAAAGGCCAAAGAAATCAACGCCGACTCCATCATCATCGGAGCTAAAGGAAGAACAGCCGCCACAGCCCTTTTCATCGGAAGTATGGCAGAACGCCTGATCCAATTAAATGACCAATTCCCGCTTTTAGTAACACGTCCTAAAGGTAAAAATGCGGGCATTTTAGATTATATTCTAGAGATATAAATATTCCTTCAAGAAATACATTCTTACATGCAGGTGTTTGACAAATCAATTACTGATCGTCAAACACCTTTTTTCATGAAATTATTCAAACACCTCACTAAAAACTCCGGCTTTTTACAAGTTCGGGAAGCCAACAACGCCTTGATTCGTGTAAAAAACACTTATTTTTGTTTCATCCAATAAATTCCTTTGACATGTGTCGATCTGTGAGTCAACTCTTTGTTCTATTAATCTTTCTGCTTATTTCTCTGACTACTTATGGTCAAGATCGTGTAAAACCAGTCTTTAACATCATTGAAATAGACGGCATTACCGTCTTTGGTAAATCCATTGACAATCAAACCCGTTGCATTCACTGGCATTCGGCTTTGGATGTGATAGCCATCAAATTCAAATGCTGCGATAAATATTACCCATGTTTTTCATGCCATGAGGAAGAAGCTGATCATACACATGAGGTATGGCCTAAGGATGAATTTGACCAAAAAGCTATTCTCTGTGGGGTTTGTGCGCATGAGTTGACCATCCAAGAATACATGGAGTCCAACAACACTTGTCCCAAGTGTGAGGCCAACTTTAATCCAGGATGTAGCAATCACTATCACCTCTATTTTGACGTTCCGGAAAAAGGTAAAGAAGTAGCCTATTTTGGTATGAGAAAGTTGGGGTTCATTGAAAAAGGCTTATTCTAAACTCATAAGTGAAGGATTCCGCTCATGTAATTTACTTATCGCTCGGAACATTTCCTCTACATCTTCGCTTTTGCTTATAGCTCCAAAAGCCGTCTTCATGCTACTAGATAAATTCAACAGAAAACATGATTACCTCAGAATCTCTCTGACGGATAGCTGTAATTTCCGTTGTAGCTACTGCATGCCCGATGAGGATATCCAAAGCATGCCCAATGCACACTTGATGCAGGTGGATGAGATTGAAACTATTGCACGGACATTTGTAAACCTAGGTGTCAAAAAAATACGCCTTACAGGTGGAGAACCATTAGTTCGTAAGGAATTCCCCATTATTCTTGAGAAGCTTTCCGCCTTGCCTGTAGAACTCACCTTAACGAGTAACGGCGTGCTGATTGATAGGTACTTTGAGCAACTCAAAGCTTCGGGAGTAAAAAAAGTAAACATCAGCTTGGACACACTACGAGCAGATACATTTTTCCAGTTGACCAAGCGTGACCAATTTCAAAAAGTCTGGGACAATATTCTTCTCCTTTTGAACCACAACTTTCGGGTCAAAGTAAACGTGGTTGCCTTAAATGGCATTATTGAAAAAGAACTGCTCAATTTTGTACAATTGACTCAAGAGTACCCTCTTCACGTTCGTTTTATTGAATTTATGCCTTTCACTGGCAATTACTGGAATAAAGAAAAAGTCCTAACAGCTGCCAAAATGCTGGATATGGTCAAAGAACAGTTTGAAGTAACCAAACTCAAAGACGCACCAAACGACACAGCCAAAGCCTATCAGGTTCCTGGTTTTCAAGGAACTTTTGCTTTTATCACAACCATGAGTGAACATTTTTGTAGCACTTGCAACCGCATGCGCATCACCGCAGATGGCAAGATGAAAAACTGCCTGTTTGGAAAAGAGGAAATGGATATTCTTGGGGCACTGAGAGCAGGAAAAGACATCGAACCCTTGATTCGCTTATCTGTTTGGAACAAGCATGCAGCCCTTGGCGGACAGTTTACTCAGGACTATACAAAAGCAGAAGCTGAAAAAATTGAGAATAGAAGTATGATTAAGATTGGGGGGTGAGGGGATATTGGTTGATATTGGATATTGAGATATTGGGGAATGGATAGAAGAAATAAATTGAAATAAGATGGAAATAAAGTTGAAATAGTTTTTGGGGATTTTGGATATTGATTGATATTAGATATTGGGATATTATCTGGGGGAGAGATTCTTGGTGGTGGAGAGAGGAAATAAATGGAAATATAGTGGAAATATAGTTGAAATATAGGCTATTGGATGTCTTGGGGTTCGTTGCGGAAAACGTTGCGGACGTTGCGAGAACTATAAATAAAAATATATGATTTCAGTACTGCAGGCAAAAGAAATTCTTCAACAACATATACCTGCTCCCAAAATTGGCTTTGTCTCGCTGAGGGAGGCTGCAGGCTTGGTTTGTGCGGAGGATATTAGATCTCCCATGGATGTCCCTTCCTTTGATAATTCCGCCATGGATGGTTATGCCATCGCTTGGAAAGAAGGTGTGAAATCATGGGAATTGGAAGGAGAGATCGCTGCGGGAACTAAACAAACGAACCATTTGCCTGCTGGAAAAGCGATTCGAATTTTTACCGGTGCTCCATTACCCGAAGGAGCCGACACCATTATCCAACAGGAATGGATAGCCAAAACGGATGATACCATCAGGCTTCTTGACTTTGAGGTAGAACAGGGCATGCATGTACGTAAAAAGGGGGCACAAACTCGAAAGGGGAACATCATTCTTAAGAAAGGAACATTGATTACACCTGGCGGAATCGGCCTGTTGGCATCTGTCGGCGTACAAAAAGTACCCGTTTTTTTACCCCCAACAGTTGCCATCATCATCACAGGCAATGAAATTAAAGAAGTGGGTGAATCACTGGAACATGGTGAAATTTTTAATGCCAATGGCCCAGTACTATCAGCTTATCTTGAACAGCTGGGAGTTAAAAGCTACCAAATCATAAAGGCTCTTGACAATCCCCAATCCGTACAAGAGGCTATTCATCAAGCCTTATCAAAAGCCGATTTGATTCTTTTGTCTGGAGGTATTTCTGTCGGGGATTATGATTATGTCAAACAAGGATTAGAAAATGAAGGAGTGCAGGAGTTGTTTTACAAAATCAAACAAAAACCAGGGAAACCCCTCTTTGCAGGTATCAAAGGAGCACAACTCATCTTTGCCCTTCCCGGCAATCCATCCTCTGTCATTACATGCTTCAATCAATACGTCAAACCCGCCATACAACAATGGATGGGAAAGACCAATAGTTGGCTAAGCAAAACCTACCTACCTTTAGCTTCCCCTGTCAAAAAAAATCCATCCCTCACATTTTTCCTAAAAGTCAAAATTGAACAGGGAGTGGTTCAAGTATTGCAGGGTCAGGAATCCTTCAACTTGATTGCCTTTGCTCAAGCAGATGGTTTTGCGGAAATACCGGAAGGTATAGACTTTTTGGAGGCAGGTGAACCGGTAGCCCTTTATCTCTGGTAAGCATGGAAGCATACAGCTGGATACTTTACATTTTATTGCCAACAGTGGCGTTCTTGTACGCAGCCGTTGGGCATGGAGGAGCAAGTATTTACTTGATGTTTTTGGCATTGTTTAATTACGCTCCCGAGCAGATTCGTCCGACAGCCTTGATGTTGAATATTGTAGTTTCTTTCATGGCGTTTTGGGCATTTCGCGGTACGGTGAAGTTCCCAGTCAAACTTTTCCTATCCATCATACTCTTCTCAGTTCCCGCCGCTTACTTGGGTGGCAAAATGTCCATCGACGCCTCTCTATATCGACAAATACTGGGGATTTTGCTCTTTTTCCCAATTCTTCGCTTTCTCAATATCTTTCCAAAATCCTCCGAACCTCGAATAGCTGAAAACTGGCTAATTGCAGCTTTGCTAGGGCTGGGAATCGGATTTGTTTCTGGATTGATAGGCATAGGTGGGGGAATTATTTTATCTCCCATCCTGCTGCTATTGGGTTGGACGGACATGAAGGAAACCGCGGCTGTAAGTGCCTTATTTATTTTCTTTAATTCTATCTCAGGTTTATTGGGAATAAATCTTTCTGCCATCAATTTCGACCCTCAGTTGTGGATTTTGATGCCGCTGACTATTTTGGGAGGAGCACTAGGCGCCTATGCTGGCGCAAAAAAATTCAACTATCAGGCAGTCAAATACACATTAACATTCGTATTATTCATCGCTGCTATTAAATTGATTTGGGGATAGAAAATCATTACTTTAGGGGTAATAATGGTCAAAACCATGAACAACTATCAATCAATTATTACAATAGAACCTGGAAAAAGAGGAGGCAAACCTTGTATAAGAGGAATGAGAATAACTGTTGGGGATATATTGACTTGGTTATCCTCTGGGATGTCGATAGAAGAAATTCTCAACGATTATGATGAACTTACGGAACAAGACATTTATGCAGCTTTAAAATTTGCGGCTGACCGTGAAAATCGAACCACTCAAATTGCTATATGAAACTGCTTTTTGATCTAAGCCTTACAAAAAATTAAACCTTCATGGAAATAATAGCCTTCGGAAAAATAGCTGAAATCATTGGAAAGCCACAACTAGAAGTGGATGAATTCCCAACGACCGAAATCTTACTCGGCTTTTTACATCAGCAGTACCCTGCCCTGAAAAATCAAAAATTCAGCATTGCCATCAACAAAAAACTAATCAATGGAAATGTATTAATTGATAAGGGTGCTGAGATCGCTTTGCTACCCCCATTTTCAGGAGGATAATTGATGGATAGATTTGAGCGACAATACATCTTGCCTGGATTTGGACAAGTATCCCAATCAAAATTAAAAGGATCATCCGTACTTTTAATTGGTGCTGGTGGATTGGGCTGCCCTGCCCTACTCTATCTAAGCGCAGCAGGTATTGGGAAAATTGGAATTGTAGATGGGGATGTGGTTTCCATTTCCAATCTCAACCGGCAAGTTCTCTTTGGTCAGCAGCATATTGGTCAAAACAAAGCAACAACGGCTGCTTCAATAATTTTGGAAAAATACGATGATATTGAAGTAGAAGCTTATCCTTTTTTCTTGACTAAAGAGAATATTTTTGACCTAATCAATCGCTATGATGTGATTGTGGATGGAACTGACAACTTCCCTACCCGCTACTTGGTCAATGATGCCTGTCTGCTAGCGCAAAAGCCACTGATTTTTGGTGCCATTTATCAAAATGAAGGGCAGGTCGCCCTTTTCAATGCTCAAGGACTTGTATCCGTCAATTACCGAGACCTTTACCCTACTCCTCCATCAGCCTTTGAAGTGCCCAACTGTAATGAAACGGGAGTGCTGGGAGTTCTGCCAGGAATAATTGGAACGTTCATGGCGGCAGAATGCATCAAATACCTCTCTGGATTTGGAGAAACCTTGGAAGATCACATGCTGTTCTACAAGTTCTTGAATCATCAAACCTATCAAATTTCACTATCCAAAAATCCTGCCTCAGAAAATAACCGTCCCCAAACCCTATCAGAACTCCAGCAAATTGATTATCATGACTTTTGTGGCTTTCAACAAGAAATCAAATGGCTAGAGTTGACCAGTTTTTTGAACAACAACTCTCAAATCCAATCCGTATTGGTGGATGTAAGGGAGCCGCATGAGCTACCCAAACTGGAAAATTTCTCTTACCTTTCTATACCCCTTGATGAATTGGAATCCGCAAGCAATCAATTAAGAAATTATCAGAACATATTCCTCTTCTGTCAGTCAGGCATCCGAAGTTTGAAGGCTGTCAAAATCCTTCAAACCCAATTTCCTGAAAAAAACCTGCAATCAATTAAAGGAGGAATTGTAGCGTTCCTAAACAGTTAGGATGGAAACTATCTAATTGAAATAAAGTAGAAATACACTTCGTTAAATAATGTGGAAATATGCTATGTGAAATAATGCCCAAACACCATTATGGAATCAGGTAATTTATACACTTATTAGTAGAAAGATTAGTGAAATAAGTTTAAAAAAGTTAAGAAAGATGTTGAGAGATACTCGTAGACAGTTAACTTATGATATTAGTTAGGAATTGTTCTCGTCTACAAGCCAATCAGGATACTGCAAACCAATATCAAAAAATATCGCCATCGGCTAATATCTATCAATATCCCTCATTATTTCCACCTTATTTCAATTTATTTCATTTAAGATACTACACCATAACTTCGAAAAACTTATATTTTAACCATGGAAAAAACCAGAACACCAAAAAACATATTCGTACAAGGCCCTATTGCTCCCGAGAAAATAGCCAAATCTATTGCCAATCACAGCAGTAACACAGCTATTGGCGGGCACAGCATCTTTCTAGGCCAAGTAAGGGCGGATGAAAAAGAAGGTGGGACTGTTCAGGCAATTGAATACACAGCTTACGAAGAAATGGCCTTGCAGCAGGCATTTGAAATCCGAGAGGCCATTTTCTCCAAGTATCCATTGACCTGCATGCACATCTATCACAGTTTGGGAGAAGTAAAAACAGGAGAAATCTGCTTATTTGTCTTCACCTCCTCCAAGCACCGCAAAGCTGCCATAGATGCCTGCGAAGAACTCGTCGAGCGCATCAAAAAAGAACTCCCCATTTGGGGCAAAGAAATCCTGGATAATGAGCAAGCCGAGTGGAAAGTCAATACTTGATATCAAATAAGACCACATCGGCAAGTTCCGTGGAAGTTTAACGTAATATGATAGGTATAAATACAATCCCTCAGTCGCTCTATTTCCAATATTTTAAACCCTTAAAGCCCCAAAACCTCTTCATTTAAAAGTATCTATTTCACTTATCGACCAATATTCTCTATTATTTTCAACTTTATTTCCACCATAATTCTATTTATTCCCTCCCTACCACAATCCCGATACGGGATAAGTTATCCCAATATCCCCCAATATCAACAAATATCCCATTAAGATTGAACTATTAACCAAATTTACGTGTATATACATAAGTTAACAAACCAACGAAATGAACACAACAATTAATAGTTTAAATTGGCGCTATGCAGCCAAAAGAATGAATGGACAGCAAGTTCCTGCCGAAAAATTGGAAAACATCCTAGAAGCTATCCGTCTAACGGCGACATCTAATGGATTGCAGCCATTTACCGTATTGGTCATTGAAGACAAAGAAATGCGTGAGAAATTACATGCTACAGCTGTAAAGCAGCCACAGGTAGTCGAAGGTTCACATCTATTGGTCTTTGCCGCTTGGAAGAATATCACTGCTGAACAAATAGACACTTACTTTGACTTGGTTTATGAAGAAAGAGGAATGGAAAAGGGTGCTTTAGATCAGTATGCAAACTTTTTGAAGGAGCACTTCTCCCAACAAACAGAAGCTGAAATCTTCCAATGGGCATCTAAGCAAGCATATATTGCATTGGGCACTGCTTTGGTAGCTGCTGCGGAAGAAAAAGTAGATAGCACACCAATGGAAGGCTTCAATCCTGCTGAAGTTGACAAAATCTTGGGATTGGCTGAAAAAGGAATGGGAGCTTCTTCCCTCCTAGCCTTAGGTTTCAGAGATGAGAAAACCGACCACTTAGTAGATGCAAAAAAGGTAAGAAGGTCCAAAGATCAGCTTTTCGTGAAAATATAAAATTGAAATCCCGGCCTGATTGGCTGGGATTTTTTACTTTTGGAAGACATATATAGTAAGCTACTTATGCACAAAAGAAGTTTTATCAAATCTCTTGGATTGAGCGTCCTCAGTCTTCCATTGTTATCCGCTTCATTCCCGAATTCCAAGAATGCATCTATTCGTTTGCCAAAACCCCTTCCCAAAGGTGGAACCATTGGAATCGTAAGCCCCTCAGCTGCCACAGCTGATCGTATGCAATTTCAATTTGCCAAAGAAACATTCGAAGCATTGGGTTATCAAGTAGTCTTGGGTCAACACCTCATGAACAGAAGAGGACACTTGGCGGGCACTGATCAAGAGCGGGCAGATGACCTCAATGGAATGTTTGCTAATCCATCTGTTGATGCCATCATTTGTATTCGTGGTGGTTCTGGTGCAGCACGTATTTTACCCTTATTGGATTTTCCAATGATCCAAAAAAATCCAAAACCACTATTGGGTTATTCGGACATTACTGCCTTGCATGCTGCACTTTACACCCAAGCTGGCTTGATTTCTTTCCATGGCCCAAACGGCACAGGTTCTTGGAATAATTTCAATGTCAAACAGTTTGAAAGCATTTTTATCAATCAATCGCTCCATACATTTGAAAATGAACAGGTTAAAGGTGATGACTTAATCATTAAAAACAATAGGGTTAGCACCATTTTCCCAGGTATAGTCACAGGGACCATCCTTGGTGGGAATTTAACTGTATTAACCGCTTTATCCGGTACACCTTTTTACCCTGATTTCACCAATGCAATTTTATTTATTGAAGATATCGGTGAAGATCCTTATAAAATTGACCGGATGATGAGTACTTTGAAGCTCAATGGCACTCTCAACAAAATCAAAGGATTCATTTTTGGTCAATGTACAGACTGCAATCCCAGCGGTGGATTTGGTTCGCTTACATTGGATGATATTTGGGAAGATTACATTGTTCCTTTAAAAATCCCTGCATACAAAGGTGCCATGATTGGACATATTCCCAAACAATTCATTGTTCCCCACGGTGCTACCGTAGAGATGAATGCAGACACGGGCACCTTTCAATTGAAACATTCTATTTTCCAAAATCTATGATTAAATCCATTATACTAAGTTTCATTGCTTTTGCTTTTCTTGAAAATACCATGAATCAACCAAATCATTTAGAGCTTTTACCCAAAGAACCCATAAAATATCTAGCTCTGGGAGATAGTTACACCATTGGCGAGGGAGTTGCCGAGGAAGAGCGATATCCTAATCAAGCAATCGCTCTATTACAAGCTCAAGGACTTGAGGTGGAGTTATCTCAAATCATCGCTAAAACAGGCTGGACCACAGATGAATTAGCCAAGGGAATTGCAGATGCAGGTATCTCAGGCAACACTTATGATGTGGTAACCTTACTCATTGGTGTCAACAATCAGTACCGCCGAAGAAGTGTTGACAATTATAGGGAAGAGTTAACATCGATGATCAAACAAGCGATAACCTTCGCTCAAGGTAATCCCAAACGAGTGGTCATTTTGTCCATCCCTGATTGGGGAGTCACTCCTTTTGGGCGAGATTCAGGAAGAGATTTAGAAGAAAATGCGCATGCAATTGACCAATTCAACGCTGCCAAAAAAGCCATAGCCGCAGAATTGGGTGTTTTTTACATCGATATTACAGAAGAATATAGATCAATTGGAGGCCTAGAGGAAATGGTAGTCGCAGACAAGCTGCATCCGAGTGGACTTGTCTACAAAAGCTGGGCGGAAAAGCTTAGCCAATTAATGCTAAACCAAATGGAATTTTAAAAAAGAAGCCCTAAAACATTCACTGTTTTAGGGCTTCTTGATTAATTTTATTCGTAATCTTACGCTTTTGGCTTGACATTAGAGATCAAGGAAACTTTTTCGATTGGTTCGGAAGCATTGGAATAAATCCTTACCACAGAGTTTTGCTTACCCATTTTCCCCGCAGAATTAAATACTACTTTTAATTCTGCTGTTGCACCTGGAGCAACCGGTTGTCTTGGCCAACTTGGGGCAGTACAGCCACAAGATACAGCCACGTTAGAGATGACCAATGGTGTATCTCCGGTGTTTTCGAATACAAACACATGTTCCACCTTATCGCCTTGCGTAATATCTCCAAAGTCAATTGATTTTTCTTTGAATGTCATAACTGCACCCTTAGAATCGCTTTGTGCTTGCACTGCAAACACGGCGATAAACATGACCATTAATAGAACATACTTTTTCATACTAACTATAGTTGTTTTGAATTATTAAACGCTAATTTCATAAAATTTCGGGTGAAAATTCACCAGAAACGCTTCTTTTTTTGCTCTCGTCAGTGCTGTATACAACCAACGAATAAATTCTTCATTAATATTTTCTTCCGTCAAATATCCCTGATCGACGAAAACTGCATCCCACTGACCTCCCTGTGATTTATGACATGTCAATGCATATGCAAATTTAACCTGTAAAGCCGAAAGATAAGGGTCCTTTTTGATCAATTCCATCCGCTCCGCCTTATTAGCCACATCAGCGTAGTCCTCTGCGACCTGTTGATACAAGCTTCTGTACTGCTCTATGCTCATAGATGCCAAAGGACTGTAAAGTGTATCCAAAATCACCTTTGCTTCAAAGAAAGGTTCATCTGGATAATCTATCAATCTCAATTCTAATGTAGCAAATCTCAAGCCATACAACTCTTCAAAAGAACGGATTTTTACAATTTCCACAAAATCTCCATTGGCAATAAAATTTACCCGCTCGGAATTGGCCATATATGTATAGTTATTTTTGACCACCATCAGTAAATCTCCAGCAGCAATTTCATCTTCATAAAAATGAATCACTCTTCTGATATACTGATTATATTGTACTGCTATTTTGTTCGACCGTGTGATGATGGTTGTGTTTTCTACACCATACTTATCATAAGCATAGCGAAGTCCATCCTCCAATCGCTCTCCGGTCATTTTGAAAAAATCTTTGAAGCCTTTGGTAACAAACTGAATTTGTACATGTTCTTGTTTCAATTGATTTCTAAGTGCGGTAGCATTAAATAAAATCCCAGAATCTAATTGCTGTCGCATAACCTCTGTCATCTCCAAAGACTCTACTTTTAAGCGAAAATACCGCTGCAAATAGGATGGGTCTAATGCAGGACTGAGTAATGACCCAACTGGGGGTAACTGGGCAGTATCCCCAACAAACATCAATAAATTGCTTGGAACCTGAAAGACAAACTTGATCAAATCCGCCAGTAAACTCCGACCAAAACTTACCTCGTCTGCCAACATAGACGACTCATCTACTATAAAAACCGTATCCTGACTATAGTTTTTTTGTAACTCAAACCCCTGCCCCATATCTCCAGCTTCCCCTTTGGGCTTGTAGATGATTTTATGGATAGTGAATGCCGAACGGCCAGAATAATTGGCCATGACTTTTGCTGCCCTACCTGTAGGGGCAAGTAAGATTGATTTTTTTTTGAAGCGTGGTAATACCTTGACCAAACTTGAAATCACAGAGGTCTTTCCGGTACCTGCAAATCCTCGCAATACAAACACTTGAACAGGAATCTCCCTTGTTGCGAGGAATTCATCCATCTTGGAGAAAAAACTCACCTGTCCCACTGTGGGTTCAAAAGGAAAATTTTTCCTCAGAAGGATGGATGGAAGCGGTGCAGATACCCTATCTTGTGAATTCATTGATACGAAGCTACGCATATATGATAGAATTGGAAACGGAAATTGTGGAGAAATTTGGGAATAGGCTACGTACCCGAGTCAATGGCGTATTGATTAAAGATAATCGGATTTTACTTATCAAGCACCGAATGGCTAAAGGAAGGTATTTATGGAATGTGCCGGGTGGTGGAATGAAATATGGGACAAATGCCATAGAAAACCTAAAAAGGGAGTTTCTAGAAGAAACAGGGCTTGAAATTGAAGTAGGTAATTTTTTGTGTGTATACGAGTATTTAGATCAACCTCTGCATGCAGTAGAGCTTTATTATGAGGTGAAAGAAGTTGGGGGGACTTTAAAACTTGGAAAAGATCCAGAATTGGAAAATGATAAGCAGCTAATCATGGAAATTGCTTATCTTGACATCGAAAATTTACGTTTCATAAAAAAAACAGAAAAACACCGCTTATTTTGGGAAATAAATGACCTGAATGAGGTGTTAAAGTGGAAAGGATATTTTAATTTTGAAAATAATTCCATAAAATAGCAACTCGAAATCAAACCATCAACCTTATTCAATAGATTAAATTAATCCAACAAATGACGCTAACTAAAATTTTATCGATCGTATTTCTCTTAGGTGCACTTGGCCTAGGGTTCATGCTATACAAAAGTGTAGATAACGTAATGCAAGAAGAAAAAAGAATTGCAGCTACCGAATCTCGTATCATCGAAAAACTTCAAATGCTTCGAGATGCTCAAATAGCATACATAGCAACCAAAGGCGAATATGCAGGGAATTGGGAAGATTTGAGAAAGTTTATTGAAGAAGGGAAAATTTGGTTGGTTCAAAGAAGAGAAGAAACCAAATTATTGGCTTATGGTAAAGAAGAAACTACTGTATTCTTCGATACCTTGGGTTCAGTAAATGTAATGGACTCCCTTTTCAACGAAAGAAGATATCCTAACTTCAATATTGACAATGTCCATATTGTACCAGGTTCAGGAGGTAAAGAATTTGAGTTCTTTGCTGACAAGGTGGAGCGTTCTCAGCGTGAAATCGGTGTATTTGAAATCAGAGACCCAGACCCTATCAATCCTAAAAGAAGAGCAAATAATAAGGAAAAAGCATTGAGAGTGGGTTCTAGAACAGATTCTTCTACTTCAGGTAACTGGGAGTAAGCTTGCATACGACTATAAAAAATACCTCGGGTAAATCATTGAGCGATAAATTTGATACACAAGATGTATCAAGTTTATCGCTTGTTTTGTTTAATCATCTGTATCTCTTGTTTTTAAAAGACAAAAACAAGCAAATTTTAGGAGTGCAGTGGGAAATCAAAAAAAACTTACAAGCGGCTGTGAAAGCTGTTACTTCACTACCAATTTTCTCCAAAGACCTTCCGCTTGCTGTTTTTTATCATGGCGAAAATCTAGCTTTAATTCCAGGTGTTATCCATGAACCATCTTATAATGAGGCATTTTTGTACGTTGGAAATGTACCGGAAAAAAACCAAGTTCATTACAATACTAGCCTTGAAAGTAATAACTTACAGTTACTGGGAAATTTGCCCGAGGATATTGTTAACCAATTATCAGCTGGAAAACAAGATGTAAACTTTCATCATGCTGGTGCCTCCTTCCTAAGTTTAGCCCTGAAGGAAAAGTTCAATATGCTAAGTCAGGAAATATGGGTCAGTTTACAAACCAATTTCATGTATCTAGCTGCCTTCAAAGATCAGGAACTCGTCCTCTTTAATCGATTTGAAGCAAGCAACGAGGAAATGATTCTGAGATACGTGTATGGAATAACCAATAAATTAGATTTTGATCCTAAGCTTTTTCGATTGACCATTTTTGAAAGTGAATTTAACAAGCTCCCGCATGCATGGGGAGAAGCCTACTTTAAAAACATTAAGCTGACACAACCCATAAGTAACCAAATTTATCACCTTGGTGCCGAAGATTTTAAGCAAACTGGCTTATTCGAGGCTTCATGGTTGTTCAATTAATTCATCTCATGAAAAAAATAGCCATCTTCCCAGGTTCATTTGACCCATACACCAATGGACATCATGACATTGTCGTAAGAGGACTCAAAATGTTTGATGAAATCATCATTGGCATTGGCTACAATTCATCCAAAAAGAATCGTTATTTCGATATCGACCTTATGGTTCAAAAGATTGAGTCAGTTTATACTGATGAACCTCGAGTAAAAGTGATGGTCTATGATGAGCTTACCTCAAGCTTAGCCAAGAAGACAGGGGCTGATTTTTTACTTCGTGGATTGAGAAACACCACAGACTTTGAGTATGAAAACACCATTTCTCAAATGAATCGCAAACTGAAAGATGGCTTAGAGACTGTTTTTCTCATTACCTCTCCACAATATTCGGCAATTACTTCTACGATCATTCGAGAGGTACACAAGTTTGGTATTAATGTAAATGAATACCTTCCTTATCCTCTAGAAGTCTGATCAAGCTTTAACTTTCAAAAATTTCTTGTAGAGATACCTCATAGACGGGTATGAATTGACTAAGGCTGTCTTGGCGTCCTGATGATTCAGCCAACGAACTTCTTCTATACCCTCCTCTTTCTGTGCTTTAAGCCCTAGGTCTGAAATCAGGTCCATCTCATACCAATACGTTTTCTTTAAAATACTCTTTCTGTTATGCGTATACGTATGCCAGGTCTTACAAATTTTCCTCGTTATCCGTACTTTTACACCGCATTCCTCCTCTACCTCCCGTAAAGCACACGCTTCAGGACTTTCCCCCTTATCGAATTTCCCTTTCGGTAAATCCCATTTCCCTAAGCGAAAAATAAACAATACTTTATCCTTTTTTGTCACTACTCCTCCAGCTGCCTTGATGACCGTAAACCTGCTTTTTACAAATGCTTTCAACTCCTCTACATTGTTGGAAACTATCGTTACTGAATCGAGATTTTTCAACTTTCGTGTTCGAAGGATGTATAAGAGTCGAATGATAAAATCTTTCGAAGGATTGGTAATCAATACATCATCAGATAAATCCGTAGCATGTGGTAATTCTGTCGGTGCCTCAAAAATACACTCAAAGGTGCGATCCGTGGGAAACTCCACTGGGCTGATCAGATCAAGTGGCTTATCATTGACAAAAATCTTCATAGAGTAAGTTCGCTTGGGTTCAAATTTGATAAAACCAAAATTGCATAAAAAAATCATCTGCTCACAATACCTAAGAAAAATTTATCGCTTAATTTTGGTTCATGGAAATTTTCAATAAAAGTATTGCTGCCGAAGTAGCTTCCAAACTCCTAGAAATAGAAGCCATTAGACTTCAGCCAGAAAAACCATTCACTTGGGCATCCGGATGGAAATCTCCCATCTACTGCGACAACAGGTTATCCCTATCCTACCCTGCCATTCGCTCAGTCATCAAAAATCACCTTTGCTCAATTCTTAAAGAACGATTTACAGCAGCAGAATGCATCGCAGGTGTGGCCACAGCGGGTATTCCTCAAGGTGCACTGATTGCTGATGCTTTGGATTTACCCTTTTTGTATGTAAGATCTAAGCCCAAGGGTCATGGGATGGAAAATATGATCGAAGGAAAAGTTACTCCAGGTCAAAAAGTCGTAGTTGTAGAAGATTTGGTCTCTACAGGAGGTTCTTCACTGAAAGCTGTTCAAGACCTGAGAAATGCTGGATTTGAGGTATTGGGGATGGTAGCTATCTTTACTTATGGATTTGAAGTAGCCAAGGAAAGCTTCGCAGCAGCAGAGGTTCCCTTGATCTGTCTAAGCGATTATTCCTCCATGTTGCCACAAGCACTAGCCAATGATTATATCAATGATGAGACTTTAGCCTCCTTGGTAGAATGGAGAAAAGACCCAACCATTTGGCAGCCAAGACCATAAAAAAAGAGACCAAATTGGTCTCTTTTTTTATGAACGATCACCGTAATGATCTTCATAATATTTCTGATAATTGCCTGAGGTCACATTCTCTAACCAGGACTCGTTGTTAAGATACCAATCAATTGTTTTTTCGATACCTTCTTCAAATTGCAAACTTGGCTCCCAGCCCAACTCGGACTGAATCTTGCTAGCATCGATTGCATATCGCAAATCATGGCCTGCACGGTCCTTCACGAAGGTGATGAGTTGTTCGGATGTTCCTGCTGCTCTACCTAATTTTTCATCCATTTTTTGACACAATAAGCGTACGATGTCGATATTTTTCCATTCGTTAAACCCACCAATATTGTAAGTTTCTCCTGATTTCCCTTGATGGAAAACTACATCAATAGCGCGAGCATGATCTACTACATACAACCAATCTCTGACGTTTTCACCTTTCCCGTAAACAGGAAGCGGTTTGTTATTTCGAATATTATGAATGCATAAAGGAATCAATTTCTCAGGAAACTGATTGGGACCATAATTATTCGAACAATTAGTGATAACAGTCCTTAATTTGTATGTATTGGCATAAGCCCTTACAAAGTGGTCTGAAGATGCTTTTGAAGCAGAATAAGGAGACTGAGGATCATAGGGAGTAGTCTCCAAAAAGAAGCCTCCATGATCTAAGGAACCGTATACTTCATCCGTAGAAACATGATAGAACAGATGCGTAGCATAATCTTTCCAATAAGCCTTTGCAGCATTCAATAGATTCACCGTTCCGATAATATTGGTTTTAACGAAAGCCAATGGATCTGTGATTGATCTATCCACATGAGATTCCGCAGCTAAATGAATCACATCTGTAATCTCGTGCGTTTCAAATACCCGCTTAAGCTCGGCTTCATCCAAGATATCTACTTTTTCAAATATATAATTTGGACTGTCCTCTATGGATTTGAGATTTTCGAGATTACCAGCGTAGGTCAAGCAGTCAAGATTGACAATTTTATATTCAGGATACTTGCTGACAAATAACTGTACCACATGACAGCCTATAAATCCAGCGCCTCCAGTGATTAGAATACTTTTCTTCATCGGGTTAAAGCTCTACTTTATAAAACTCTTTGTACCACTCAACAAATTTCGCTACCCCCTCTTCCACGGAAGTATCTGGCTTGTAGCCAGTATCACGCATCAAGTCGGTGACATCGGCAAAAGTTGCTGGTACATCCCCAGCTTGGAGAGGAAGCATATTCTTTACCGCTACTTTACCCAGTGCTTTTTCTAAGGCACCGATATAATCCATTAACTCCACTGGCTGAGAGTTTCCGATGTTATAGATTTTGTAAGGTGCATAAGAGCTTCCCGGATCAGGATCTGCACCGGTCCAAGATTCATTTTTTCTCGCAGGTCTATCTGCTACTCGAATAATGCCCTCCACGATATCATCTACGAAGGTAAAATCCCTCTTCATTTTTCCATGATTAAACACATCTATCGGCTGCCCCTTGGTGATGGCTTCAATAAATAAAAATAAAGCCATATCCGGTCTTCCCCAAGGTCCATATACGGTAAAAAATCTTAATCCTGTCGTTGGTAGATTAAATAAGTTACTATATGTATGCGCCATTAGTTCATTAGACTTTTTGGACGCAGCGTAGAGACTCAGCGGGTGATCTACATTGTCGGAAGTGGAGAAAGGCATGGTTTCATTGGCACCGTATACCGAACTAGAAGAAGCGTAAACCAAATGCTTCACATCATGGTGTCTGCAACCTTCCAAAATATTGATAAAGCCCACAATATTTGACTCTGCGTATGCACCAGGATTGATTAGCGAGTAGCGAACACCAGCCTGTGCTGCAAGATTGATGACTATATCAAACTTCTCTTCTTCAAAAAGTTTCATCATCCCTTCCTTATCAGCCAAATCCAACCTCACAAATGTATAGTTCGGATTTGTCGATGAAACAGCCCTTTTATTGGCCAAAACCTCCTCTTTGTCAATTCCGGCATAAGCCAATCGTGCAAATTTAAGGTTGACGTCATAATAGTCGTTAATCACATCTAATCCAACAACTGTTTCACCTCTCGCTAAAAGTTTATTGGCAACATGAAAACCAATAAATCCGGCTGTACCGGTCACTAAATATTTCATATAGTTTTTCTTATAAAATTATTCCTATTCACAAATAAAAAGAAAATGCCCGTAATTTCCTTTTAAAAAACAGATTATTCAGCAAGTTGATTGTAAGGAACTAATCGCTCATATTCTTTCAAATACAATTGCTGAATCGTTCTTCGCTCATACTTTTCTATAACCTCTTTATACAGTTCGTCAGCCAAGCCTTGCATGTAGTCCCGCTTCACATAGGCAAACTCCAATCCCTGTTTCAAAGTGTCCACATCTTTAGCAGGAAAAACAAGCCCTGTTTTACGATTTTCTATAATATCAATATTTCCCGGGATGTCTGAACACAAAATTGGTAATTGCATGGCAGCCGCCTCCAATAATACATTGGGAAAGCCTTCCCGGTGAGAGGCATGCACCAATACATCTGCAAGTGCCATGTAATGGGGTACATGATCTGTCCAATCAATCTGAATAATCTTAGGATGGTCATTGATCTTACGCATGATTTCATCCGAAATCGGGTTTAATTCCTGCTCAAAGGCCCCCAGCAAAACTAACTTGGAATACTTGATAATCTGTGACTGTAAAAATGCCTCTACCAATTCCTCAATCCCTTTGTCTTTGACCAGTCTTCCGACGGAAAGAATGATAAACTCATTTTCTCCAGGTGTCATACGCATGGTAGCAGCGATCAAGTGATTTTCTGCTAAGGCATTTCTGCTAAACTTTTCCAGATCTATTCCATTGGAAGAACCATTTCCTATTACCTTAACTTTGCTGGCTGGAACCCAACCATTATCTACAATCATTTTTTGTAAGGAGTGTGCATTAGGCCAAATTTCAGTGGCGTACTTGTATGTCCACTTTTCTGCTCTTTCCAACAATGCCTTCTTGTTTTTACTGGCGGCCATGTGTGGCAAACCCGCCAATGTATGTATACGTACTTTCACTCCTGCTAAAGCACCTGCTACCATGGCTAATAAACCTGCCTTGGGGGTATGCGAATGGATAATGTCTGGCTTCTCTCTTTTAAATAATTTATACAATAACCACAGACAGTAGAGGTCATGAAAAGGCGTAATCTTCCTTGTAAAAGGGATAACCTCATGTCTGCATTCTTCTTTTTTAAGAACCTGAGAAAGTTCCTTGCCCTCAGCACTAACCATGAGTACATCCCACCCATGATCTTTCATGTAACGCATCTGACCGGAAAGGAGGAGTTTCAATGATAAGGGTACTGTCGTAAGGCGTATCAGCTTAGGCATTCCACGTATTTAAATTCAAAAACCCAAAGATAGGATTTTATGTAGTTTAAATCCCTACCTCGCAAAAATAAAACCAACTTTTCCTCAATCCTTTCTCAGCTTTAAAATAACGGCCACATACACTTCATCCTGCAATTTTTCTTTATTTTTTCGATAAAAATCGTGCACATTACCAGAGCGGATTTCTACTTTTTTGCCTAGGAACGAATCTGAATATGCTTTTAAAAATTCTCTCGAGTCCATGAAAAAACCTATTTCTTCCGAAGAAGTAATCCAAAATCGAAATCGAATGTTCAAACCATCTAAGTCATTTATAAAACTGTTGACTACTGACACTAACTCATCTTGATTAGTGAGATAAGCAAACTTAGTAGAAAAACCAGCTGTAAATGAAACCAAACCACCCGATCTATTCCAAACAGTACCAAATAAACCCCTTACATTCCCTGTTTCTTTGATGTAATCATTGAATTTGTAAACAGCTTCTGCTGGATAAGTATAAATAAGCCTCGTTTGATCATCGATATGATGCCTTCCAAAATGAAATGACAAGGAATCTTTCAAAAACCCCTGCTCATCAAATCTATACATCTCATTGGAATGGGATGGTATCAATACAATACTTTTATTTGAAGGAAAATCTTGGAAACCTCTTACTGAAGAACTAGGAACCGCATTCTCAAAGCCTTTCTTTACTTTGATGAAAAAATCTTCAGTTCCATCCTGCCCCACTCTTAAAAATTTATAACCTGTATCTTCAAAACCATTTTGAAAATAATACAATTCGTATCCGTCCCCTTCAAAATAATCATTCGAGCGATGTGCAAGTTTTCCTTGATCTACCAATTCCCCTTCCATTGAAAATCGAAGATATTTTTTTAAATAATTACAATGAATGACCAACTGATCATTTTTCACATAAAGCTGATCAATTAACATCCACTGTTCTGGACCTTCTCCATAATTCCGGAGTACCCGAAGTAAGTTACCTTTGCGATCATATTGAAAAACTGCTGCCCGTTCCCTACTTTCAACAAAGAAATATTCATCCGTCAAAACTGATTTATAAGCATTTACGATGGGTTCACCTTCGGGATAGTCCAAAAATAAATAGGATATCTCTTCAAAGTAGGTTGATAAAGGGACTTCAACGGCAGTATCCAAATCTACAGTAATCCCCTTATCCGAAACTGACTGCTTACACCCAAAATGAAGAAAACATACGCTGAGTAAGAGCCGAGATAATAACCAATATTTATTTGACATATCAGTAAAACTAAAATTTTATCAACTTTAAACCAAGAAAAAAGCCTAACTTTCCTATGTATTTCTCAAACCAACCAATGCTATGCTTCAAGATAAAACGATTGCCATCATCGGCTGCGGTAATCTAGGCCTTTCCATCGTCAATGGATTATTAGCTCAAAACGACTTTTTGCCGCAACAGCTACATGTGACCAAAAGAAATCCAAGTAATATTCTCTACTTACAAGATCTAGGTGTCCGTGTGCATAGCGACAATGTATTGGCAGCCAAAGAAGCTGATATTGTTATTTTAGGTGTAAAGCCCTATAATGTCAACAGTATATTGAAAGACATTCGTCCAGTGTTGGAGCCTTCTAAACAATTGATTGTTTCCTTGGCAACCGGTATCACTTTAGACGAAATGTTTGCAGTTTTACACCCTGCTAGCACTGCATTCCGAGCCATGCCAAATATTGCCGCTGATATTCAAGAATCAGTTACCTGTATCTGTGGAAGAAATGCCAACCCTACTTCTGAGGAGACCATCAAAGGTTTATTCAATAGCATCGGGTTCAGTATATCCATAGATGAGACTTTAATGGAAGCAGCCACTGTTTTGGGTGCTTGCGGTATTGCCTATGTTTTACGCTTTATGAGGGCTATGATTCAGGGTGGAATTCAAATAGGGTTTGATGCGAAAACTGCCTCCAAAATTGTCAATCAAACAGTCAAAGGAGCAGCTGAGCTGATGATTCAAAAAAATATGCATCCAGAAGAGGCTATTGACAAAGTCACCACTCCGAAGGGTTGCACAATCGTAGGACTCAATGAAATGGAGCACCAAGGGTTCTCAGCTGCTATGGTCCGTGGTGTTTTGGCTTCCTACCAGAAGATTGAAAAAAATTAAACCCGTACCTTATAAAAATACTCTCGGTCAAAAATGCGTGAATACACATAACGCGGCACCTGATCCTTATAAGGCAATAAGTCTCTAAATACCTCTTGCTGTGTGGCGTGCATTTCCATCATTTTTTCCAATGCTCCAAAATATGGTGTAGTCCTGATGGAAAAATCCGGTATAGGAAGTCCATTTCCTTCTTTGGGATAATTCCGCTGAAAACCAGGAGCTAACTGCAAAGCAACATAGATTTGTTTGGGTGAAAGCGTCACTTGAAAAAGCTGTTTTACTGAAAAATCTACCTTTCCGATATTGGATCGATAATAATTTTCCATTCCCTTGGATACCATTCGATGATCAGGGTGACCGTAAAGTCCAACAGAAGAGTCATAGGTGATGACATAATCTGGCTTGTATTTTTCGACCATTTCCTGAGCTACTCGTTCAAATAATTCTACCGGCAAATGCTTCAGACCACTATCCGGGTAATCGAAAATTTCCAATGACTTGGCATTGAGAAATGTAGCCACCTTTTCCATTTCCTTAGCTCGTGTATCGCCCAACTGTTCCTGGGTTACCAAATTACCAGTTGGTCCATTTTCACCTTTGGTTAAATACACCATGTATAACTCATGGCCTTCTTCTTTTAATAGGTTTAAGGTGCCTCCCACTGCAATTTCATCATCTGGATGAGCAAAAAACAAAAGAACTTTCTGAGGACTTGAATTCCCAAATAAGGTTTTCTGAACAGGTATTTCCGAATCATGTAACAAGGACCTTCCCCACCAAATGGTGCCATAGCTGATCCCAGCTACTACGAGCAAAGAGATGATTAATAAATTGATCAATAATCGCATTTGTCTTCGATTTATAAAAATGAAGCCCCTACTCGATTGATCAAGGATTGAGTGGCTAGTATCCCATCTACCTCTGATAGCTGATTTCCTTCATATTCTATTCCTATGTATCCAGTATACCCTGCATCCTTAACGATCCGAAGCATACGCTCAAAATCAGTTTCTATACAATTGCCGTTTTCATCAAAATCATAGCTTTTAGCACTTACTCCTTTGGCGAATGGCATCATTTCCTCAACACCCAAGTAGCGATCATATTCTTCTATACATTCACCTCCCAATTCTGATCCATTGGATCTCCGGATGCAAAAATTACCAAAATCAGGCAAGGTGCCACAATTATCCATACCTACGCCTTGAATTACATGTGCCAACCATTGACCATTGGAGGAATAACTCCCATGATTTTCAACAATCACATGGATATCGAATGGCTTGGCAAAGGTTGCCAAAGAACCTAGTCCATCTATGGCAGCAGATGCCACTTCTGCTTCCGTACCTCTTCCAAATGCATTAACACGGATGGAATGACATCCTAAAAACTGTGCAGCTTCCACCCATTTTTTATGATTTTGGACGGCTTCATTGCGGGAATTAGCATCTAGATCGCCTAAATACCCTTCCCCATCGACCATGATAAGTAAGCTTTTCACACCTTCATCCTGTGCCCTCTTTTTCATCTCGCTGAGATAAGAAAGATCCTTGGCCTTATCTTTAAAAAATGCATTCACATACTCCACTGCATCGATTCCAAATTCTTTTTTGGTAAAAGCTGCAAAATTCAAATTGTCCAATTCTCCAGCAAACAGCATTTTGTGCAAAGACCACTGTGCTAGGGAAATTTTGAAGAATGGATCTTTGGAAAGTTCTTCCATTACTTCCGAAGAAGTAGATTGTTGACAAGCTTGTAACAATAATGGGCTTACACTGGCGCTTAGCCCCAATAGCCCAATGGACTTCAGGAACGCCCTTCGGTTAGTTGGTGAGATCATCTGCATGTTTGGGATACTAATTTGGCGGAATTTAAAACAAAAAAGTCAGTTGAACGCTATGTTCAACTGACTTTTACTAGATAAACTTACTTTTTTTGAGGTTGAAGCCGCAAAAAAAAGATAATCTATTACGAATTATCTATTAGCATTTCTCAACTCTCTCATGTTGATTTGAGCCATTTCAAAACCAGGAGCCAGCTCCAAAGACTGCATGAATGCTGCTTGAGCTTCTTCTACATTTTTTTCAGCCATATAAACCAATCCCTTGAGGTTTAATGCAGCCGCTTTAATGCTTACTTCCTGTACACTTTCATCCGCTTTTGTAAAGTTCAACATTTCTGTTGAGGATTTTGCATCTCGAATAAGCATATTAGCTGAATTCAGGGCTTCTTCATATCTATCCAAAGAATACTGCATATATGCCGTCTTATACAAGGAAAATAAAGTACCTGTCAATAGATAATGAGATTCAAAGTATGGCATAGCACGATCCAATGCACCAATTTGCTCCAAGGAATAACCAGCAATTTCCAAGGCTGTTACATTTTTGTCATTTTTCTCTAACAAATCCATGGCTGCAACTGCGGCAGATGTAAACTGATTGGCATCAAAATATAAGGTCGCCAACAGTTCTTGGAAACGTAGATTGGTGGGATTTCTCTCGATCAACTCATATAGCTTCATTCTAGCCACAGGCAAATCATTGTAGCGCAAAGCCATTTGATACACACGCTGATCCGCTTCATTTCTCTTCCTATTGGATTCGGTATCTGCTTGTTGCTCCTGGGCAACCAACACCGTACTGCTGAGTAACAGCATTAAAGCTGATACAAGTAACTTCTTCATATGTTTTAATTGGTATTAAATGATTCCTTTTTGGGCAGCTAATTTATGCAATAGTTCCAATGCCGCAACTTTATTATTGTTAATTTGTCCTTCTAGGATGGCCTCTTTGATTTCTTCCTTCAATTCACCTACCAATCTTCCTGGAGGAATCTTGAAAATCTCCATGATTTCTTCTCCCGAAACAGGTGGCTGAAAATTGCGGACTTGATCTTTCTCTTCCACCTCAATGATCTTTTGTTCTACCTTGTCGAAGTTGGCAAGTATGCGTTGAACCTTGTTGTTGTTTTTGGAGGTGACGTCAGCCCGACACAATTTCATCAAATCATCAATGGCATCACCTGCATCAAACAACAGTCTTCGAACAGCCGAATCGGTTACTTTATCAGAAACCAACGCTATAGGACGTAGATGTAGTTTAACTAACTTTTGCACGTATTTCATCCGCTCATCCATAGGTAATTTCATTCGTCTGAAGATACCCGGAGTCATTCGGGCACCTTTATCCTCATGACCATGAAAGGTCCAGCCTACCTTTTCATTGAATCGCTTGGTGGCGGGCTTGCCAATATCGTGCATGATTGCTGCCCAACGGAGCCATAGATTATCAGTTGTCTGGCAAATATTATCCAATACTTGAAGCGTATGGTAGAAATTATCTTTGTGAGACTTATCTCCAACAGAATCCACCCCCTGTAATTCCACCATTTCAGGAAAAAACTCATGGAGCAATTTACCAGCAAAGAGCAACTTGAACCCATATGAGGGCTTAGGTGTCATGATGATCTTATTCAATTCATCAATGATACGCTCACCTGATATAATTTGTAAGCGGGAAGCACTCTGCATCAATGCATCAAAAGTATCCGGGTGGATATCAAAATTCAATTGTGTAGCAAAACGTATAGCGCGCATCATTCGCAAAGGATCATCCGAAAAAGTAATCATGGGATCCGTTGGGGTACGAATAATTTTTCTTCGGATATCTTTCAATCCATCAAAAGGGTCAATTAAAGCTCCAAAAGTACTTTTGTTGACCGATATGGCCATGGCATTGATGGTAAAGTCTCTCCGCTCCTGATCCTCAGCAAGCGTACCATCCTCTACCAATGGTTTACGGGAATCAGCCCGATAACTCTCCCTTCGAGCGCCTACAAATTCAATCTCATAATCATCCAAACGGATATTGGCCGTACCAAAATTCTTAAAAACAGATAGAGGCACATGTTGGGAATAACTGCCAGCAACTTGCTCCGCCAGTGCTATACCAGAACCAACGCATACAAAATCAATATCCTTACATGGTCTGCCCATGATAAAATCACGCACATAGCCCCCTACCACATAGGTCTCCAAGCCCATTTTGTCGGCTATCTCTCCTACCCTCGCAAATATTTCATGGGATTGAAGTGCTTCTTGATAATTCATCCACGGATTATTTTTATATCACCATCAGGCCCCAAAAACATTTCTTTCGTATTCGGACTCAGTAAAGGGAAAAACTCCTTTTGTTGAAAATCGCCTTTCTCTGCTTTTACAAACTGTACTATCAGTGGCTGCCCAAATGCAAATAACAAACGGTTCCAAACATCACTTTTGATCAGGGCAAATTTAACATATCCATCTTGCTGTGGCCCAGTTTTCAAAAGTCGACTCACGGTGGTATGATAAATCGTAGGTTTGGTTGCATACTCCACGATGTCAAGTGATACCTCAGAAAACTGCTCGGCAATACTTCTGATCTGAAATGTCTCGAATAACAAAAAGATACCCGAATTATCATCCTTGGCAGCATCCCAAGAGGACATGCTGATGAGTTCCAATACTTTTCCATTTCCTTCCTGTATAGAAACTCTACCGTTTTGTTTTAGGACAGCAACTACTTCTTTTATATCCACAACCTTTTTTTTGACAAAAATAGAAGATATCCACGGAAGCTACGGCATTTTTTGTCCATTAATCATCAAAAGACCTACAATTCAAGCTTCCCAAAAATAAAATCTACTGCCATTTGTGCGTGCAACTGTGTGGTAGATATCAAGCGAATAGGGCTTTCTTCTTGGGTAATTAATAGTGGCAACTCGGTACATCCCAAAATCACTCCATCAGCCCCAGCTACTGCTAAAGACTGAATCTGCTCCAAGTAAAAAGCCTTAGACTCCACCGAAAATATTCCTTGGGTCAACTCAGTGGAAATATAATGATGGGATTGGGTAATCACTTCCTCGGCAGGAACTATGGTCTCCATTCCGAATTTTTCATGTAAGTAATCTGGAATAAAACTACCCTTGGAGGTCGGTTTATTGGCTAATAAGCCCAAGCGCTTAAGTCCATGTGAAGCGGCTTCTCTACCTATGGCTTCTGCGATATGTAAAATCGGAATCGTGATTTTTGGTTGCACATACTTATAGACCATATGCGGGGTATTCGCACAGATAAGAATAGCCTCAGCTCCGGCACATTCCAACTTATGAGCTATCTCCAGATAGGTTTTATTGATTTTGGGAATATCCTGTTCCCGCATCAACTGAATATTTTGACTGTAAATCAGCAGATTGGGATTTTGGGAAGGGTCCAAAAATTGGGATGCATATTCATGAATCAACCTGTAATATTCAATGGTGGAATGCCAAGATGTTCCCCCAATAAGTCCTAGTGTTTTCATAGGTGAAAAATACGACTGTCCGTTGCATTTAACTAGTGACAAATATTACAAACCAAAAGCGTGATTTTTAAAAAAGCCACGGTTGACTGAGAATAATCAATTACCTTTGTCTCTTCACTAATCTAACATCAATTTTCATGAAATTCTTTATTGATACGGCTAACCTTGACGAAATCAGGGAAGCATATGACCTTGGGGTATTGGATGGCGTTACAACCAACCCTTCATTGATGGCCAAAGAGGGCATCTCAGGAGATGAGCGTGTAAAAGCCCATTACAAAGCTATCTGTGACATTGTAGATGACAATGTTAGTGCTGAGGTTATTGCTACCGATTTTGAAGGCATGATCAGAGAAGGCAAGGAATTGGCTAAAATCGATGACAAAATCGTGGTCAAAATCCCTATGATCAAAGACGGAGTGAAAGCTATCAAACAATTTCATTCAGAAGGTATCCGCACCAATTGTACATTGATTTTCGGCCCAGGGCAGGCATTAGTTGCCGCAAAAGCAGGAGCTACCTACGTTTCTCCATTTGTAGGAAGATTGGATGATATTTCCTATGATGGTTTGGAGCTAATCGATCAGATTGTCCAAATTTACCAAAACTATGGCTATGCCACTCAAGTATTGGCAGCTTCCATCCGTCACACCATGCACTTGATCAAATGTGCAGAAATCGGTGCTGATGTAGCCACATGCCCATTGAAAGTCATCACCGGATTATTAAAACATCCTTTAACAGATTCAGGTCTAGCCACGTTCTTGGCCGACCATGCGAAAGCAGCCGGTAAATAAAACAAAATCGGGAACATGAACGTTTTTCATGTTCCCGGTTGTTATTCCCCGAAGACAGTAGATATGTACATAATCAAGGTAAAAGGAAAAGCCAAAATTCCGGACTACATACAAATCAGAGATGAAAACTTCGTCTTGGTAGCCTACTTTAGGGCGGATAGACCCATGAAAAATATGGAAAAATTTGGCCTTGAAGGCAAAGAGGAAGCCTTGGAAGCGCTAATTAAAGAGATGCCATTCGGAAAACTCCAAAAACTTAGCTTGTAACATGATTTTTAATTCTGAGCCCATCATTCAAGTAAGGGAAGCACATATTTTTCAAGGACTGGATGCAGTTCTTCAAAATGTTTCATTCACCATTGAGAAAGATGAATTTGTTTTCCTCATTGGAAGAACTGGTAGTGGAAAAAGCTCTTTATTGAAAACGCTATACGCAGATCTAGAACTAAAGATGGGCAAGGCAGAAATTGTGGGTTTTCAACTTGCCAACATCAAAAAAAAGGATGTTCCTTATCTTAGAAGAAAGCTTGGAATCGTATTTCAGGATTTTCAATTATTCCCTGATCGAACGGTAGCTGACAACCTATTCTTCGTCATGAAAGCTACAGGTTGGAAAGATAAGACGGCCATGAAAGACCGCATGATCGAAGTCTTGATGCGAGTCGGACTTGCGGATGCTGCCACTAAAATGCCTCATCAACTTTCTGGTGGAGAGCAGCAGCGAGTGGTGATTGCACGAGCCTTAATCAATAAGCCTTCTATTTTATTGGCAGATGAACCAACAGGTAATTTAGACCCTGATGTAGCAGAGGGAATCTTTCAACTTTTTACTGAAATCAATCAACAAGGAACTGCCATTCTTATGGCGACGCACAATCACGACCTCCTGAGAAAATATCCCTACAGAGTATTGAAGTGCGAAAAAGGCAAATTACTGGACAGTAAAAAAGACGATATTTCTATCAATACTTCGTACTGATTTTATTTCACTCCATTAACTGTCATTTTGTCCGATTTTTATTAATTTTGCAAGCTCAAATACAGTATTCATGGAAAACATTATCAAAGATATAGATATCATCAGTCCTGATGAGGCGCAGGCCTGTGATTTTAAGACTACTACTGAAGAAAACACCGGTAAATCCAAAAAGCTTTACATAGAATCCTATGGCTGTCAGATGAATTTTTCGGATTCCGAAATCGTGGCATCCATCATGAAAGATAATGGCTTTGACACCACTTCGGACTATGAACAAGCAGATGTCATTTTTTTGAATACCTGTTCCATCCGGGAGAAAGCCGAACAAACTGTACGTAAGCGATTAAGTAATTTCAATGCTGTCAAAAAACAAAAGCCTGAGCTAACAATCGGGGTTTTAGGCTGTATGGCTGAGCGCTTGAAGGACAAGCTCTTGGAAGAGGAGAAAATCGTAGACGTGGTGGTAGGGCCTGATGCTTACCGTGACTTACCCAACTTGGTTGCATCCGCCGAAGAAGGTAACAAAGGCGTCAACACCTTCCTTTCCAGAGAAGAAACCTATGCCGATATCGCTCCCGTAAGGTTGAACTCTAACGGCGTAACGGCATTTATCTCCATCATGAGAGGTTGTGACAATATGTGCTCCTTCTGCGTCGTTCCATTTACCCGCGGTAGAGAGCGAAGCAGAGACCCTCATTCTATTGTACAGGAAGCCAAAGAACTATTTGAAAACGGTTATCGTGAGGTGACTTTACTAGGCCAAAATGTAGACTCTTACAAATGGTCTCCAGAAGAGAACAACAAAGCACGATTGAATAAGAAAGAGGAGGAAGTTTCTACTGTAATCAACTTTGCCAATTTATTGGAAATGGTGGCTCAGGTCAGTCCTTTACTGAGAATTCGTTTCTCTACCTCTCATCCGAAGGATATTACAGATGAAGTTTTGTACACCATGAAAAAATACAATAACATCTGCAAATACATCCATCTACCGGTTCAGAGTGGAAATTCCCGGGTATTGGAGATGATGAACCGAACCTATGACCGTGAATGGTATTTGGACAGAGTGCGTGCTATTCGTGAGATTTTGGGGGAAGAATGTGGCATTTCATCCGATATGATTGCAGGCTTCTGCACCGAGACAGAAGAAGAACATCAAGATACCCTGACGTTGATGGATATTGTAAAGTATGATTTCTCCTACATGTTTTTCTATTCCGAAAGACCAGGGACATTGGCTGCAAAAAAATATGCAGACGATATCCCATTGGATGTTAAAAAGCGTAGACTTGCTGAAATCATCGAAAAGCAAGCAGCTCTATCCTTAGAAAGAAATAAGCTGGATTTGGGAAAGGTCCAGGAAATTTTAATCGAAGGTACTTCCAAGCGATCGGAAGAACAATTGAAAGGAAGGAATTCTGCCAATAAAGTAGTCATTATTCCAAATGATGGCAGGCTGAAAAAGGGGGACTATGCAAAGGTATTGATACAGGATTGTTCAGCAGCCACCCTTTTTGGTGAAATAGTCGCTTAATCCTACCACTTATGTTTACATCCACTGAAATACATAGTGTCAAACAACGATTTGGAATCATAGGCAATAGCCCATTGCTTAACCATGCCATATCAGTAGCCATGCAGGCAGCACCTACGGATATGACGGTATTGATTACTGGGGAAAGTGGTTCGGGGAAAGAATCCTTTTCTAAAATCATTCATTCCCTGAGTTTGCGCAAGCATGGAAAGTTTATCGCAATAAACTGTGGTGCTATCCCAGAAGGGACGATAGACTCCGAATTATTTGGACATGAAAAAGGCTCATTTACAGGAGCCCATGAAGCTAGAAAAGGATACTTTGAAGTTACGGATGGAGGCAGTATCTTTTTGGATGAAATTGGGGAAATGCCTTTAGGCACACAGGCTCGATTGCTCCGGGTATTGGAAAATGGAGAATTCATCAAAGTTGGTAGCTCCAAAGTATTGAAAACCAATGTTCGGGTAATCGCTGCCACTAATGTCAATCTGATCAAAGCAGTAGAAAAAGGAGAGTTCCGAGAGGATTTATATTATCGACTGAATACCGTACCGATATTCGTACCACCCCTGCGCGAACGAGGTGAAGACATGGTGCTCTTGTTCAGGAAATTCACTTCTGATTTTTCCGAAAAATACAACGTACGTCCGATTTCGCTGGATGAGAATGCAAAGAAACTATTGATGCGTTTCTCATTTCCTGGAAATATCCGTCAATTGAAAAATATTGCCGAACAAATTTCCTTACTCGAACAAGACCGTGAGGTGACTGCTGAAACTTTGGAACGATACCTTCCAAATAATCAAAATAGGCTTCCAGCAATTTTTGCCAATGGAAATAAGGGTGAGTCTAGTGATTTCAACGAACGGGATCTGCTCTACAAGGTGCTTTTTGATATGAAAAGAGACATGAATGAGCTAAAGAAATTGGTTTTGGAAAGCTTTCAATCTGGTAGTTTAAATCCAACCATTATCAACAAGCATCAGGAGCTTTTTGAAGATTTGGAATCTCCTATCAGTTTCGAAAAATCTCCAAGTTCTAGCAGTAATAACCCTGTGAGTGTTCCGTTGGTATTGGATAGTCAGCACACCAATGATAGTTTGGAAGCATATGAGGATGATACTATAGAAGATATCATCCATGAGGAAGACGATCATTCACTTTCCCTAGAAAAGAAAGAAAAAGAGATGATCATCAAAGCCCTACAAAAGCATAACAATAAACGCAAATATGCAGCGCAGGACTTGGGCATCTCAGAACGTACCCTATACAGAAAAATCAAGCAATATGACATTGAATAAGCGCTTTTGGACTACTGCCATCATGGCGAGTTTAACATTATTATCCCTATTTTCCTGCGCAATCAACTATAGTTTTTCAGGAGTCAACATTGATTATGAAAAAGTAAAGACCTTTTCTGTAGAAAACTTTTTTAATGACTCTGGAGGTGGGCCAGCGAATATGGAGCAATTATTTACAGAATCCCTCAAAGATTTCTATCAGCGAAACACTCGCTTGGAGCTGGTTCGCAACAATGGAGATTTACAATTTTCAGGAGCTATTACCCGTTACAATATTACGCCACAAGCAACAGTCACAACAACAGATCCTAATCTACCAGATAGAGCCGGGCAAATGCGTCTTACTATCGCTGTAGAGGTAGAGTATGAAAATACAGTAGATGAAGAAGAGAGTTTTAAACGCTCTTTCTCTTTCTTCAAAGACTATGACCCTCGTACTACATCCATACTTCAAGTGGAAAGTGTGTTGATTGAAGAAATATTTGAAAGTATATTGCAAGACATATTCACTGCTTCGGTTGCGAATTGGTAAAATTTCTTAACTTGGAAATTCAAAAATCAAAGCTTTGAACCTACAACAACTGTTAGATATCGCGTCAAGAGCTAACGATCTTCAAAAAGAAGACGTCAGTGAGCTTGTCAAATACAGTCAGGCTTTCCCATATTTTCAGCTCCCAAAGGTTTTATTGGCCAAATATGAGCTCAGCATTACAAGGGGGAAAGAAAAAGATTTTCTTGCTAGTGCAGCAATTTCCAGCCCTAATAGAGCTTGGTTAAAAACCTTAATTGAGGGCAAGGAACCTTGGGCAGGCTTCAACCAGCTATTTCTTGAACAACTACAAAAAGAGCAGGGGCCAAGTAACAATAATGAGAACTTTATTGATGATCTCGAAGGCGAGTTGACGCCAAGACCCAAAAAAGATGTTGATCTAGCACAAAAAATCAGCGTCCTAAAACGCTTGGGCGAAGAGCTCCATGAGAAAAAACCATCCGAAAAGCCCACAGTTACAGAAGCTGCTAGTCCAGAAGATGATGATAAACCATTTCTAGAAAAAAAAGAAGATTTACAAATTGCTGATGAACCTGCAGTAGCTTTAGAAATTACGGAAGTTTCATCAGAGAAAGCTACCATTGAGGAGACAATATCTGTAGATGAACCTAAGGAAGCAGAAAAACCTATTAGAAAAAAACGTAAATCTTCTGATGATGATCTGATAGAGAACATTCGCAAGCGTGAGAAGAAAGAAATCAAGGATGAGAAGAAGAAGGAGCAAATTGACATCATCAAGGCCTTCAGTAAAAAATCAATCAAATTAGCCACTATCCAAGAAATAGAGGCCAATCATACACAAAGCGACCTATCAGCAAAAAGTACTGAAATAAATGAGCGCTTGATTACGGAATCCTATGCCAAATTGCTGGCGAAACAAAATAAAAAAACAAAGGCAATTGAAATTTATCAAAAACTCATAGTGAAATTTCCAGATAAAAGCACTTATTTTGCAGACCAAATAAAAAACTTGGAAGATAATTAACTAGCATATGTTTACTTTATTAATCAGCATTATCATTGTCTTGGCTGTTTTATTGATTCTAGTAATCCTTGGACAGGATTCCAAAGGTGGTGTTGGAGCAGCCTTCGGTGGTGGTGCTTCTCAAATCATGGGGGTCACTAAGACGGGAAATATCCTTGAAAAATCAACCTGGGTATTGGCAATCGCTATTCTGGTGTTGTCATTAACATCTTCTGCATTCTACACAACTTCTTCCGGTGATCAGTTTAGTTCACCAAATATCGAAAACGCAAGAAGACAAATTATCTCCCCTTCTACTGATGGTGACAACAGTCTTTTACCATCGGCTCCTGCTATTGAAGCTGAAGAAGTAGAAAACGGAACTGAAACAGAAAACGACTAATACCTCGATAAACCTATTTGAAAAAGCGGTCAGAAATGTCCGCTTTTTTTATTCCTGTATGGCCTTCAAGAGGATTCTCTTGGTAATTGGAAGGAAACTCTCGTCCAAAGGAATCTGATACTTGCTATGTATTCTGTACGTGGCAGGATTTGGCAGGTCTTTGTACGAACGAGCCAATTCTAATTTGAGCTGTTCAAATGTATGCGCAAAAGTCCTTCTGACTTTTTTCACTAATTGCATCATTATACCTTTCAATGTGTCGGTAGCCTGTTGAAATAAGCTTACTTTGTATCGATAGATGTAAATATCTTTGGAAGCATCCAATGTCAACATGGCATAGCCTTCTCTCTGATAAAGTGGGGAGATTCCAATAGTTTCAATCTTCATTTCCGACTCTAAAAAGTCATAGATATCCTTCCCTTCTTCGATTGCTTTTTTGAATCTTGGCAAGGAGTAATCTACGATTTCATTCAATTGCTTCATTAATTCATCATCCATCAACAGAGGCTTATAGTTCATCGTCAAATTCGTCCAATCTGGCCCTTGCAATTGCTTCGGAAAAGCATCTTTGAGTATTTCCTTACTATCAGCAAAGCCTTTAAGACGAGAATAATGATGGATCAATTCTGCCAAAGGGGGGTACAACTTTACTTCTTTAAACTGTCCTGACACATACTTCATGTAGGCTAGGAGGATATATTTTTTGTACTCAAAATCTATCCATCCTTCAGTAATCCAATTATCAGATAATCTATTCATAGGTACATTTTTGTCAGAAAAATTTACTAAAATATGTCAACTAAAAAAAGGCTCGGAGAAAAATTGACAGGAATTTTTAAATTTTTCCCAGTTTGTTGTCCTTTGCTGAGTTTCAAGACCGACGTATTGGCAGATTTTAACAGAAATTATACATTGGCACAAGAATGGATTGGGGTGGGTATAAACAATTTTAGAACTAACCTTAAACAATTTAATAGTTATGTCAAAAGTTAACATCCAACCTCTTGCAGACAGAGTTCTAGTGGAGCCTGCTGCAGCTGAAGAGAAAACTGCTTCCGGTCTTTTTATTCCGGACACTGCTAAAGAAAAACCTCAGAAAGGAACTGTGGTAGCCGTAGGAAGTGGTAAAAAAGATGAACCATTGACTGTTAAAGTAGGTGACACAGTGTTGTATGGCAAGTATGCCGGTACAGAGCTTTCAGTAGATGGTCAAGATTACCTGATCATGAGAGAATCTGACATCTTTGCAATCCTTTAATCATCTATTGTAAACACTAAAACATTAAACAAAAAAGAAAATGGCTAAAGAACTATTTTTCGATACCGACGCAAGAGACAGACTGAAAAAAGGCGTAGACGCTCTTGCCGATGCAGTAAAAGTAACATTGGGACCTAAGGGTAGAAATGTTATCATCGACAAAAAATTTGGTGCTCCTACCATTACTAAAGATGGTGTGTCTGTAGCAAAAGAAATCGAATTGGCTGAGCCAATCGAAAATATGGGTGCTCAGTTGGTAAAAGAAGTTGCTTCCAAGACTGCTGACAACGCAGGTGATGGTACGACTACTGCTACTGTTTTGACCCAAGCTATCTTTAATGCTGGTATCAAAAACGTAGCAGCAGGTGCTAATCCAATGGATTTGAAAAGAGGTATAGACAAGGCAGTTGCTGCCGTCGTAGCTCAGTTAAAAGAAAACTCCAAAGCTATCTCTACTTCTAAAGAAATTCAGCAAGTTGCTACCGTGTCCGCAAATAATGATGAGGAAATCGGTAAAATGATTGCTGATGCAATGGACAAGGTGGGCAAAGATGGTGTCATCACCGTAGAAGAAGCAAAAGGTACTGAAACTGAAGTTAGAACTGTAGAAGGTATGCAGTTTGACAGAGGTTACCTTTCTCCTTACTTCGTTACCAACACGGAGAAAATGGAAGCTGAATTGGATAGACCTTACATTTTAATCTATGATAAGAAAATCTCTTCCATGAAAGAATTGCTTCCAGTATTGGAGCCAGTCGCTCAGTCTGGAAGACCTTTGGTAATCATCGCTGAAGATGTTGACGGTGAAGCTTTAGCTACCTTGGTAGTGAACAAAATCAGAGGTGCTTTGAAAGTAGCTGCTGTTAAAGCTCCTGGATTTGGTGATAGAAGAAAAGCAATGTTGGAAGATATCGCAATTTTGACGGGCGGTACTGTTATCTCTGAGGAAAGAGGATACAAATTAGAAAATGCTACTATCGAGTACCTTGGAACTGCTGAAAAGGTTAACATCGATAAAGACAATACTACAATCGTTAATGGTTCTGGTGATAGCAGCGCTATCCAAGCTAGAATCAATGAGATTAAAGCTCAAATCGAAAAAACTACTTCTGATTACGATAAGGAGAAATTGCAAGAAAGACTTGCTAAACTTTCTGGTGGTGTAGCTATCTTGTATATTGGTGCGGCTACTGAAGTTGAAATGAAAGAGAAGAAAGACAGAGTGGATGATGCATTGCATGCTACTAGAGCAGCTGTACAAGAAGGTGTTGTAGTAGGTGGTGGCGTTGCCCTTGTAAGAGCTTCTTCTGCTTTGGATGCAGTCAAAGGTGATAATGACGATCAGGATACCGGTGTGAACATCGTAAGAATCGCCATCGAAGCTCCTTTGAGAACAATCGTGGAAAACGCAGGTGGTGAAGGTTCTGTTGTAGTCAACAAAATCAAAGAAAACACTGGCCACTTCGGTTACAATGCAAGAACTGATGTTTACGAAGATCTATTTGAAGCAGGTGTAATTGACCCAACGAAAGTTACACGACTTGCATTGGAAAATGCAGCTTCTATCGCAGCCTTGCTATTGACAACTGAGTGTGTGGTAGCAGATGTAAAAGAAGACACTCCTGCGATGCCTCCAATGGGCGGAGGAGGAATGGGTGGAATGATGTAATCCATTGACCCTGAACATACAAACATTAGAGGTTGTGAGTTTTCACAACCTCTTTTAATTTGTACAAATCAAACTTATATTATTTTTATAACCTAAAATAAGCCTACAATAGGATTTTTTCACGTTATTGAGCTTGGAAACCTAAAATAAGTAAAAAAAATAAAATTGGATTTTAAACCCCTTAGTATCGATTAATCCGTAAGAGTACTTATATTTGACAATCCCTGAACTTAGTACATTAGTAATTATTATTCATGCCTAAATATTCTACCATAATTTTGGTCGATGATGACCCTATCAACAATTTGATAAATAAGCGTCTCATTTCAAAAACCAAAGTTTCTGAAAGAGTAGAGGAATTTTTAGAAGCTGAGAAAGCTTTAGAAAAGTTAAAAAGTTTGGCAGAAGATGAAAATGCACTAATTCTATTGGATATTAATATGCCCGTGATGAATGGTTGGGATTTTTTGAATTTTTACGTAGAAAACTTCCAGCATAGACCAGATAAAATTGTCATGCTATCGAGTTCCATTGACTTTCAAGACCGTGTGAAAGCAAATTCCTATGCTTGTGTAAAAGGATTTATTGAAAAGCCACTTACACCAGAAAAATTTCAATCCATCTTATAATCTATTTCGATTTTTTTATTTTTCCCATCAGTTAGTTAGTAAATTTACAATTCAGATAAATTTTCACTTGCTAACATTATTTCCGTGATTGCACCTAACCATCAAACGATAGTTTTAAAAGTAGGCTCCAATGTCCTGACCAATACGGACGGGTCTCCTGATGCGAACACCCTAACAGCTCTAGTGAAGCAAATTTCATGGCTCCAAAAACTTGGAAAGAGGATCGTCCTTATAAGTTCTGGAGCAGTGGCCTATGGTAGGCAAGCCATCAATATACCTGCAAAGACTGACCCTATCCTAAAAAAGCAAATTTATGCCTCAACAGGACAGATTCGTTTAATCCATAACTATCAGGTATTATTTGAGGAACAGGGACTGCAGGTGGCTCAAATTTTAGTAACCAAAGAGGATTTTCGAGACAGAAAGCATTTCCTCAATATGAGAAGTTGCATTGAAGGCTTATTATCTCATAGAATTATCCCAATTATCAATGAAAACGATACCGTGGCAATTACGGAATTGATGTTTACAGATAATGATGAATTGGCTTCACTTACAGCAGCCATGGTTAATGCAGATACATTAGTTTTATTGACGAGTGTAGATGGAGTATTTGATGGCCCTCCCTCCCACCCTGAATCCAACTTGATTGCCAAAATCTCAGGGTCAATTCCTGAAATCTCACATGTGGTTAGTAACGAAAAATCTTCATTTGGTAGAGGCGGAATGCTTACCAAACTGCGGATGGCTTTTAAATCAGCAGATTTGGGAATTCAGGTTATCATTGCCAATGGAAAAAAGGCGAATATTTTGGAAGACTTAACCAAAGATCCAACAGTACCCTGCACAATTTTCGTAGCAAAAGATAGAAAACAAAGCCCGAAAAAATGGTTAGCATTTGGGGAGCAGTACTCTAAAGCAGCAGTAAATATTAACAAAGGTGCTGAGGAAATTTTACTTTCAGAAAAAATCAACTCACTACTGCCCATAGGAATAACTTCCTTCAAAGGAACCTTTGAAAAGGGTGATATCATTGCTATCAAAAATGAGTTCAGCCAACAAATCGGTGTTGGTAAGGCAGAATACAGCAGTGAACAATTAAGCCAAATCATTGGTCAGAAAAACCAAAAACCATTTATCCACTACGATTATTTATACATATCCCATCATGACTAATTTGGATTTTTTATTTCAGGACACACAAAAAACAACCCGAACATTAGCGTCTTTATCGAGAGTTAAGGTTCAAAATGTATTGAATGAATTGATTTTACAGCTTCAGGAAAATATTCCTGCAATTCTTTCAGCCAATGCAGAAGATTTAGCTAAAATGAGCCCCTCAGATCCACGCTATGACCGTCTTCAACTCTCGGAACCCCGAATTGATGGAATTATAGAAGAAATCGAGCAAGTAAAAGCACTGCCTAATCCCTTGGGGAAAATATTGGAAGAACGTTCACTCGCCAATGGACTCTACCTACAAAAACAAACTGTTCCACTTGGAGTACTCGGCATCATCTATGAATCTCGACCCAATGTTACCATTGATGTGTTTTCTCTTGCCATCAAATCTGGAAACGCTTTGATTCTTAAAGGAGGTTCTGATGCACATGCATCCAATGCTATTTTGGTAGAGTTAATTCAACAAGCTTTAAGGAATAACGGATTACCCCAAGAAGCCATTTGCTTACTTCCTGCCGATAGAACAGCTACCCATGCACTTTTGCAAGCAGTAGGCTTCGTGGATGTAATCATTCCAAGAGGAAGCCAAAATTTAATTGAATACGTCCGAGCCAACTCAAAAGTACCTGTAATTGAAACTGGAGCAGGAATCGTTCACACATACTTTGATAAAAGTGGAGACAATGAAAAAGGTGCTGCAATTATCTTCAATGCCAAAACCCGGAGACCATCAGTCTGCAATAGTTTGGATTGTCTGATCATCCATCAAGCTAGATTGCAGGATCTACCAAGACTTATAAGGCCTATTTTGGATGCATCAGTAGAGGTTTACGCTGACGATCAGTCCTTTCAGATATTGGAAGTTTTAGGAAGTTCGCTGATTAAACAAGCGGATGAATCACATTTTGGAACTGAATTTTTATCGCTAAAAATGGCTATCAAAACAGTGGATTCTATGGACAATGCCCTAGATCATATCCAAAAGTATAGTTCCAAACATTCTGAAGCCATTATTGCAGAAGATGAACAGGCTATTCAACAGTTTCTACAAGCAGTGGATGCTGCTGCAGTATATGCAAATGCCTCTACCGCATTCACGGATGGTAATCAATTTGGAATGGGAGCTGAAATTGGTATTAGTACACAAAAGCTGCATGCAAGAGGTCCTATGGCGCTCACCGAGTTAACAAGTTATAAATGGATCATCCGAGGGACTGGACAAATTCGATAGTTTTGAAACATTTTTATTGAACAAACGGATAAATAACTGTAAATTAAACAATTGAAGGTAATTTATCTGAGGTATGTATAAAAAGTTTTGGTCTTATCTAAGTTTTTCCAGATCCTGTGTTTGCATGTTATTCATGCTTGCTTTTTGGGCATGCACAGTAAGTTTGGAATTTGATGCAGAAGGTTGCCCCAGTATACGTAGAGTGAATGTTGTAGGAATAGAACAAATATTTTTTTCCCCATTCATAAATCAGGTAGCAGTTAGCAGCACTGATACAGTCTCCTTTAGGGATTTCCGATTAAACTTTGAACTGGCTTATCAGTCTTTTCAACAGGCAAATTTAGGTTCTTGGATTCCAGGACTAGCTTTAGCGCAGATTGATTGTGAACCCCGATTCTTCGTAGAAAATATCAGTAATATTATGGTTATTTTAAATGAACCTTTTAATGGGTTTTCCGTGGGTACTGATATCGCATTTCTTTTGAGTAATACCAATGATATACAACTGAACAGATTGCGCGATTTTAGAGATAGCCGACAGTTTTTTAGTTTCCGCTTCAACCAAAACATTGGAGAGTTTCAGCAATTAAAAGCAAACCTATTGGTTACCTTAAGGGACGGCACTATATTATCTGAACCGTTTGTAAGTCCTTTTTTAGTAGAGTAACTTACGAACGATAAGAATACTTCACCAATTCTTCCAAGGAGATGTAATTAAGTGTTTTTTCATGAGTCGCCTCCAAAATAATCTCGGGAGCCAATCCCACGCTGTAAGCCTCCATCCATCGGGAGGCACAAAGGCACCATCGGTCACCAGCTTTCAATCCAGGAAATGCCCACTCTGGTCTGGGAGTGATCAAATCATTTCCTCTACTCAAACTAAACTGCAAAAAATCATCTGTCATGATTGCACATACCGTGTGCGTTCCTAAGTCTTCTTCCCCTGTTTCACAACAGCCATTTCTGTAATACCCGGTCAAAGGAGCTGTACTACAAACGATCAGGGGTTCTCCAAATACATTCAAAGCCATACTATACATTTTTAACGATCCAAGCCCAATAAATTAACAGCGGATGAATGACTAGAAGTCGTACCCAAGCCACCCACTCAGGAACACATAATCCGTTCTCTACACAAGAGCCAATTTGAATAAAATATACATGCGAAGGTATAAATAATACCATCAGTATAATAACCAACCATGCTCCCATCTTTCTAAACTTAGGAATCACTAGAGCTAGACCTGCTATAATCTCCAAAAAACCGGAAACAAGATTTAAGAACTCTGGATAAGGTAAATAATCCGGTATCAAAGGCAGGTAAAAGTGCGGATTGATAAAATGATTCAAACCTCCTACCAGAAAGAATCCTGCTAATGCATATGCTGCTAGTGTTTTCATATTATGCCGAAAATTTATGCATTTGATAAGCTTTCTTCAAAATTATAAAAAACGGAATCCACCAAATCAAATCGTTGCTGATCAACATGTAGCCAAATGCACCCGGTGCGTCTCCATTTAGATAGTTAAATACAAAGCCTAACGGTCCGAATATTTTGCCTAAAAATCCAACCGCAACAATGGGCCAATGCTTGATAGGATCGAAACTAGCCCACCAATAGCCCAACCCATATACACCAATGACCATTCCCATTCCTTGCCACACCATGGGATGATTAATAGGTTCCATTCCTACCATCTCAAAAAAGTGCTGAGGAAACAAGACAACCCAAGCACCCCATAAGATATTATAAACTGCTGCTAGCTTTAAGATTAGTTTCATAAACCGATTAACAGGAATGCTCGCCAATAAGTTTTGTTTTTTGTTTGTTAATAAAAATGTAACAAGGAATACCTACCTCTTCGTAATTTATCTAGTATTTTGCCAAGAAAAACGATGAAAAGAAGAGAGTTTTTTAGGAAAGGTGTACTCAGCACAATTGGATTAGGAGCTCTAGGAAGCAGCTTTCAAGCTTTTGGATCTGTAGATTTCAATAAAAATGGCATTGCTAAAAACATTATTTTTTTGGTAAGTGATGGAATGAGCACCGGCACCTTAGCTATGGCAGACATCTTGCTCAAGCGTAAAGAAGGAAGATCAAGCGAATGGATAAAGCTCTACGAAGAGAATACTGTCCGTCGAGCATTGATGGAAACAGCTTCCGCCAATTCTTTTGTGACCGATTCAGCAGCAGCGGGATCTGCATGGGGAGGCGGCATGCGTGTAAGAAATGGCGCACTGAATATTGGCCCTAACGGAGAAAAACCTATACCAATTCTTCAAAAATTCAAGGCCGCAGGAAAGGCTGTTGGCTGTGTAACAAGTGTTCAGATTACCCATGCAACACCTGCCTCTTTTTGTGTCAATAATTCAAGCAGAAACGCTCAACCTATTATCGCAGAAGATTATATAGAACTTAAGTTTGACTGCATGTTGGGTGGTGGATTAAACTATTTCAGTTCCGATAAACGAACGGACAGAAAAGATCTGATAGCCGCATCTAGACAAGCTGGAATTGACTTTGTACAAACCAAAGATGAGTTGAATTCTTTAAGTGGTTCTAAACCTATCTTAGGAGTTTTTGCAGATGAAGGTCTTCCCTACGCAATTGACAGGGAAAACGATGATGATTTGAAGGCAATTACCCCTAGCCTAGCAGAAATGACTCAAACAGCTATCAGGCATTTGAGCAAAAATCCTCAAGGTTTTGTAATGCAAGTCGAAGGTGGTAAAGTAGATTGGGCTGCTCATGCCAATGATACAGCAGCTTTATTGTATGACCAAGTTGATTTTGATGAAGCTGTTAAAGTAGCCATGGACTTTGCACAAGCAGATGGTGAAACACTAGTGATCATTACAACTGACCACGGAAATAGCAATCCGGGTTTATTTTATGGAAACCAAGCGAACAGAAACTTCGAAAAACTCTATAACACCAAAGCTTCCAATGAGTGGATATTAAATCAGATCACCCCTGATTTTACAGCAAACCGATTGATAGAGTTTGTCGAAGCGCATCAAAATTATGTAATGTCCGAGGAAGATGCCTCCGCAATCTTAAAAGGCTTTACTTTGGGAGAAGATGGCTTATACAATACTAATAGACTACCGGTAGCCGTCTATGCCAATTTACAATCCTCACATACATCTGTACAATGGGCGGGCACCAACCACTCGGCAGATCATGTGGAATTGGCCATGTTTGGGCCTGGAAGTGAAAACTTAAAGGGATTTGTGCGAAACTTTGAACTCCACAACTTTTTGTTAGAAGCAGCTGGAATGCCACGGGAGTTTATGGTTTAAAGAGTTAAGAGGCATAGCGAAAAGAAGTTATGCCTTTTTATTTTTCCATTGTGGGTCGTAGGATAATTTACTAACTCCATACAAATAAAGCACTTTGGAATACCGAAGCATTAAAGGTACTAAAGCAATATTTAATACGATAATGGTAACCACATAATAAGTAACTGGAGCTCTATCAAAGAGTACGTTGATGGCCACAAAAATCGTGACCATTAAGGCCACTGAAAATGCATAACTGATATACATTGCTCCATAAAAAAAATCAGGCTCTGGTGTTAGAACTGCTTTACAGGTCGCGCATTTATGATTGACCTGGGTCAATTTGGTATAGCTCATAATGGGGGTAGGGAAAACATTCCCTTCTCTACATCGAGGACATTTGCCATTAACTATGGCACTACTTAAACTTCTTCTTTCCATAATACTTGAATACCTACAAAAATACTTAAAAACTTTAGCAACTTCGTGATTTGAGTCACGTATCATGGCAATGGACAAATTTTCCATATTTTCATTAATTTTGCGGTATGATTAAAAAAATCAGTAATAGCATCTTGTGCAAAGTTTTGGTATTGTTGACGCTTGTCAACTTTATCAACCTTTCTGCTGATTTTTACACCCCTCAGACACTTGTCAACAAGCATCAGCTGGTTGATCCTATTGATACCTTAGCAGAACTTGTCTTGGAGTATTTCTTTGATATGGACGAAAAAACCATACCTGACACAGAAGTACCCCAAGAGCAACGCAAATTCAAAGATTTAAAACTGTATCACCAAGATATCAGCAAAATAATTAGCCAAAAGATTTTTGTACAGCAACAGCACTGCAATGCCTATTACCTCAATTTGTTTGAAAGCATCAAAATTGAGACTAACTCACCTCCCCCCAAAGCTTAATGTTTGAAACCAATTTTTCTTCAATCATTAAAAAAAATCGTATGAAAATTAAACTAATTATCGCTATTCTGGCGCTCCTGTGCATCAGTGTGGCACCGGGAATGGCACAAGATGATCAAATCCTAATTGACAGCACCAAAATAGAACGGATGCTTTTGGATAGTATGTTTATTGCTGAAGTGGAAAAACCTCAGAGCAATCTTAAACCAAAAGTTCTACATGCTGAACCTTTATATATTGACCTAATACGAGACTTGGGAGCAAGAAAGGGCGAACGCGAGTGGAATTTGGGAGTAGGCATGACGGACAGAAGAGGATATGATGAATATGAAGGCCTCATAGAGTACGAGTGGGCTCCTATTGACAGATTGGGATTTGAAATCGAGGTGCCGGTGACACTTTATTCTTGGAGAAACAGTCTTCCTAACAACGATTTAGAGCGTCCAAATAATCGAGTTGAATCTTTAAAACTAGCTACTCAATGGTCTTTTTTAGTATCTGAAAAATACAAATCCACCCTTGCATTAGGGTACATTCACGAATTTGAATTTGTGGATTTGAATAGACTGGGTAGAGGTGGTGAATTATTCAAAGGAAATATTTATAATCCCTTTTTTATTGCTGCCAAGCGTTGGAGTTCTAACTACCATACCTTGATTTACACAGGTCCACGTATAGAAAAACTCTTTAACCAAAGACGTGACATCACCTATGAAATCCATACGAATTTTCATTACATGATCACTGGTACAAGAAATTTCATAGGAGTAGAGATCAATAAAGAAATCCATAATGGCAAATTAGAAACAGTCTTAAGACCTCAAATGCGTGTGGGCCTGGCAGAAAATCTCATGATTGGTATTGTTACAGGAATACCTGTGGGTAACCGGGACAACACGGGATTAAGTTCATTTATGCGTATAATCTACGAGCCTCATTTCAAAACATTCCACTAACAAAAAATCTCAGGTGTTTAGCCTGAGATTTTTTTATTAAAACTGTTTGGGTACAATTCCTTTTCCAAATTGGTCAATCACCTCATCCAAGTCATAATCTTTACCTTTTCCCCATCGAAGCAATTCTTCGAATGTATATACTTCGGTCGTATCCAAATCCTTCACTTTAAAATCAGATCCAGAAAGTTTTGCTAACACTTCCAAGGTTCTTTTTTCACCATTATTGACAAAGGTATAGACTCTTCCAACCCTCAAACTATCCAACGACATAGCCATATTACAAAGGCAAGTTTAATAAGTTAATACGTTTTATTGGCCCGGGACAGTACTGCTGATGACAGGCAAGACATGTTTCCACAAGCATTTTATAATTCGAAATCAATTCTTCCTCAGTACTTTTTTCCATTAGTTTCAAGTTTTCCAAATATGCATTACCCATTAATTCAAAAGTGGCTGTTTTGACATTAGGATTGGTTGCTCTTGCTGTTAGTAACTCCTGATGCTTGGAAAGGTAACTTTTGATAGCATCCCCCTTTTCGACAGCATCTTTGATTTCTTGCATATCTTCAAACATAGCCCGCATCAATAAAGCTAAGGGAGCATCCTCATTGGGGTAGCGCGTAGTTTCCTCTTGTTTCGTTTCTTTGGTCGTACAAGAAACCGAAAACAACCCAAGAAAAACACTAATCAATAATAGATTACGCATTCTCTTGAATAATTACACCAACAGCCTCAAAAGCGTATTCTACTTTTGGACTTGTTATGGCATCGATTTCCTCTTGCGATTTACCTGCATCTTCAGCATAATGCTTCAAAGTAGCTACATCGGTAAATTTTTTAGAAGCCACCCCTTCGATTATTACAGGATATCCATGTGCATTTTTTGGCACAAAAAATCCGTAATCTTTAAATGTAACTCTCATCGTCTCTCCGTTAGGAAGATCTATTGTCATCCAGCATCCCTTCATGGAACAGACATCCTTGATTTCGCCAAAAACCTTGCCTTCAAACTCATCTGACTCTTCTAATGCTGTAACCAAACTAGCTAAGGTGAGTGGATTGGATGCAGAAATTTCATCTCCAAACATACCAGTAGGCAGATTTTCAGTAGTTACTTCTTCATCAACAGACTTTTCTTGAGATTGGCAAGCCACTAAGCTCAAACCTAAGAGAATTGCAAGTATTTTTTTCATGGTGCTTTGATTTAATGTATCAAAACTACTGAGAGTCATCAAATAAAACAATGATAACTCTCAGACTATTTTAGCTTTTCAGCAAATGCCTGTTTAAACTTCTCCACTTTGGGACGTATCACAAACTGACAATAGGGCTGCATGCCATTATCCTTGAAATAGTTTTGATGGTAATCCTCAGCTACGAAAAAATTGCTAAATGCAGTGATTTCCGTAACTATCGGTCTATTAAAAGCACCTGATTCATTCAAACGTTTTTTGTAAAACTCCGCAATTTCTTTTTGCTCATCGTTGTGATAAAAAACAGCTGACCGGTATTGAGGACCTACATCTGCCCCTTGACGATTTAAAGTAGTCGGATCATGCGTAGACCAAAAAATCTCCAATACATCCTCAAAGCTTAACACTTTTGGATCGTAAAAGAATTGGATAACTTCTGCATGCCCGGTAGTGCCGGTGGTAATCTGTCTATAAGTCGGCTGATTCACGTGTCCACCACTATACCCGGACTTTACATCGTACACACCTTTTAGATCTTGATAAATGGCTTCAATACACCAAAAGCAACCTGAACCAAGAGTTGCTACTTCTAAATTATCAGGCACTTGTACGGTAGTTTTAGGTAAATCTTGCATAGTTTGTTGTCTTCGGTTTTGCTGTCCACAGGCTACTGAGGCAACTAGTACCATTACTGAAAATAAAATAGAAAACTTCATGTGCTCAAAACACCAAAAAACTCAGGAATGTTTCCTCATTTTTTACGGGAAATCCGTACAGGTCCTTTCGGATCTTCCGCAGGATTAACAGAAATGCCTTTTTGAGTTACCTCAATAAGTCCTTCTTTATACAAACGCATCATTTCCTCTCTTACATCATCCAAAAATACCCTCCAGGCTTGGGGATACATCCATCTCACTACCTCAGAAGGGCAAAAAGAAGTATTAGGACGCATTCGTATCATTTCAAGAATAGCTTGACGAAGTGGGTTTGGTTCAATATATTGATTTCTTTTTTGGATAAACATTTCACTTACAGACCATGATGAAGACAGGTGGAAAGTTTTTTAAAGTAAAATGAATTTGCATCTGCTTAAAAAACCTTCTGAATTCGAAACGTAAAAAATACGAATAACAAATCTGAATAAATCTCCCATTTTCACTCAAACATTCTACACTCTTTTGATAAAGACTATTTTTTACATCTTTATCAATCAAACTCAAAGGAAGCGAAGATAAAATCAAATCAACTTTCCTTCCTTGAATGTATGTATCAATATTTGCGGCAGAATCACAGATTATTTGGATTTGTTCAGATTGAAACTCCTTTTTCAGCAACTGACAAAAATACTCATTAACTTCAAAAACCAACAGTTCTGCATCTGCACCCATCTCGGACATTATCCCTCGAGTGATACTACCATCACCACCTCCCATTTCTACAATCAATTTAGCATTTTTGAAATCTGCATAAGAAATCATTTTATTCACCAATCTCTTGGAACTAAAGCTTAGAGCTCCAGTAGTTGAAATATTTGAATACAACTCTTTTAATAATGCAGTTTTATCACTCATATTAGGTTGACTTCTGAAGTTAGTTTTGGGAAGGATTAATCACTAGTCTTTTCTCCGAAGACTTTTAAGCAGTATACACCTAAACAAACCTTTTGATGCGCAACACCAGTTCATTCGGATTGAATGGCTTGGTAATAAAGTCGCTTGCTCCTAACTTAAAAGCCTGCTGTACAGAACTTTCTTCATCACCTAAAGCGGAAAAAACCAGAACTGGTATATCAGGGTAATGTTTTTTAACCCAATAAGTAACTTCAAGACCAGACTTAAATGGGACCATCAAATCTGTCAGAACCAAATCAGGCCTGACTTCTTCGAAAGCTTTCAACGCATGATCACCATCTCTGGATATGTACACTTGATACCCCTCTTTTTTGAGTTTGAAATCGACCATCTTTAAGATGAGCTCATCATCCTCGATTACTAATATTTTCTTCATTATTCTTAGGGAGACGACTATAGTATGGTGGAGTCAACATCATTGACTCGTCATATTTAAACTAGAATTACAAATTTAATAGAATAATCCAATCAGTAGCCGTTTATCATAAGGGAATTAGCAAGATGTTAGAATTTGTAATTAATTGTCACAGAAAATTCAAACTCTTGCTGGGTTCTGCCAGGAAAAAATTCTTGATAATTATACGTGGCCTGAACACCAGCAACTATGGTATTAGCTAATAAACGATGATAGCCCACTCCTGCACGGTAAGAATCCAATGCTACCCGATTTTCAAACTGACCAAGTGTGGGTCTTTCGTCCGGGGACGTTCCATATCCTAAAATAATGGTCGCAAAATCAAATCGGCTATCAATAAAGTACCTATAGACTAAAGTGAATGCTGGATAAAAATCCTCCTCTTCATTTTGAATAAAAGCCCTTAAATTTAACCAACTGGAACCAATGTATTTCCCTCCTCCCAACACTACTGAGCGAAAATTTCTTCTACCCTCGGGAGGATTAACACTGTTGTAGCGAAGGCCAGCTTCCCATTCCCAGCCTCTGTCCAGATTTTGGAAAAAGGAATAGGAATAGCGTTGTTCCGGAAATACCAACGAAGAGCTAAATGCCACACCTGCATAGGAATAAGAGCGTTTCCCTGTAAAGAAATAGGACTCTAACTCATACTGAACACCCGAATCTATGGATTGCCCTGCACTCAGACGATTGGCATAATTCACTCTTCCAATGATGGAACCCCATCTTCTTTCCCGAATATATTGCGCACCCACCAAATGCCAAGGACCTACTCCGTCCCGATCAAAGGCCGTAATGGAATAATTTACCCCGACTCGTTGATTGTCTAATCGCAACTCCAAATTATTCAACTGTTGACGCAAATCGGAATCTTCCGGAAAGCGCTGTACAAGTGTTTTTAAGTAATCAAATTCTGTTCTGATATCGTCATCTAAACGAACCAATGCTAGTTTTAACCTATAAAATTGACTCTTATCAGGAAATTGCTGAATAGCTTGATCCACTACCTTCAAGCCTGCCTCCATTTCACCTTCTTCCAACTCTAAGCCCACCAAATAAGTATAGGCATCTTCATAAGCTGTACTTTTTTCCAAGACATAATTGAGAAAATAACGGGCACTATCGGCTTGACCTGTAAATCGATAAAGTCTTCCCAATAATAAATGAAAATCCAAGTAATCAGGGGCTAAGGAAGCACCTTGTCTCGCCATAGCAATTGCTTTAGGATAATCCTTTTCTTGATTGGTTACTTGGATTGCAGCTATCAAAAGACTATCGGTATCTACTTTCTGGGCATAAGTATCCATAAAAGGTACCAAAACCAATGATAGGCAAAAACTAATTGTTAGAAATGTGCGTTTCATTTGATGTCTTTTTTTTAGCTGTTGTAAAACCTTGTCTTTGCATATTGCCCCATTTCTGTTCTTTATTGGTTAGAAAATGGTAATACCCTTTCATGGAAGCATACACATTAAAAGGGTGGTAAGCAATGGGTTCCAATACTGCCTTCCAAACCAATTGAAAGACTTCTTTTTTACTACTGTAATGTCCATAAAAAACCTCATCCCATAGAACTGAAAGAAGTGTTACTGTCAAATAAAACAGGTATACCACCCCTGTTGCTTTGATAAAATAGGCCGTATTGACATCTATTAAAAAGAAGCTTAATATTAACGCAGTCAAACCCAATACTTCTAAGATTGGCACCATAAACTCATAGAGCCAAAAATATGGAAGAATCAAAAAAGCGGTCTTCCCATATTTTGGCCTAAATAACATGTCCCTGTGCAAGTATAAAGTCTGAATCAAGCCTCTAGCCCAACGAACCCGCTGACGAATCAATACATCTTTGGTAGCTGGTACTTCTGTCCAACACAAGGACTCGGGAATATAGGTGATTTCAAAAGCAAGCTTATTGTCGTACATATGCTTTCGCATACGGGTAATCAACTCCATATCTTCTCCAAGAGACTTGTGCCAATATCCTCCTGCCTTAATTGCGATTTCTTTGTCAAATAGACCTAATCCTCCAGAAACCAGCAAAAGACCATTGATTTCACTCCATGCCATTCTACCCATCAAAAATGCACGGATATATTCCAACTCTTGGAAAGATGCCCACCAGTTTTGAGGAAAGCGAATTTTCATCATAAAACCATCTTTCACTTCGCAGGAATTGGATGCACGGATTGCTGCACCGGATGCAATTGTCCTTTTTTTGGAAGTCATGAATGGCTTAGCCAATTTCATAATGGTATCGCTTCTCAAAATACAATCCACATCTGTACACAAAAACAAGGGATACTTGGCTGAATTGATACCGGCATTGGAGGCATCAGCCTTACTTTTACCATTTTCTTTGTCTACCACCAATAATTTTGAATACACAGGATTGGTAGATTTATAATGTCCACGTACAGGTCTTGTCGGAATTTTCTCCTCATAATAAAAATTAACCTTTACCAGCTCAAATTCCCTGATCAACTTCTCTAAAGTATCATCTGTGCTTCCATCATTGATGATGACTACTTCAAAATTTGGATAGTTAAGCGAAAGGAGTGAACGGACATTGTAAATGATATTCAAACCCTCATTAAATGCCGGAGCGACAATAGAAACACCTACTAAATTATTGGATTTCACCAACACTTCATCCTTGATGGTATACTTTGCATTGTTGTATCGCTTGATTGCCAAAAAGGAACCAACAGCCATCGCTACATAAGCCAAAATGTAAATACTGGCAAAACCAGTGATGAAAACCTCAAAAAACTTAAGTAAAACTTCTAAAATCTCTCTCATTGGGTCAAATAGGGGTCTAGGACGTGCGCTTTGGCAGCTTGAAGATCTTCAGTTTCAAAACTATGATTTTCAAAATTACTATCTAATGACGCAAGTGCATACATGCAAGCAATGACAATTTCTGAGTTTTGTGAAGAATGAATGAGTGTTTGCAAAAATGAAACAGCTTCCTCACTTCCAATTTCAGCAAGTGTTTTGATTATAGCCAACTGGTTTTCTTCTACATCTCTGGCAAATATATCCCGAAGTACTGGCTCGGACTCCACCAAAAACATTCTTCTGCAAGCTTCAATAGCTACTAATCTAACTTTTTGATTTTCACTATATAATAACTTAACTATACCTTCAGATGAACTTAAATCATTATAGTATACGATAAGTTTAATGGCGAAAATCAATTGACTGGGCTCCTCAAATTTGAGCCATGCCCCCAAATTAGCTGGTTTCTTGATTTTTGTACGCTGAATAATCTCTAAAATATTCAACCCTTCTACTAAACTGATGGACTCTGAATATTCTTCCAATACACTCAAAGGTCCAACTTCGGCCAAAGAAATATATGTAATTAAAGCAGAAGATCTAAGATTAGGATTTTTAGACGTAATCAGTTTTTTAACCAAGGATAATTTTCCTCCGTATTTTAACTCTCTCCAATAATACAAACCCTTTGTTTTATAGAACCAAAACGGAGATTTAACCAATGCCAAAGTGTAATCCTGCAATCCCAATTTGAAGTAAATAGAGAGCAATTTAGATTTTACCTCGCCTTTAAAATTCCTATCCAAATCAATGATATTTTGGATCAATAAGTCTTTACACCAATTTTGGTCGATTGGTACTTTTTTCTTGAATTTGTTGATTTGATTATCATAGGCTTTCTCAGATTGATCATCCGAAAAAATTAACTCAGATAAAAAGTTGTTGATTTTGTTCTGTAGGATTCTCCTGCGACTTTCTGAACGGAATTTTCTTGACCTGACAATGTATAGTTGAAATAGTAAATAAAGTACTGAAAGCACTAAAACAACTAAAGCGACATTCAGCGCGTGTGACAAATACGAACCATCCCGAAAACGGATGAAGTCATCTACAAAGCTGAATGTCGCTAAAATATAAGCGGACAAATATGACATATGCTATTGCTGGGGAAGCCTTTAAACTGATTCAAGGTATAAATAAAGACTATCAACTCCCAAAACTTTTGAATTAATTTCGCATCAATCTTTTGACACGAACTGACAGTTCGTTTGGATTGAATGGTTTAGGAATAAAATCCGAAGCTCCCAATTCAAATGCTCTGATAACTGTACTCTCTTCTTCTCCTAATGAACTCAGAACAATAACAGGGATTTTTGGATTGATTTTCTTGGAATGATTCAGGATTTCAATCCCGTTTTTGAAAGGAATCATAACGTCAGTTATGATCAAATCATGGTTACCATTCTCGATAGCTGACAAACCTGTAAGACCATCCTCAACCGTAGTAACATTATAGCCTTCTTTACTTAATCTGAAGCGAACCAAGCTAGATATCAGCTTGTCATCCTCAATTATTAGCACGTTTTTCATGGCTTTTTTCCTTTAATTTCTCCTAGTATGATCTAAAGGTAAAGAGGAAAAAAACAAAAAACAATGCAATGAAAACGCAAAAAATTGAAATTTTTTTTGCCAAAAATACAAATATTGTAATTTGTATTATGTCTCGAAATATTTGCCGTTCCTCAAATAATGCGTCAAAAAAAATAAAAAAAATTTTTTACTCTTTTTTTATGAAGTAGATTTCTGAAACATTAAATCAATTAAACCACCATTTTCTGATGCTATTTCAATCACAAATCGTCAAGAACTTAGGGTTGATGCTTTTGGTGATATTTCTGAGTGTTTCTGGTCTGTATAGTCAAAGTGACCCAACCGCACAAAAGAGAGTCAGTGGCACGTATGTCATCCAAAATGTCAACCTCGTAGCAAGTCCCGGTAGCAATGCTGTTCAGACTTCAATTATAATAAAGGATGGACTCATCCAAGATGTAGGTAAAAACCTACGCATTCCTCCCGAAGCACAGCTCATAGCAGGTGATTCATTGTATGCCTACCATGCATTCATTGACGCATTTACTACGGCAGGTGTTTCCAGGCCTGCGGATCCAGAGCGCCCATCTGATTTCAATCCTTCCAAGCCATCTGACGAAATTGCGGGGGTCACACCTTGGAGACAAGTATTGGATTATTACGATGCTAAAAACAACAGCATCGGCGATTGGCGAAAACTCGGTTTTACAATAGCTCAAATAGCACCGGAAGGCGGGATGATTCCTGGAAAAACAGCTATCGTCACCTATGGAGGTCCTAATTCCAGCAATATAATAGGTAAGCAAAACGCACTTTACGCCAAATTGAGGAATTCAGGAGGAGGAAGAAGCCTTTATCCTGGAACTACCTTGGGAGTGATGGCAAAATTCAGGGATGTGTACAAAAACACTGAATTGTCTGCCAAACATGACCGCACCTTTGCTTCTGCTGCAGGAATCAGCAGACCCGAAAGAAACAAAACTTATGAAGCTCTTTATCCTGTTATCGATAAACAAATACCTGTACTTTTTGAGGTAAATAACGATTTAGATGGCAGAAGAGCGATGATGCTTCAAAAAGAACTTGGTTTTTCTTTGGGCCTTATTGGATTACAAGAATCAGAAAACCTGATCGCTGATATCAAAAAAACAGGCAGCATAGCAATACTAAGCCTAAAACTACCTGAAAATGGCGCTGCGAAAGCTAAAAAGGATGAGCTTACGGATGAAGGGGGAGAAAAATTAAAACGTGTAGAAGAATCTTATCAGAAAGCTCTCGGTCAAGCAGCAGCTTTTGAAAAAGAAGGTGTTCCTTTTGCATTTACAAGCACAGGAATCAGACCTACAGATTTCAACAAAAACCTGGATTTGATGGTAAAAGCCGGACTGTCTGAAAAAGCAGCACTAGCCGCATTAACCACTAATGCGGCAAGTATTTTAGGAATTTCAAGATTTGTTGGAACTGTTGAAAAAGGCAAATTGGCCAATATCATGCTTACTACGGGCCCTTTATTTTCTGAAAACACTCAAATCAAACATGTTATTGCAGATGGGTATGTTTTCAATTACGAAGTAAAAGCTGCAAAAAAAGAAGGTAATGGCAATCCCGCCAATGGCTCTACAGATTTAAGTGGAGCATGGGAGTACATTTCTGAAACACCTGCCGGCAGCGGAAGCGGAGTGATGGAAATTAAAAGAGATGGCTCTTCTTATGCAGGAACTATTACTTATGACAGTCCAACAGGTGCTGGTAAAGATACTGCTGATATGAGAAATATTTCATGGAATAACAATGAGTTGAAATTCACATTTTCTGTTGCTGCGGGCGGAATGAACCTGGATGTCAATGTAAGTGGCTTGGTGGATGGTTCCAATTACTCGGGCAACCTTTCCATTGCTGATTTTGGTAGCTTCCCATTGAAAGCTACCAAAAAACCAAATCAACTCAATCAATAGAAAACTTATGAAAAAGATATTACAAGCATTCTTGATCAGTCTATTGCCTATGAGCTGGTCAGTTGCCCAAACCCCGACAGGTTCTGTTTTAATAAAAAATGCACATGTACTTACGGTGACCAATGGTGATTTGGAAGGTACAGACGTTTTGGTAGAGAACGGAATCATCAGAAGAATAGGAAAGAATCTTTCAGCACCTGCTTCCGTCGAAGTGATCGATGCTGATGGAATGTATTTGATGCCAGGAATTATTGATGCCCACTCTCATGTGGCTCTAGATGCCGTCAATGAAGCCACTGCTCCAATTACTTCCGAAGTAAAAATGGCGGATGTTGTCAACCCTTACGATATCGGATTATACAGAGCTTTGGCTGGAGGTGTAACTATCTCTCATGCCATGCATGGTTCAGCGAATGCGATTGGAGGACAAAACATCACATTGAAGCATAGATACGGTTCTGGTAACCCAGAAGACCTCTTTATGAAAGAAGCTCCTCGCACCATTAAATTTGCACTCGGTGAAAACCCTACACGTGTACATGGAAGAGGCAATGGCATCCAACCAAGAACCCGTATGGGCGTAGATGCTGTGATCAGAAATGGATTTAACGAAGCTATCCAATACAAAAAGGCATGGGAAGACTACAATAATGCTTTGAAAGTTAGAGGTGCAACTCCAGTTCCTCCCAAATACGATGAGCGTCTCGAAACATTGGCTGATATCTTGGATGGAAAAATCATCATTCATTGCCACTCTTACCGTGCAGACGAAATTTATGCCTTAATCAATACTTGTAGAGAGTTTGGAATTACAAATATCGTATTTTCACACGTGAATGAAGGTTTCAAAGTAGCTCCTGAACTAGCAGAGTACACCATGGGAGCTTCAGTATTTGCAGATTGGTGGGCATATAAGTTTGAAGTATATTATTCCACGGCTTACAATGCAGCTATCTTAACCAGAAACAATGTCATCACTTCCATCAACTCTGATTCAGGGGAATTGATCCGTCACCTCTACCACGAAGCAGGAAAAGCACAGCGCTATGGTGAGTTGAATGATCAAGAAACATTGGCTTTGATTACTATCAATCCTGCCAAGCAATTGGGAATTGCGGACAAGGTTGGATCCATTGAAGAAGGCAAGCAAGCAGATTTGGTATTGTTCAATGAACACCCGCTATCCGTTTACGCCATACCTCAGATGACATTTGTGGATGGTGTCAAGTACTTTGACATCCATGAAGATGATAATGATATGCGCTTGCGGGTAAGTGCTTCTGAAATTGTAGAACCTATCTTCTTGAAAGAGCATGAGCACCGGTGTATGCATGGTGTAGATTTCTTCTTCACTAATTTCGGTAGAAGCTTATTCAATCATTCACATTAATGTAGTTCCCAAACATAGAAAACATGAAAAAGATCTTATCCTTTATCCTGAGTTTGGTTGTACTACCTTTCTTTGGATTCGCACAATATGATGGTGAGTTTGTCAAACCTAAAAACGGACGATTCTTACTCCAAAACGCAACGATTGTAACGGTTACCAATGGTACTATTCAGAATGGAAGCATTTTATTGGCCAATGGTAAAATCCAAGCACTAGGTCAACAAGTAGACGGAGGTGATGCCGAAGTTATTGATTGTACCGGTTTATTCATTTATCCTGGTTTGATTGACGGAGGCAGCCGACTAGGTTTGGTGGAAGTGGGTTCTTTAGCAGAAACACAAGACTATGCTGAAATCGGACAGGTAACTCCTAACATGGAAGCCTTAGTGGCCGTAAATCCAAATTCTGTGGCTATTCCGGTGACAAGAGTTTCAGGAGTAACCACTACGCTAACCATGCCATCGGGAGGCCTATTTCCCGGAACAGCCGCTTTGATCAATCTAAATGGATATACTCCTGACCAAATGTATGCAGGTTTCAAAGGTGTCGTTATGAATTTTCCTTCTTCTGCCCGTAGAAGCACCTGGGATAGAAGAAGTGATGATGATATCAAGAAAGAGTTTGAAAAAGCTCAGGAAACCCTCAATGAAATCTGGGAAAAAGCAAGCACTTATCATCGCTTAAAAACTGCTGGTGCGACCTTGGAATACTACCCTGAAATGGAGCAATTATCCAAAGTAGTTGCAGGAGAGTTACCCTTATTAGTGGAAGTCAATGCTGCTGCTGATATTTTAAAAGCAATTGAGTGGATTGCCTCCAAAGAAGTAAAGGCAATCCTGACAGGTGTAGCAGAAGGCTGGAGAGTGGCAGAGCAAATTGCCGCTGCTAAACTTCCGGTGGTAACAGGTCCTATGCTATCCATCCCAACACGTCAGTCTGATCGCTATGATGCAGCATACACCAATCCAGGCAAAATGGCCAAAGCAGGTGTAAAAGTAGCTATCCGTGCCAATGATGCCGAAAACACCAGAAACCTACCTTTCAATGCAGGATTTGCAGCTGCTTATGGCATGGGCAAAGAAGAGGCATTGAAAGCCGTTACGATCTACCCTGCCGAGATCTTTGGAGTTGCTGACAGATTAGGTTCATTGGAAGTTGGAAAAGATGCCACCTTATTAGTCTCTACAGGCGATCCATTTGAAACAAGGTCACAAATCAGACATGTATTTATTGACGGATACAGAGTACCGATGAGTAATAGACATATCAAGTTATATCAGGAGTTTTTGGAACGTTCGCCAGGTTTGGAGAAGAACTAATGATAAGTCCTCTAATCTAGAGACATAAAAAAAGCCTGATCAAATCAGGCTTTTTTTATGGTAGGCCAATGAAATTTATAACAATCCAGCTTTACCCAAAATCTCTAATAATTTGTAAAAGGTATGCTAACCACAGAAATGAATCTGCTACATTCTATTGTCAAATCAAAAATATTTTGGAAAGCCTTGTTATATTGGTGTGAATAAAAATTTCTCACACATGATTGTATCAACAACACCTTCACTAGAAGGATACGCAATTACAGAATACCTTGGAATTGTTTCCGGGGAAACCATTATTGGTGCAAATGTTTTTAAGGATTTCTTTGCCAGTATCACAGATATCGTCGGTGGCCGGGCAGGCGCATATGAACGTGTACTTCGGGAGGCCAAATCCACAGCCATGTCAGAAATGCAGATGCAAGCCCGTGCTTTTGGAGCTAATGCAGTAGTTGGCATCGACCTAGATTATGAAACCATTCGAGATGGTATGCTCATGGTCACTGCATCAGGAACGGCCGTAAAAGTGGCTAAACTATAAGATGATTTGATTAAACCTGTTGAGGATTCATTTCAGCAGGTTTATTTTTTTTAACATGGCACGAATAACTATATCCGCCCACCTCATTATTTTTTTGAAGGTGATTCTACACCAGAGCATAGAAATTTGAGAAATTCTTCTTAGTTTAGAGGAGTAACGTTTTTTTCATGCTATGATAAATCCTAAGATTCCTGATGGACCATTGGACAAAAAGTGGGAATGGTATATCGCCAAAGCCCGTTTGATCAATCCTGCTAATCGACGTAAGTACAAAGCGATTGTAGTGGGCACCGGTTTGGCCGGAAGTGCCATCTCTGCTAGTTTGGCAGAATTAGGCTTTCAATGTGAGGTGTTTACCTACCATGAAAGCCCCCGAAGAGCTCACAGTGTGGCTGCCCAAGGAGGTATTAATGCTGCTAAAGGTTATAAAAATGATGGAGATAGCGTATGGCGAATGTTTTATGACACATTGAAAGGTGGAGATTTCCGCTCCAGAGAAGCCAATGTATTCCGAATGGCCGAATGCTCCATGGCATTGATCGATCAAGCAGTGGCCCAGGGAGTCCCCTTTGCCCGAGAGTATGGAGGCTATTTGAGCAATCGCTCTTTTGGAGGTGTGCAAGTGAGTAGAACCTTTTATGCCCGTGGTCAGACTGGGCAGCAACTATTGCAAGGAGCCTATCAGGCATTGATGCGGCAAGTTGCTCTGAAGCAAGTCCAACTCAATACTTGTCACGAAATGATGGATTTAATTCTTGAAAATGGAAAAGCCAAGGGAATAATTGCCAGAAACTTAGAAACAGGAGAATTGAGCGTCCATCATGCAGACACTGTTATCTTGGCAACAGGAGGTTATGGGAAGATCTATTACCTTTCTACCTTAGCAATGAACTGTAACGGATCTGCGATTTGGAGAGCCCATAGAAAAGGAGCCTATTTCGCTGCGCCAAGCTGGACACAGTTTCACCCTACTTCCCTACCCCAGTTAGGCAATCATCAGTCCAAGTTGACATTGATGTCAGAGTCTTTGAGAAATGATGGTAGAATTTGGGTACCCCAAAAAGCAAATGACACAAGAGCTCCAAAAGATATCCCTGAAAACGAACGTGATTATTACTTGGAACGCAAGTATCCATCGTATGGAAACTTGGCGCCAAGGGATATTTCATCTAGAGCAGCAAAGGAGCAGATAGATGCCGATAAGGGTGTTGGACCTATGAAAAATGCCGTGTATTTGGATTTTCAGACTGCCATTCTACGAGATGGAAAAGAAACCATACAAAAGCGCTATGGTAATCTTTTCGATATGTATGAAAAAATCACAGGAGTTAATGCCTACAACTCTCCCATGCTGATTTCTCCCTCTGCCCATTTTTCTATGGGAGGATTATGGGTAGATTATGAATTGCAAAGCAGTATTCCAGGACTGTTTGTATTGGGTGAGGCAAATTTTGCGGATCATGGTGCCAATCGCTTAGGCGCAAACTCTTTACTTCAAGCATGTGTGGATGGGTATTTTATAGCTCCACACACCGTCATGAACTATTTAGCAGGTGAACAGCCGAAACAACACATACCTGAAAGTTTTGGAAAAGAAGAACTTGAACTTACGGAAGAAAGAATTGCCCGCTTGATGAGCATTCAAGGTGATAAAACAGCAGAACAGTTTCACCGTGAATTGGGAGGAGTTTTGACAAAAAAATGCGGTCTTGCCCGAGAAAAATCTGTGATGGAAGAAGGCCTTCAGGCCATCAAAAACCTTCAAAAAGAATTTTATGTACGCTTAAAAATTCCAGGTTCTGCCAAGCAACTGAATATGGAATTGGAGAAAGCTGCACGGGTAGAGGACTATTTGGAGCTAGCGCAATTGATTTTCCATGATGCCTTGCAACGGGAGGAATCCTGCGGTGCACATTTCCGTGTAGAGCATCAGACTCCTGGAGGAGAGGCCAAGCGGGATGATGTGAATTTCCAATATGTCTCTGCTTGGGAATATGCAGATGGCCACTTCAAGCTTCATAAGGAAGACTTACAGTTTGAATTTATTAAACCACAAGAACGAACCTACGCCTGATTATGAAATTAACCTTAAAAATATGGAGACAGGCATCCAATCAATCCAAAGGAGGATTCGAGACCTATGAATTGAATGGGTTGCATCAAGAGATGTCTGTGCCGGAGATGTTGGATGTGTTAAACGAACAATTGATTTTGTCTGATAAAGAACCTGTTGCTTTTGATTCGGACTGTAGGGAAGGTATTTGTGGGCAATGTGGCTTTGTTATCAACGGTGATATTCACAGTCCTGAGAAGGGTGTGACTACCTGTCAAACTCATTTACGTAGTTTCAAAGATGGTGAAACATTAGTCATTGAGCCTTTTCGTGCAAAGGCCTTCCCCATCAAAAAAGACTTGTGCATAGACCGTAGAGCCTTTGACCGCATCATCATGGCGGGAGGCTACATCAGCGTCAATACAGGCCAAGCTCCTGAGGCCAATAGTACACGGATTTCTCATGAATTAGCAGAAGAAGCATTTGACTCCGCGGCATGCATTGGTTGCGGTGCTTGTGTGGCTATGTGTAAAAATGCCAGTGCCGCACTCTTTACAGGGGCAAAAATCAGTCATTTAGCTATGCTTCCTCAAGGAAGTATAGAAGCTGGTAAGCGCGTAAAATCAATGGTAGCTCAAATGGATGCAGAGGGTTTTGGATCCTGTACGATGACCAAAGCCTGCGAGGCAGTATGCCCCCAAGGAATTTCAGTTGCCAACATAGTACGGATGAATCAAGAGTACTGGAAAGCATGAACTAACATCTTTAACAAACAGCAATATCCAAAGCTCAAGTAGCTCAAATTCTTTGACCTGTTTTAAAAAATCACGAGAAATGGTTGGTAAATCCAACCAAGCATATTTTCTTTGCAGTATCCTTTCACTTTTTAGTGCTTGGATTTATACAGAAGAGGCGAGAGACAGGCTCTGAGACCCTCTGGCAACCATCCGTGTGGAAAGGTGCCAATTCCTGCCGATTGGAATATCTCCCTTCGGAACTATAAATTCAACAGTTATGACACGTACGGCTTATCAGCATTAACACATCTTATCAACTTGTGAACGACTCATGCGGTCGCTTCTTCACATGGCTTATTGCCAATTGCTTTCACCTTGTGTTACATCTCATTAGTTTACATTTCCCATGAATTTGATCAGCAGTTATTATACCATCGATATGAGTCAAGATACCTTCATCCATCATGAACCCTTCACACTAGAATCCGGAGAAATTTTACCTGAGTTTGAGTTGTCCTTTACCACCCTAGGCAATCTCAATGCCGCCAAAGACAATGTAATTTGGGTCATTCATGCCTTGACAGGTGATGCAAAGGTCTCTGATTGGTGGAATGGACTTATTGGCGAAGACCGATTCTATGATCCATCCAAGCATTTTATTGTATGTGCCAATTTACTAGGCTCCAGCTATGGCAGTACCTCTCCCTTGTCAGTAAACCCCATTAGTGGAGATTTTTATTATTATGACTTTCCGCAAGTCACACCACGAGACATGGCCAATTCGTTGGATTTGCTAAGGCAGCATTTGGAAATTGAAAGGATAGACACCATTATTGGCGGTTCTCTGGGAGGGCAGGTAGGCTTGGAATGGGCTTACCTACTTCAAGATCAGGTAAAACATAGCATCATCATTGCATCCAATGCCAAGGCTACTCCCTGGATACGAGGTTTCAATGAAACACAACGGATGGCTATAGCTGCTGATTGCACCTGGGGCGAACGGCAACCTGATGCAGGAAAAGACGGTTTGAAAGCCGCCCGAGCCATTGCTATGCTTTCTTACCGCCACCCCAAAGACTTCGAACTCAAACAAGAAGATACGGAAGAAAAACTGGACAATTATCGAATTTCATCCTACCTCCAGTACCAGGGACAAAAACTGGCCAAACGCTTTAACGCCTTTTCCTACTGGACGCTGAGCAAAGCCATGGATGCACATGACTTGGGAAGAAAACGTGGTAGCCTAGAAAAAGCTTTACAACAAATTCCCAGCAAAGTATTAACAATTGGGGTGGATACAGATATGCTTTTTTTGAAAGAAGAATCACAGTTGATAGCCAAGCATGTCCCTAAGGGCACCTATCGGGAAATCAGCTCCCATTTGGGGCATGATGCATTTCTGATAGAATACGAGCAACTAAGCTATATTCTAAGCAGTTTCTACTTAGAAGATACACTTTGATGTTTACTTGATAGCCAACAATTCAAATACCAAAACACCCTCCTCCATATCTGATCGGTTGGGATGTGTGGTACAAACCCATATCCCTTCCGAACTAGAGTAAGATAATTGAGGGTTATAGGCATTGATGGGAAATATAAACTCTCCGAGTTTGCTAAAATTAGCATCCGTAAGCACCAAACCCCATTTAGAAGGAACAAAGTCCATACCTGGTCCTTCCATCTCTGGGCGTTCGTCAAACTTTACAACTCTGGCCATCATATCAAGTTGCGGCAAATTGACCACATCCCAATACGCATCAGAATAATTCATTAACCACATAATTTCTTCCATATCTTCGAAGATATCCTTTGAAGAAGTGGGGGGACTAGATGAAAACTGACTAAAGGAAACTTCCTGTTGCTTTAATTCCCCGTCTTGGTACACCCAAATATCTTTGAAGTTATGATTGATGATGACAGCATTATTAAGCCCTTCAAATAAGGTTGGCATAATATTTTTATTCAGGTTAGTTCCTAAAAAATCGGCTGCATAGGTAGATAAAACACTGATTTCATTCGTATCCAAGTCCAAACGAAGCAAATTGGGCATCCCTTGAATTTCTTCTGGACTTAAGGTGTTCCAAGCAAATGTAAGCGGTGCTGCGGGAAAATAAACACTTGATTCTGTAGCAACAAAACTAAAATTCAATAGGGAAACATTCTGAGCAAAAAGACTTTCTGTAGGAATTGAAACCCGCCTCAGGATGGACCCTTCACTATCAAATTGGATTAATTTATCTCCAAAGGTCGATACCCAAAATGATTCATCATATCCCCATTGAGTATCCATTATCGGCCCACCTATTCCATCTGGCCCATCAGCTTCTAAACTGATAACTAATGGTGATGAATCATCAAGCCCCTTATAAATCGCAATTTCCGAGGTAGGATTGTTAATCACTAAGATTTTTCCGGCAGAAGATATCCTCCACCCTAAATTAAACTGTCCCCATCCTTCCGGTAACTGAAGCTGCTTGAGCTGTCCAGTTAATTCAAAAACGAGGGTATCATTCTGAGTGGATTTAGTACCACATGCCAACAGAAGTAATCCAACAAAAGTTAAGAAAAGGATTCGAACCATAGTTTTTGTTTTAAATTTAAAAACTAAGTTTCACCAAAGCAACTAATTTTTTAACCACTTAAATACTTGAATGCTTACTCACGCAAATAAGGTTGAACAATACTTCGATTTTTAATAGGTTGGTTCAATGAAATTCATACAAATCAAAGAAATCTGCCTATACATATCTGACCTTGATCTGGCAGAGGATTTTTATGGGGACACATTAGAAATGCCTGTCATATCCAAAGTCAAAGGAAGGCATATATTCTTTCGCTGTGGAAGCTCAGTTTTACTTTGCTTTATTCCTGAGGTCACTGCCAAAGAAGAAACACTCCCCGCTCATTTTGCAAAAGGAAAGCAACACATTGCTTTTGAGGTCAATAAACAAGATTACTTGGAAGCAAAATCAAGGCTTTTAGCAAAAGGAATCAACATCACCCACGAACAGGGATGGAAGGATAGTTTACAAAGCTTTTATTTTGAAGATCCTTTTGGGCACGTATTAGAAATCGTACCCAAAGGAATTTGGGAATCTTAGGCCCTCACCTGTAAAAATTTTCGAGGGATATTCACCAACATATTTTGTGCAATTCCAGGGATACGAATAATAAAATAGTCTTTGTTACCTTTATTGATACACTCACCTTCCATTCCTTCCAAGGCCCCGCCAACAATTTTTACCTGCTGTCCTTTTTCAATTTCTCCTGACTCTGTCTCTACAGCAACACCTGTTTCCAAGATACGCTGTATGGTCTCAATCTCTTCTTCACGAACGGTCGCATGTTCACCCGCAAAATGAACAAATTTCACCGCACCAGGTACCTGAAGGGATTCCCATAAATTTGCTCGGGATGTTTTGACGAATAGATATCCATTAAACAATGCCTTTTGGACTTTCTTTTTCCGATCAGACCATTGTCTCAGTTCTTCAATGATCGGTAAATACACCTCCAAGCCTTTCTCTCTCAGTCGCTCTGCTACTTTTTTCTCTGCACGGGAAGTCGTGTACAGCACATACCACTTCAAATCATTCATCATAGTTGTCCGAATTGTTTTCAAAAGTAGTCAAAAAACACTTTTTCAAACACGATAACTAGGGTTAAAAATACTCAAACATTCAATAAAAAACCCCTGGGTTATTTACCCAAGGGTTTAAACAATTAAAAACCACCAACCTTTATCAAATCATGTTATTTCAATTTGCGAAAAAGCATATTCAGTTTATCCGCCAACAAATACATGACAGGTACGATTACTAACGTAAGGAAGGTTGCAAAGGTTAGACCAAATATTACAGTCCATGCCATCGGCCCCCAAAAGTCTGCGTTATCCCCTCCAATGTAGAATTGAGGATCAAATTGACTCAATAAAGTAGCAAAGTTGATATTCATCCCAATGGCTAATGGAATCAATCCTAAAACAGTGGTAATAGCCGTTAGTAAAACAGGCCTCAATCGGGTTTTACCACCTTGAACAATACTGCTAAGCAACTCATCATAAGAAAGATACTCTCCATCTTTGACTCCTAACTCTTCTCTTCGGCGCTCTCTTACCAAATTGGTATAGTCAATCAAGACAATGGCATTATTTACCACTACTCCTGCTAAGGAAATAATCCCGATACCGGTCATAATCACAACAAAGTCCATGTTGAAAATTACCAAACCAAGGAATACACCAATGGTACTCAAAACAACGGAAGCCATGATAATAAATGGCGTAGTTACTGAGTTAAATTGGGCCACAATAATCAAGAAAATGACCGAAACAGCGATAAACAAAGCTCTTAATAAGAAAGCGGTTGATTTAGCCTGCTCCTCCTGCTCTCCTGTAAACTTAACATTAATACCATCCGGTATAGAATAATTAGCCACAAGCTGCTTCAATTCATTGTTGATTTCAGTTGGATTGTATCCGTCCAAGACATTAGAGAAAATCGTGATCACTTTATTAAGATCTTTCCTTTTGACTGACCCAAAAGTGGATCCATACTCTAAGTCAGCAACGGCTGAAATTGGCACCTCTTTTTTGTTACCCAACTTATCTCTAAAATTAATTTTTTTATTGACCAAAGAAGCCAAATCGTAGCGATACTCATCTTTCAGACGCAGCTGAATGGGATAATCGTCCTCTCCTTCCTTGTATTTGGAAACTTCCTGACCAAATAAGGCCGTACGCAATTCACTGGCGATTTGAGAAGTAGATAAACCAAATCGTCGAGCTTTTTCACGATCAATCTTTAGAATCACTTCTGGGCTTCCCAACTCTAAATCAGATTTCAACTCTTCAATACCAGGGATATTGGCAGAAACCAAGGCCTCTCTGAACTGATTTTCAAACAAAATCAATTTTTCGAAATCCTCTCCACTCACCTCAATATTGATTGGTTTCCCTACCGGTGGGCCATTACGCTGTTTATCAACAGTAATCAATACACCTGGATATTTTTCAACCATGGTGCGGATTTCTTCCATGATTTTATTCGTGTTCACACCTTGTCTGTACTGATATTCCACAAAGCTTATCGTTACCTTTGCTTTATGCGGAGTATTGGCCGTGCTTGGTCCCTCCGATTGATCACCTGTACCTTGTCCAACCTGAGAAATGATAGACTCCACTACATCACTGTATGGTTCCATCAATTGCAACAACTCATCCTCCATCCCTAACATAAATGCATTGGTAGCCTCTGTATCTGTTCCAATTGGATTCTCAATAAATACATTGACTAATGCAGGCTGATTATCAGGGAAAAATAGCACTTTTGGTGCTCTAACACCTAATAACACAATAGATAAAACCAACAATAAATTAACACCCGCAAAGAAGAAATAAGGATTATAACCTTTTAATGCAAACTTCAATGTTGCCTCATACAAGTTTTCCAATCTAACCAAAAACACATTCTGGAACCAGCGGATAGCAGGTCTTAAAGCATACACATTGAATACGGTCAGAATCGCTACAATGCCAAACAAATTCCCAAAAGTGATCGAACCTGCCAAGAAACTTATAATCGACATTACCCCAAAAACCAATGCAACAATCAGATTTTTGGTTTTTGGCTTGACTGATTCCACATCCTGAACTTTCATAAATAGGGAAGTAAGCACAGGATTGACCACCAAGGCAACAAACAAGGAGGATGATAATACAATGATCAAAGTAATCGGTAAGTATTTCATAAACTCCCCAATAATGTCATCCCAAAAGGCCAATGGCATAAAAGCTGCCAATGTCGTAGCTGTAGATGTAATGATTGGCCATGCAACCTCTCCTACCCCTTCTTTTGCCGCACGAATGGGACTTAAGCCCTCTTGCATCAAACGGTAGATATTTTCTACCACCACAATTCCATTATCCACCAACATTCCCAAAGCCAAAATCAAGGCAAACAATACCATCAGATTGAGGGTAATGCCGAAGGAGTTTAAAACCAAGAATGAAATAAACATGGAAAGCGGGATAGCAATCCCTACGAATAAGGCGTTTCTAAAGCCCAAGAAGAACATCAGTACCAACACCACGAGAATTACCCCGAAGATGATGGAGTTTTCCAGGTCATTGACTTGTGAACGGGTATTTTTGGATTGATCATTGGTGATGCTTACTTCTAAATCCGGGGGAAATCTATTAGCTTTTGCATTTTCAATGATTCCTTTAATCTTGTCAGCAGCATCAAGCAGGTTTTCCCCACTTCTTTTAACCACATTCACAGTGACCACAGGTAACTTATTGCTACGAGCATAGGATTCACGTTCTTTGTACGTATCACGAACCTCGGCCACATCCTCCAAATACACAATTTTTTGGTTCTCGGTTTTTACAATAATCCCATTTAATTCACTTGGATCAGTAAATTCCCCTGTGATACGAAGTGATCTTCTAAACTCCCCATCCAAAATATTACCACCCGAAATAGTGACGTTTTCTTGTGAAACAGCTTCTGAGATATCCGAAAATGATACACCCAAGGCTTCCATTTTAAAGATATCTGCATCAATTCTGATTTCGCGCTCTACTGTACCACGAAGCTCTGCTTTGGAAATTTCCGGAAGTTTTTCGATCTCATCTTCCAAATATTCCCCAAACTTCTTCAGCTCCTCTTCTGTGTAATTCCCCGAAAGATTCACGTTCATGATTGGGAAATCAGAAGTATTGACTTCTATCACATCGGGATCCTGATCCAAATCAGTTGGTAATTCACTTTTCGCCTTATCCACCGCGTCTTTGACATCCTGAATCGCTTTGGAAATCTCAACACCAGGGTTAAACTCCACTACAACAGAAGAAAAATCCTGAACAGAGGTAGATTTAATATTCTTGATGTTATTGATAGACTTCAGTTCCTTTTCAATGGGACGGGTAATCAAATTCTCCATATCCACTGGAGAGTTACCTGGATAAGCCGTTCCTACATAGACCGTAGGAATGACGATCTCAGGAAATGACTCTTTGGGCATCGTAGTATATGCCAAAATACCTAGTACTGTGATGATGACAGCTAAGATTACTACTGATGTTTGATTATCAACTGAGAGCGAGCTCAGCCCGAACTCCCTGACGATTTTCTTGGGTTGGTTTTCTTGAGACATGGTGACTTAAGCTGCAATGGTTACTGAAAAATTATCTCCTACTTCTCTGAACCCTTTATCCACCAAGGTTTCTGCTCCTGTCAAACCTTCCACGATTTCAGAACGATCCTTATAGGTCCTTCCACGCTTAATGTAGCGCTTTTTGCTTAATCCATCTTCTACAATAAACACATATTCCCCTCTATTATCCTGCAAAATCAAGTAATTTGGAACTTTGACAGCTTCATCCACTTCGTAGTCCTTGATTTTCAAAACAGAAATCATATTTGGCTTTACATTAGGAAGATTAGGTAAAAACACCTCTACCTTGAAGGTGCGATTGTTTGGATTGATAATGGATCCAACGGCTGATACTTTTGTTCTGAAAGATTCATTGATGGATGGGAAGGAAATCTCTACAGAATCCCCCTTACTGATTACACCAATGTAGCGCTCAGAAACATCTGCTTCCACATATAGTTCACTCACACCCACAAACTGGAACATTGGAGAGCCTGGCTGTACCAATTCACCTAAGCGAACTTGTACGGATTCCACTGTCCCGTTAAATGGTGCTCTGACCAAGGTTCTCGATTCTTGGGTTCTTAGTGATGCCAGGCTTTTTTCCAAAGTCTCTTTTCTGTTTTTTGCTTCCAAAAACTGTAACTCGGTTCCAATCTGCTGATTCCATAAGCGTTCTTGCTTTTCAAATACAATAGCGGCAAGCTCCAATTGCTTCTGAACTTCTTCTATATTTCTCTGGATAGACTCGGAGTCGATTCTGGCCATCACCTGCCCTTTTGAAATCTGCATCCCCTCAATAGCAATCACTTCGGTTACTCTTCCAGACACCTCTCCTGAGATGTTCACATTTTTCTTGGAAAGGACCGAACCGGCTACTTCCACATAGTTTTCAAACTTACCTACAATTGGTTGAATCGTAGAAATCAACACTGCCTTTCTATTGGCTATTCCAAACTCAGGGTCTAGCAAAGAAATTTCTTTTTCCAAAGCTTCAATTTTCAAGCGTAGATCATTGGCGTCTTTCTTCAAAGTTGCTAACTCATCTTTTTTCACAGTAAGCTCATCTTTTTTTCCACAAGAGAAAGCTACCACTGTCAGTAGTATCAAAATAAGTGATGAATAGGTTTTCATATATTTGTTGGTGTAAATGCTTGTGATAGATTTCATTATAATAGTCCGAGTGCCTTCTCCAAATCCACTTTGGCGATCAAGGCATCATACAGGGCTGCGAAATAATTGGTTTCGGCTTCTTTCAGGGCAGAGTCGGCATCCACCACTTCTAAGTTAGAACCCACACCTTCTTGAAACTTGATTTTAGCCATTTCAAATACTTCCAAAGCGAGATCCATATTTTCTGCTTGTAATCGGAGGGACGCAACTGAATTACTTAAACTCACTTTAGCTTGATAGACTTCCACTTCGAATGAACGCTTAAGGAAATCCTGTTGATTTTCCAATTGCCTTAACTGAACTCTATTTTGTTGGATACGAGCAGCTTTGGAAAAGCCATCAAAAATGGGAATGCTTAAATTAAAACCGACAAATGCACCTGTAAACCAATCGTTCCTATTTAATTCAGGTAATGATAAGGAGGCCCCCGATCGTGTATAGGTTAAAAATGCATTTAAATTGGGCATGTACTGGATTTGATTATTTTTCATATCTAATCGAGTCAAGTCCATATTCGTCTTCAACTGATCCAATTCTACTCTGCGGTTCATTTCAGTAGCCAAGAGATCAGTCACCTCAGCTATATTATTAAAGTCTCGAATGGTCTCGGCCAATTCAATCGTATATTCCGAAGGAAGACCCATTTGAAGTTTTAATACCTCTACACTTATAGCAGTGGCAGCAACAATTTTATCTAATTCAGTTTTTAAATTATTTCGTTGTACTTTAGTCCTGCTGACATCAATTTTTTCAACGAAACCAGCTTCATAAAGTGCTTCCGTCTCACGTAGTAATGTTTCTACTCTCTCAAGGTTGACCTCAAAAATCCTTCTGCGCTCATCATTGACCAAAACAGTGAAATATGCTTTTTTGACTGTCTCCCGAACATCAATTTCTGCCTTTTCTTTATCAAATGCAGTTAGAATATTCAATGTCTTAGCTGCCTTTAACCCCACAAAGTAGGAACCATCAAAAATCATTTGGTCTATTCTGACACCTAAATTGGATTGAAAATCAACACCAAATCTCAATTCGACTACATCTGCTGGATTGTCCGGATTAAAGAAGGGTGCCCCCTCAACATTGGGTAAAAATATTACCGGAATTGCGGCATTGTACGTAAAATCATAATTTCCATTGATTTGCGGTAAACCCGAAGCCAAATTTTGACGAATGATTGCCTTCGATGCCAACAACTCCAATGCTGCATTCTTAGCATCTGGATTATTTTGCAAGGCATAAGATATAGCCTCCTCAAGGGTAAAAACGACGGTATTTTGAGCCGATAGTTGTGGAGGACTGACAAGTTGGAATAGCAATGACAAGGTCACTGCAAATCCTTTTATCACAGTTTTCATGTGGTGGTGTTTTTTTGGTTTAGATATGCTGTTTTACCTTCATTCGTGAGGATGCCGAAAAGAAAATGTTCGAAAACTTCCAAATGTAACTCGATAAGGTTGAATTTAGAGGGTGGAAATTTGATAGGATCAAATAAACTATCCATTTGCTCCATTCTGAGAAAGGCGAGAATTTCAGAATTAATCTCTGCTCTAAACATACCCTCTTCTTTTCCTTTTTCAAGTACTTGGACAAGCTGTTTGAACACAAAGTCCTGCTTGAAATCCTCAAATAATTGCCAACATTGAGGGAAATAACGTTGTATTTCATTCATAACTAGAGGATTGAAATCCGCAAAGCGTTGTCTGATATAAGCACTCATCCCAGCCATATGTGCAACTACCCCCTTGTCTAAACTAAGGTGCTCCCCTAGTTTACATTTATCCTTATCTAAAGCTTGAGCAAAAGTCTCAAATACCAATTGGTTCTTATCGGCAAACTCCTGATAGATCGTTTTTTTCGAAATACCCGCTTGTCTTGCGATATCATCCATGGTAACAGACCGTACCCCAAACTTCATGAATAAGTCTTCGGCAGTTTCTATAATTTTTTCTTTGGTCTCCATTCGGGTGCAAATTTGAGAAATTAAACTCAGGAAACTATACGTAAGTTCAAAGTTTCTTAAGTTTTTTTCAATAATTTTATCTGAAAAACCAAAAATAGCTCACAAGAAATAATGTGAAAATGAACTCACATGACTTTTTTCGGAATTTTATTTCATATATAGACAAAATTCATGACAGAAATTCCATTATGAAAATGAATTATTTCCATTAATTTTGGAACATGCAAACATCCTATTTGACTACTAGTTTTGGGAATTTAGCTTACTACAAGCATGGCAATGGACCTAGAGTCTCTCTACTATTCCATGGTTTTGGTCAAAATAGCAAGGCATATCAAGGTTTTCTAAACTTGAGAAAATCAGACGAGACCTATTTGGTCATTGATATTTTTTACCACGGGCAGAGCAGTTGGAATAGTGTGCATCAAAAATTAACCAAGGAAATCTGGAGAACAATTCTTTTGCAATTGATGCAACAGGAAAATTTTGAAAAATTCCATTTGGTAGGATACAGCATGGGAGGAAAGTTTTGCCTAGTGAGCTACGAATTGTTCCCCAACTACGTGCAGTCCTTGTTACTAATGGCCCCTGATGGTATAAAAACAGGATTTTGGTACAATATGGCCACATTCCCAGGGGTATTTAACCGCCTATTCAAGCATGTAGTATTTCATCCTGAGCGGTTTTTCAAGACCATGGATATCCTATATAGCATAGGAATACTGGAATCCAGTTTTATCAAATTTGTAAAATCTCAGATGCAGACGCGAACCATGCGCGCTCAGGTATACTTCACTTGGAATGTTTTTAAAACATTGCAACCTGAACTAGGCACAATCATTCGACAACTGAGGCTAAGCCAAACATCTATTACTTTGGTGACCGGGAAATATGACAAAATGGTTACTTCGAAAAATCTTGAAAAATTCAGTTCTAAAATCCCTCAAATTCAATGCTTGGAATTAGAATCAGGACATAACACGCTCATAGAAGACTACAGCAAACTCCATAAGAAATCATAAAAAAAGCGGGTCGAAACCCGCTTAAATTTTAGTACATAAAATATTCTTGTTCCAATCCTTTAAACTGCTCATGCATGTGCCAAGTTGGTCTGTAATAGGTATCTCTCAATCGAGCACTCACACTCCCCTCCGTCACTAAGCTCAAAGCTGCTGCCAGTCTAAACTCCTGAGGATCTCCCCAATTACGAGTCAAATCATCACCTGCTCTAATGGCAGGCTCAAATCCTTCAAAGTAATCAGCCTCGCCTCTTGCGTTTGCAATTGAAAAGGTAATTAACTCCAATTCTATGTCATTGGCTGATAATACACGGTTGAAAGGAGAAACCCCAATAGACCCAACCGGTTTTCCAAATGTATTATCACCTACGATGACCACATCAACAAAAGGCCTTAAGCTATTGATGGCCAATTCAGAGGCAGAGGCGGAAGAACGGGAAGTGATAAATACAATTCTATTTAAGTTCAATGAACCATTTTTATTAAAATTGGTAGAAGTGCTTCTTTGAAATTGATTTGGATTCCAACGATAAGTGTACATTACCTGCCCATTTGCAGAAGTTGGTACTAAATAATTTAGAATTTGTTCTGCAACGGATACTAGACCTCCACCATTGTATCTTAAATCAATGATCAACTCGTTGATATTTGCTGCTTGAAACCTCCCGAAAGACTCTTCTACTTCTAAGCTTCTGGAAGGAGTAGTTCCTGCAGTAGCACGGAAGTTTTCATACACCCAATAACCAATTCTTTTTCCACCCATCTCAAATACTTGCTCATGAGCGACTGAATTGGCTGTAAAAGCGGCTTTAGGAATTGTTCTTGTCGTTTCGGAACCATCCGGCAATCTAAATTTAAACGTATTGGTCACTCCAACTTCGTTCGGTCCTAGATCAATAGTAAAACTTCCATTAGGATTTCTCAAAGAAGGAATGGTTCGTCCATTGACTTCAATGATTTCCCAGCCTCTTTGCCAACCATCTGCACCTGCAGGCCCCGTACGAGTCACGGAGGCTAGAAATAAACGTTCTTCTTGATTAAATGCAATTCTAATCCCATGAACACCCGATACATTCCCCACGATTTGATTGGCTCTAGCTTGTGGTGTAGTAAAAAAAGTAAATCTATCTAAAGGTCTGAAACGAAGTGCATCCAATAAATCTTGTCTGGTGTCAAAATCACTTGGATTAATACTTGTTGGTAATTCATTAGTCCAATAGTACCAATCTCTCATCACTTCAAAAACCGCTAATTTAATGCGATCTTCTTCACTAACGATAGGAGCTTCCTCATCATCAGGATTACAAGCTGCTCCAATGGCTAGAACAGCCAGCAAGAATGTCCAAATTTTCAACTGCTTCATACAACAATAAATTTTAATTAATATCTATGAAATTATTTTGGGTTTAGATCAAATTACAAAATCATAAACTAGTACTTTGCTCCATTTGTTCCTGTTTTTTTCTACAAAAGCAAGATGCTGCGGATCTACTTGATATTTTTGTTCATCCGCTACACTATCGAAAAAAAATGTACAAGCAATGGAGTATGAACTATCAATGACATCTCGCTCCACAGTTGCCGCAGGTGTACCTATATATAATTGCCTAACTGTATCTATTCGGGAAAGATTCTGAGCTTCTTGGATAAAATCCTGTAGGTCTACCTCCGGATTTAACCAGAAAAACACTTGATGAATCATTGGTTTCTCCGCCTTACCAGCAAAACCTATATGTGGCAGGGCCATAACGGTCGAACCCAAAGCCACATTTCGAATAAATTTCCTCCTACTACTCATCTCTATAATTTTCGGAAAAATAGAAGATTTTTTCTTTGGTTGTCAAACCTTTTTTCGAAAATTTATTTCATGCGCATGTTTCAACTGCCAATCCAGAATGAATATTCTGCAATACACACTTAATTGTGAAAAATCTTTTGCAACAAACAATCCTATAAGTTAAAGGTTCATCATAAACTCTTATACAGGATATCCGTACCTAGAACAAAGGAATTTCTATAAAGGGGGTTCCCCACCAGTTGTAATACACATGAAAACGAAACCAAAAAAGAGAACCATTGCTTTTTTCACGCTTATTCCTGCCATTCTTATTTTAGCAATGATGAACCAAACCATAGATGAACGCATCGAGTACATCGAAAACACAGCATTACGAACCGTGCCTACCGTCCCAACAACTTGGAAAGGCACACCATTGGATGCTAAGGGTAATTTTGTCAATCTTTATCAGCCTTTTGAAGATAGTTTTTCGGATCTTTTCAAATGGCAGCTCTCAAAAAATCCTTACAAAGAAGCCAAGAAAAATGAAACAAGAAGATTAAAAATAGACTTTGATCCTGCTATTCTTCAATCCCAAGAAGACTACTTACTCTGGTTAGGTCATGCAAGCTATTTAATCCAAGTAAACGGGAAGGTCTTGTTGATTGATCCGTTTTTGGAGAAAAACACCTTTTTAAAGCGGGAATCACCAGAGGTATTAGCCGTTGAAGATCTTCCTCCCATAGACTTCCTGCTACTTTCACATAATCATCGGGACCATATTGATAAAGCTACCATTCAGAAACTTCTGAAGCTTCAGCCAGGAACTCAGGTTCTGACGGGTTTGAAGATTGGTGAGGTGATTGGTAAGTGGGGTGCGTTTGGCGAAATTCAAGAGGCTGGATGGTTTCAGGAATATAAAACGGATGATACCGAACTTCAAATTGTGTATGTACCATCCAGGCATTGGTCAAGAAGATGGTTATGGGACCTGAATGAAAATTTATGGGGTGGATTTTGGATTCAATCAGGGGATAAAAGCATCTATTTTATGGGAGACTCCGGTCATGGGCCACACTTCGAAGATATCCGCCAAGTAATGGGGCAGCCTGATTACTGCCTGATGGGCGTGGGAGCTTTCCGACCCGAATGGTTTATGAATCAAGCCCACATCAGTCCTCTTGATGCTATCGATGCATTCAATACGCTGGAAGGTTCTTACTTTATCCCCATGCATTATGGGACGTTTGATTTATCCGATGAACCAAGGATGGAACCTTGGGATATCTTGGTGGAAAATCAAGGAAAAATGAAGGGTGAATTGGTCGAGCCGATTTTGGGAAAGAATTTATTCAGATAAACAAATTGTTTTCATACATGCAGTGTTTCACACATCATTGGATGACAAAAAGTGGAATAAATAATTATTTTTTTTAGACTGCTAACCAAACCAGTTTCGCAAAAAACAAAATTCAGGATGTAAGCTCGTCGTAGTTAACAATAAATTAACAATAGTTCTAGTTGTTAATCCAACTATTTTTTTGTTATTTAAAATTCAGAAAAAATTTAAGCCAAATGAAATCAAAATACTCCATAATTTTACTTTTAATTCTAGGAATAGTTTCATCTTGCCAAGAACAAGAAAATCCTGTAGAGCCAGTAATAGAACTTGAAAAATTTGCACGATTTGATGATCCACATTTTAACTTCAGAGGTTCCATTGTGAATAATATCAAAGTAATCGATGATCAATTATTTTTTAGCCATGCCAGCAATCCGGGATTCATTACCACGGACCTAACTGTCAATCAACTTTGCTGCGTGAGACCAAACCAAATGGAATTCAGGCAAAGTTTAACCAAACAATACATAGCCGCGGTGGATAGAAACCTCTTTGGTTTTTATATTTACCGAAATCAGGGTAATGGGGGTGTAGGTCTTCTTGATTTAAATCGCTTGATTCAATTACCTGGAGGCAGGCCTAAAGTATCCTCTTCACCCAACCGATTAAAAAATTTCGATATCAATAACGGGAAATTATTGGCTGCTGTTGATTTGATTGGAGAAACATTTGATAGAGGTATTTATCTATTTGACTTAGAAAAGAATACCAATTTTGTCGGCATAATACCAGACACAACAGCCATTAAGATTACTCCGCCAATGGTTGATAATCCAACAATTGAAGGTCTTAATACGATTCAACAGATAGATGCTTTTCAGGACGGGTGGCTCGTTTCTACCCTCAATCAAAACTTCTTTGTGGGTCCAGATGGAAGTGCCACACCCTTTGATCTAAAGGATGGTAATGGAAACTTTACACCCTACTTTGGACATGTATTTACTTCTGATGGAAAATTACTTGTCAGTTCATTCCGAAATATATTCATATCCCAAAGTGGTAACTTAAATGACTTAGAGCTACGCATCACATTCAATAGCTCACCTGAGCTATTTATGCATGAAGATCGCTTGGTTATATGGGTTACAGGTGCTTCATCGTTGGCAGAAGTTGAAAATTACACTACCTTGGATCCTGCTGAATTTAATATTAGACAATTGAATTCTGAAGGAATAAACTTTTCTCAACTTTTTACACTGCAGGAATTCCAAGGCAAAATTTTTGCAGCTACCAATCAAGGTCTTTTCACAAAAAGTGCAGAAAGCCTCTGGGATTCCGCGCCTGACGATAGCCCTACTCTTACAAGGAATTCAGACTGGAATGAGATAATGTTTCATTAAGAAACACTACCCCTTTTCCCAAGTCGAATCAATCAGCGGCGGGCCCGATAAAAAAGACCCAGCAGGTTTCAAAAACCTGCCGGGTCTAACTGCTCACTAGTCACTAGTCACTTATTCAACTAATCACTAAAATTGTACCATGTACAAAGTACCAAGAACCAAGTAGGGATTCAGTTAATCAATTGACTAATCGTATTTTCACTATTTATTAAACTGTTGACAGCAGACTGCCAACCGTCGACTACTAATTACCTCACATACAACTGATTAAACAACATCTTAAAGGTATTATGCGCTTGGGCACGGAAGGTAATTTCTGGACCAAAGGCATAGAATTTACCCTTCCCTACAGGTGCTTCAAAGGCAACTACTCCATTTCTCAGATATCCTTCACCCCATGCCCAACCAGACACCAACGGTGATTCTGTACCAAACCAAGCCAATGGCTTCACACCTTGAATCAAAGCATTAGGAGCTAAATTGAATACCGGACTGTTGTTGAATACCATATTGGCAGATTCACCCATACCCCAGTTGGCGGAATGAGTACCATCCAAATGGGCTTTTAAAATACTTCCTGGAATGTAATACTTATCTCCACTCAGTGGACGCTCACGTCCATCAGGTAATTTTTCTACCAAAGCATTGCTTACAGGAAGTTGGAAATCATATGCAAATGCAGTAGATGCTCCAACGGCAACGATAGAACCACCCGCTTCCATAAATGCTTTCAAAGCAGGCACCGTTTTCTCACGGGTTACATTACCGATTAAGGCATGATATTCGGTAGCTACATCTTCTTCCCTTACTGCGCCACCCCAGTTTCTGACAGTTCCTGGTGCACCAGCACCAATAAATAAAATCACGTCATACTTTGCCTTCAAATTACCTGCATCCAATTCTTTTGGATACACCACATTGAACGCAAAATTGTATTGCTCCAACATCCAACGAACCCATCCCGATGGCATGGAGCCACCATAGTGGTCAAACAAAGCGACTCTTGCAGGTTTGATGGACACAGTGCCGGATGGTCTAGACGCTGAAACCACATTGATCCCATAGGCTGTTGCTGCTTTCTCTACCGCAGCTCTATTACCACTCACAAAGAAGCTTCCAGCAGGCAGACCTGCATGAGCGGTAGTAGTACGAGATACACTTACGCCTGCTTTCATCAAATCATTGACAGCAAGGAAAGCATTATTTCCTCTTACATCTATTAACAACCCAGACCCAGAAGGTAACCTTGTAGGCGTAAAAGGCTGTACATCTCCATATGCAATGGCTTCAAATGGCCCATCGAAACCTTCCAAAATACGGTCAAATTCTACTCCCATCTGCAAGGCTAAACTCCAACCCGCTGCATCATATGGACGCTTCGGGGGACCTCCTGGATATTCAAAATCATTGGGGTGATCTTGCGGCTCAAACATATCCAACACATGCGGTCTGAAAGCTTGAGCTGATTTCACTACATACGAACCAGCTGGATATTGCTTCCCATTGACGGTGAAAGCAGCCGTAGCTTTATGCACCTGAACACCTGATTTGATCAAAGCATTGACAAATCGGGTAGCAGTTGGGAAATCAGCTTGGTTGGCAGGTAAAATAAAACCTCTAGGATCTCTTAATTCAGGATTTCTATAAACCGAATCAAAAAACTGTACTGGTAGACCACTTCTCATACCATAGAAAGCTGCTTCAGGATCATCAGCCTGTCGTTGTTGACGGCTTCTGTTAAACGTTTCTTGAACTGCCGCTGCTCTTTTAGGGTACTTGGTCCAATGGTCCATATTGCCTCGGTCAATGGCATTTTTTCCCATTGTATAAATATTCATCAACAAGGCATCCGCATTTCTACTAGCATAATCCAAGACTGCCATGTTCATGGATACTGAGTAATCAATGGATCTTTTGAAATTCCAAGGCTGTGGCTCAATCGGAAAAGGAGTCGCATGCGTAGGAATCAATCGCTCCGGCACCAATGGAATAGAGGACGGCGTTGGCCCTCCAGTAGTTTCTGTCAAAATCCCGATAATGTTGTGAAAATATGGGGTAGTTCGCAGACCACCATTCCACCAAGAAGAAAATACGGATCCACCTAAACGGGTATAGCCAGGCTTATTTTCAGCATTTAATCGATTGATCATTGCTGCACCGACTCCGTCCAAAGATGTCATAATCAAGGGATCAAAAACATGGTTGAAGGGGTCCCTGTAAGGAGGGCCCGCTACAACAGTTCCTGCCGGGGAAGTTTGATGATGATTGAATACAATCTGAGGAATCCACTCTACATACATTTGTCGGGAAACATTAGTAGTTTCCTTCATATTGTTCATGAAAAAATCTCGATTATTATCATGACCTACATATTTTTGGTACATGTAAGGAGTGCTCATGTTGCGCTTGGTCACATCTGAGGGACCCATATACCAATCAGTGACAATATCCTGACCATCCGGATTCACCTGCAACATAAGGATAATCAAATCATCCAAAAAGCGTAACACCTCCGAGTCATTGCTGCTCACTAGTTCATAAAATGTAGGTATCAACTGATGGGAAGCGACAGTTTCTGTACTATGCAATCCTCCATCTATCCAAATCACCGGTTTCCCTTCACTAACCAAGGCTTTGGCTTCCTCAGGAGTAACCTCTGCTCTTCCCAATTTTTGTGAAATCTCCTTGTATCGATCCAGATTTTGATGGTTTTTAGGAGAAGTAATGATCATCATGGGCATTTGTTTACCCATTTCTGTTTCACCGATTTCTACATATTTTACCCGATCGGAGAGTGCAGATACTTTACGGAAATAGGCATCCATATCCGTAAATGTCACTAATTTATAATCCTCTCCTATTTCAAAGCCAAAGTGCTCTTTTGGTGTGGGTATTTGTTGGGCTACTGCCAGTTGCACACCCATGCAAAGAAGTAGGAAACCCAAAAGGTAAATTTTTCTCATAGCGTATCAAATTAGGTATATCCGAAGGTACAACGCATACAGGCAGCTTCAAAACCAGCCCTGCTAATCGGATAAAATAAGGGTTAATTGGTCAAGAATCAGCACAAGAATATCCTCTACTCCTTTGGCGTTCCTAGAGCTTTAACAGGAACATAAGGCTCAAAGGAGTACTCCCTAGGTAAAACCTCCACCCCAGAAGTGATTTTTATGGGAATCTGACCTGGATAGGTGACTTCTACAAAATAGCCAGTGTAGCCTTTCTCAGGGCTTGGAATTTGAATTTCGTAACGACCGCTTTCATTGATCAGCACCTCTGAAGCTGTCCATTTGGGACCAAAGCGATCGATCATGAAATTACGTTCGGTTTCATTGGTTGCGGACCATAATTTGATGGAGGCAGGTTTTTGATTGGGATCCGTATTCAGTAAAATAGCATTTTCGGAGATGCTCCATTCATACGTTGGTCTTGCGGCCTGATTTAGGATGGAAGCGTAAAAAGACAACACATTTGTCAAAGCATCTGATTTACGCAAATCATGTCCATAATTAGGCACATACATCAAGTGCTTTTCACCGGGCAACTCTTCCCAATAAAACTTCCAGCTATCTGGCTGAAAGAATTCGTCCCCTGCAGCATTGACAATCAATTTGGGAATATCAGCAAACTTTTCTTTGAATGAATACGGCTCCGTAATGGAAAGCAAGCGTTCAAACTCCTGAGAGCCTTGCCAATCCATGATATCCTCATTGACGTAAGAGGTTACAGCAGGTGCCCAATAACCATAATTCCTCCAATGATGCTGAAATGATTCCTCCAAATTCAATAAATCAATCACTATGGGTGCCATAGCCACTACTCGCTTATCCACCGCAGCAGTAGTCCACGTAGTCCAACCTCTTTTGGAAGCACCCGAAACCACAAAATGCTTCAAAGACAAATCATACTTTTCTTGCACTTGTTCCACCACCAAATCCATAGCCAGCTTTGCCGCTTTGGTCATAGGGAGGCGCAACAGCCATTTGGCATCCTCATCTTTGGCTCCACCTTCCATAAACTTCCTCCAGCCATAGGCAATGATATCATCTTCGTAGCGTGGGCCTTTGTCATCGTCCAAAAATGTCAATGGCTGAAAAGGAACATTGTGTATTTCCGCTGCAACAGAATTGGTCCTGAGAGCAGCTTCCAAAATGATTGGGTTAGGCTCTTCTGGTAAAGGTGATTCAATTGCTCCTCCTCCAATCCATAAAAATCCTGTTTCAAAACTGGTGTTGTTGGGTACAACAAAGGAAACATAATGCCACCACTCCGTTTCATTTACTTCATCAGTAGTTAACCATGTTTGGGAGACCATACGTACCACATGATAATCATAAGTATCATGGTTTGATGAGTGAACTAATTCGTAAGAAAAAGCAGGATCATCGGCCATGACATAAGCTTCCAGCAAACTAAAGCCATCCACCGAAGAAGGCTGAATGACTTCAACCTTTTGGGTACAGGCCCAAAAGGTGAGTAAGAGTGCAAAGGTTAAGGCTAATCGTTGGGTCAATTGTTGCATCATATCGTCTTGATTTTAAAGACAAAAGATACTGGAAAAAAATCAAAACTGGAAAATTGTGGATTTTCAGTTTAAAAAGATACTTCCATACGCAACAGATAACTTTTCCAAAGTTCTCCAGCATGAGCAATTTGATGCCCCAATTAGAAAACTTTGGAAAAGTTCAATTCATCAATGAAACTCATAATCCACACCAGAAACTTGCGAAAGCAAGGTAGCAGGTGCATCCAATGCCCGAGCATCTCCTCTTGGAATTGGTGTTACAGGAGAATTTTCTTCCAAGTAAGCCAACATGACTCCGTGCAGGGTGTATTCGGTGTTTTGCACGTTTTTCACATTGCTCATTCTACAAATCACATCCGCAGGATCTCCCTCCCGCTCGCAGGCAGAAATCGTGTACGTTTTCTTCAAATCAACAGGTTCTCCTTTGATAATCATGGACTGAACCCGCTTTCCTTGCTCTCCAAATGCATTGAAGGTAATCTGCATGCCTTTAAACTTGGTCACCCAGCCTCCAAATCTTCTATTGGCATCTTCTGCAAACACATTGTTGAGCTCTACCTCCATCCAATCCATCAATTGCTGACCAGTGACCTCACCTGTTCGCACGATGGAATCTACTGGAAGCATATCATAAATATTGCCTCTGGTAATCGGGATGTTGCCAGTTTCATCGGGAGTAACATTCGGAGGGCAGAAACGAAAACCATTGGAAAGTGCAATGTCAATATCCGGCAGCTGCCATTTGACGGCATCTACTACCATCGTATCAATGGGGTTTTCTATTACAAAATATCGATATAACGGTATTGTACTATAACCCACTACTCGATTAATATCGTCTTTGAAAGGAGCTTCTACTTCATCTATAATCCGACTGATTCTTGGAGATGCTTCGATATTGTCAGCAAGAATATCCAGCAATTGGTAGTCTTCTCCAACCACTTTACCATCCTTAACTTTCAATTCTAACTTACCCAAAAAGGAACCAAATGCACCCGGCTGCACCACTTTGGCGTATTTCCCTTGAATAGGTTTACGCACTCGTTCATGCGTATCTGCACCCAAAATATAATCAACTCCTTCACAAGCAGGGTTATTTGAAAGAGCAATTTCTTGTGATAACCCAATATGAGACATAATCGCCACAAAAGCGCATCCTTCCTGATTTCTCAACACATCTACGTAATGCGGTAGATTTGCTTCCGGTCTCGTAAAAATAATCCCTTCACTGTAACCAGGTGATTGTCTGCGAGGAACCAGATGGTCATTGTATCCAATAAAACCAAACTTCACTCCATTCACTGTCCAAATGTGATAAGGAGGAAAAATCAATTCTCCACGCTCACCATTTCCTAAATCATGGTACATATTAGCACAAACTTTTCCTGCCGTCAATGCTCCCATTAATTTTTGCATGGGCTTCTTGTTGTACACTACCTCCCAGTTACCCGGAGAATACAAGTCGTAAGACATGGCGTTCAAAATAGGAACAATGGCTTCTCCTTGGGTTTTTACAGATAGCATGGACCCTTGAAACATGTCCCCTGTATCTACTAAAAAGGAATGTGCTGCTTTTGCACGCTCTTGTTGGATAAATGTGTGAATATTGGCATACCCTCCGGCTTTTTTAAACACTTTTTCTCCATTTTCCCAATACAATTCATCATGCGGATGAATCTGACAATGTACATCCGTTGTTTGAAGAATAGTGACAGAAAACTCCGAAGGTGGATCCATTTCTCCAGCTAAAGTGGATTGCTTCTCAGTTTCGGAACTACAAGCCGATTGAAGCGCTCCTGCGCCAATTAATCCTGTTCCGGCACTCAATGCTCCAAGTCTTTTGAGAAATGATCGTTTGGTTAGGTTCATATGTGGGTGTTGTTAATGATTTTTATTGAATTTAATGCCTTTTCAAGAAAATCCCTGCTGCGACGACAACCATAGACTTCCCCAAATTAGGTGATAATTCAAAAGTCTACTTTTAAAGTGAGTTTTTCTGTGACAATTATTACAAGGGTAATAAGAACGCGGATGATACGGATGCAAGCAATCGCAGATTGGGCAGATTTTAGATTTTAGATTTTAGATTTCAGATTTCAGTTTGGGTAACTATCAGGATTGGATTTGTGCTAATCCCCGAGCCTTGCGAGCAAATTATAAAACTACCCATTTAATTAATTTAACTTTATCCTCACTATTTCCCAGCCCACTTATTCTGTGCAAATCTGAGAAATCTGTGGACAGCTCAACCGCAAAGCAAGCCAAGGTTTCCGCAGAGTTCCCAAATATTTTCACTTTGCAAAATTTATCGATAAGAAATAGTCACTAATCCCTACCCTTCGTGCAATTTCGTGTCATTCGTGGACCATAACTTTGTGCCTTAGTGCCTTAGTGGCGAAAATCCGCGATGCGAAGCATCCGCATCATCCGCGTTCAATTTTTTTTCTTAGATTTATATCTGCGTTAAATCTGCTATATCCGTTTTATCTGCGAGAACCGAGAAACTATGAGAAAATCTGTTTTTATCTGGATCGTACTATTGATCCAACTATCCCCTGCCTTTGCCCAGCAAGCGCTTGAAAATTCCTTGTTGTGGAAAATTTCCGAGAATGGATTGGAACAGCCATCCTATCTTTTTGGCACCATCCATGTCATTTGCTCTGAAGACTTTAAGATGGATGATCGGATTTTATCGGCCTTGAAATCCAGTAAAAAAATTGTTTTGGAGCTCAATATGTCTGACCCCATGCTCGTCCAAGAGATGCAAAGCCAATCCATGAACAAAGACTTTTACAACATCCAAAATGATTTTGAACAAGATGCCAAAGAGGCACTCGATGAGTTATTGACGAGTAATTATGGGATGGGCATCGCACAATTGGGCATTATGAAGCCCTTTATCCTTTCTTCCATGGTATTGATGAAGCAATTGCCTTGCGAAGCACCGGAGAGCTATGAACTCTTTTTTACCAGCAAATCACAGGAATTGGGAATACCGATGGAAGGCTTAGAGACGGCTACCTATCAAATCAGTCTTTTTGATCAAATACCACTCGAACGTCAGATTGCGGATTTGTCAAAAATGGTGCTTACAGATGCAAGCGCTGAGGAATTTAAGGGCATGGTCGATGCATACACAGCCGAAGACCTTGGCAAACTGCAAGAAATGATCACTGCCGATGGTTTGACGGGAGAATATGGTGAAATTTTGATTGATCAAAGGAATCTAGATTGGATCCCTAAGATTGAAAAACTCATCAAAAAAGAAAGTACATTCATCGCCGTAGGTGCAGGTCACTTACCCTCTGAGAAAGGTGTAATTCAATTGCTTCGAGCAGCAGGTTATACAGTGGAGGCAATTCTTCCCTGATTGATTTCACTGAACCGAAACATCAAAAGCTCCATTGACAATCGCACCATTGATTTTGACTTGAATCCAGATCCTGTAATCTCCTTTTTCAGGAAAAGCATACGGAAAACTGACCATGCTATGTCCTTCATGTTCTGGGTCATCGACGGACAAATGTTGCATATCCCCCATCAGTAAGAGGTCGCGTTCTTCATCCGGTAACATATCCAAAAAGTTGATAACTTGATCAACGCTATCTTGGAAGCTCAATGCTTTTGGAATTTGTTGAAAACCTACTTTCCCCGATTGAAATCTATCCAGCAGCATTTGTTGAGAGCCCATGGAATAATTGCCTGTAGGATGCAGGTGTATAAAGACAGAACCATCGTGCTTCAATACGACTGCATGCCCCATCATGCCTAAATACGGCTCCAATACAGCAGGCTCCCCCGTTGGATCAAAAAGGGCAAAATCGAGGCTGTATAATTTACCGTATTCAAATTTTTCTGATTGAACTTCCCAAACAGCCGCATACCCTCCTGGAAGATCTGTTTTAATCCCCGGCTTCCCACAAACCATAATATCTGCATCCAAGGTAGTAGGGCTTTTGAAAATACTGTTTGAAAAAGTGAAAGAATCATCTCTTCCTAAGATAAATGAATTGCTTGAAGCTAATTGAAAATCATTGGGTTCGGGTATCTCTAACTCAGAAACAATCGTTTCGGAAAAACCTGTATATCGGGTGATATCAGCAAATACATGATAGGATCCTGCTGGAAGAGGGGGCAACTGTACACCGAAATTAAGTGAGTCTAAGCGATGGGGATGTACATGTGCAAAAACATCCAAATCACCCTTTCTAATCAAAAAAAGGTGCATCAATTTTCCGTGGTCAGGAACAATAAAACTGATTTTCCTTGTAATTCTTGCCTGTTGGAGAGGCTCTGGGTCAATGGATAAATGGAGATATCCTCCATCTGCCTCAGCTGTCCAAGTGGATTGTGCTGTCAGTTGTTTGAACAAAAAATTCTGATATGCTTTGGCCTCATTATCCCACCAAGATTTTCCTCCCCAAAGAAATAAAAGCACAACCAATGAACCGATGACTGTTCCAATCAACTTCTTTCGCTGATGTTTTTTCGAGCGTTCAACCCCTGGAATACGTACACTATCCCCAATGGCTGATGCGATAATGGTAATCATCAATATAACCAACAGTACACCCAAAACTGCAAGTACAACTCCCAGTTCAAAAGGCATGTCTTTTTGAGCAGTTGGTACTGCCATGACGGGAATAATTGCATCGAAACTCTCCCCTCCCACCTCTAGTAACAATTGGACACTGGAAGTTCCGGACTCCATAAACCACAACTCTCCCTCATATTTTCCTAATTCACCAAGTACTGGCACTAGAGGATCGGCCTTAGGTGTTCCTTGCAGCCCCGCTGACCAGTACACAGGTCTAGCCTGAAGCTTAATTCCTGTTGGATTCTCTGGAATAATTACCACAACAGTCGCCGTTCCTGGCACTACATCCGGAGGGTTGATGCTTGCAAGTAACCTGTAAGGACCAACCATCCCCTCAAAAATAACCCCTGGACTGCCAACATGACTAGAAAATAAAAGACTCAAAAAAAGAATGACTGTACAACCAACTATCCTTTGCAATTGTATATGGAGCTTTTTCATCATGGGGAATTCCTGTAAAAATTAACGTTTAACTTCCTTCATCCAACTTCCTAAGGAAATCCCTAACCTACTGGAAAGAATGGCCAGTAGCAGCGCTATACCCATTCCTTTCACAAAAGAAGGCAGATGACTACTTGCATCCTCGTAAAAAGCAAACCTGTAAGGGCTTTCTGGATTGACATAATATGGCCAAGAGAATCTACCGAAGAACCAGCCTCGTGCCGGTTCAGAAAGTAAAAAAGCTGAGAAATACCAATGAACTACTGTGAAAATACTGATAAAGGCCAGTCCGAGCAAGACTGCCAACACCCATTTATTTCCTTCCCTTTTTTTCATAATCAACAGATCCATAGCCATGGCTGGTACTATAAAGAGTAAGGGAAAAAGATAGGGCTGCATTCTTGTCACAGGGTTGTGAACAGGGCTAAGAAGTGGTTCTGCCGAAAACAATGGCAAAATCCAAACCATTGCTGCCATCAAAATTGTGTACACAGCTGTCATTTTGGTAGCTGCCCATCGATAGGGAGCAGCATAAGCCACAGCTATGATAATGAATGGAAACAAAGTTGCAGCAATTTGATAGGGCAATATCATTCGTAGCCGATACGGGAAGAAATATTCCGAGCCTATCACAAACAACATCACTAATAAAAACCCCGAACTCAAGGCATACATCCATTCCAAATGCTTTCTTTCTTTGACTTGTAAAGTGGCATGCTTGCGGTTTTGAAGTGAACTGACCGAAATCAACGCGCCAAACTGAATAATGATCATTCCCAATCCCAATAGAGCATGAGGAGGGGATAAAATTTTCACATCCAACCCATAGGTATTGTGCCACCAATCGTCAAAAGGGGCGGAAGTCAGCATAGCCAAAGCCCCCCAAATGCAGAATAACGCACCTAATGATGCATAAAAAATCCCCCAAAACTTAATGGAAGCAGCTTTTTCAGTACGGGAACCCCAAAAGCTGATTTTCAACACGTTGAATCCAGAAAATAGCCCGGCAATTAGTGCCCCCAAGTAAATCGCTAAATGAGGAGGCGAAAACAAGCCATCTCTGCCTACCGTCATATGCCAAGAAATATCCCAAATCAAACCAACTGCTATACAAAAGGAAGCAAAAACAGATGCATAGACATAGGTAGGAATAGCCTTGGAGCTGGCAATTGTAGATGATTCTATTGGAACATCTACCCTTTCTGACAACACTTCAACGTTCATAAAAGACTGATTTAAAGCGTTTAAGTTAGCAAAATATTAAACAAATGCAAAATGACACATCCACAATCACTATTCTGGAAAATAGCTTACTTACACTTTCCCCAAGTTTAAAATTCACCTTAATTTTTGACCTGGCCTATAGTTCATTCGTGCATGTTGCTCCACATCTTCTCGATAATATAGCACATCTTTAAATTCAGCCTTAGTATACATCTCAGCCTGATCTACAAAATGGGGAGAAAATGGATTTCCAGACTGCCCTCCTGCCAAAATGGATTTAGCTTTCACTTTCTCTCCAAATTCAACTGCCGCCACAAAGCTATTGCCCACATTTCCATAGAAGCGTTTTGTCGTGGGATAAGATCGACTTCCATAAGCCGCCAAGGAACCCCACATAGATGAATTGAATCCCACGGGTAAACTTGGTAGTTCATCGTAAAATTTCCCTTGAATGGCATTCGTCACCCGTTGGAAGCGGTTAATTTCACCCCAAGGAGTATTCCACTGCCCAAAATCATCCTCTAACTTGGTTATAGCTTTTTCCAAAGCTTCGATCAATTGCTCTTGTGATAAATGCTCCGCCAAATAATCAAATACATAGGCATCCCAAGGTCTGTCCAAACCTCTACCCATGCCCATCAGTTGATTACCCCAAAACACCGCTACTGAGGTAGCCACGGAGTGTAGATGTGTTTTCAAATCCCAAGCTGCTAAGGTATCTACAGTAGTTTTTAAAGTAGCTTTCCTTGGATCAGTTGCTGGCAATTGATCAAAAGCCTTTTTTAAGACAGGCACCAAAGGTTCAAAAGCTAATATGTGCGGGTCATAAGCGAGTTCGTAAATCATGGACTCCAAGGTCCATTTTCTAGGTTGCTCCAAAATCCGAACTGCATTGATTCCCCGGGCATTTTCCACATCCCATGCTACATAGGAAGGAAAATCTGAACGTTTGGGACTGGCTGTTCCAAGTGCATTGAATGGATCAGAATTGCAATGCTGAATCCAGCCTGTAACAGGATTTTCCAGATAAAGCAATTCTTCTACATCGTGTAAGCCCTGCCAGTCAGTTGCTGGGTTACTTCCATCCACCACTCCTCTCCAATCAAAAGAAGGATTTCTTCGGGGAACAAAATTACCATGGTAATACACGATATTTCCATCGCGATCGGCATACATGGTACTATTAGAGCTGTTTGTTTTCAAGTCCATAATTGCCCGAAACTCTTTGTGATTGGTGGTTTTAGTTCGGAGATAGGATTGAGTCAAGGCTTTTTCTCTTTCCACCATCAAGGCAATAGCAATCCATTTCCCATCCTCTTCACGGATGACCGGTCCGTGATGACTGTAGTATGCTGTAATGGTTCGCTTCAACATTTGTCCATTTTCCTTGTAGGTCAATTCAATCGGCTTTTCTACCAAAGGCCTCCACTCCTCACCGAATTTGTAGTGATAGCTGCCATTTCTTTGCTCCACCGTTAGGGCAAAATGATCGATGGCATCTGCTTTGGCAGAGGTATGCATCCATCCATTATACTCATTGAAACCTTGATAGATAAAAAACTGCCCCCAAGTAACAGCTCCGTAGGCATTCAAACCTTCTTCGCTCACCATATGAACTTCCGGTCTGAAGTAAAAAGAAGTATGCGGATTGATCATCAACAGAGCATTTCCTGATTCTGTAAGTCTTGGAGCAATCGCAAAACCATTGGAACCTTTAGGTTCTTCGTCAAAATCACGCTCTTGATATACCAAGGAGGCTTGGAATTCTTTGTCATAGAAAGCCTTCAATTGATTCACGGAAATGGTTTCGATATCACCCCCAATACTTCCTTCGGAGAAAGTCAAGGCCATCCATGGTTCAAATTTGGTAATCAGTTTAGGTTTGACCTCTGGATGTGCGTGTAAATAGTAATTGATTCCATCTGCCCATGCATCCATGAGTTTTCGTAGCCACTCGGGTGCTTGCTGATACTCTTTTTTGACCACTGCTTCATCGATGTACAACTTCATCCGAAAGTCTGCATACAATTCTTTTACCCCTTCTACTTCTGCCATTCGGCCCATGGCGGTGATGTAATTCATCTCCACCCGATTGAAATCATCCTCGCACTGCGCATAAATCATCCCAAAAACTGCATCGGCATCTGTTTTTCCATAAATATGCGGCACCCCAAAACCATCTCTAAAAATCTCCACCTGCGAAGCATGTTGCTGCCAACGCTGCAAATCCGACAATTGGGCCACACTGTCAAATACGATCAGTGAAAAACAACCGAATAAAAGAAATAAGAAAGTTTGCCGAAAGTTAACTGGGTGTATCATGGGTATTGGTTTTCCAAATTGAGATTTACTAGTTGCACATCCGAAAACTAGTGAAAAGACAGTAGTAGAGACACTTTTTTTTGATGAAAGGAAAAGAAATTTACCTCTAACCGCAAAGAAAGCCAAGGTTCAGGCAGAGAGTACAAAGCTTCCTTTTATAATGTCTAACGTTGCGTCCGCTGCAAAAATCGTAGCGCCCATTGCGAGAACTTTTAAAACGCAAGCATATCTGATGCAAGCACTCACGATTTTAGAAATAAGATTTCAGAAGGTAGATTTTAGATTTGGATTCCTTTAATCCCAGAGCTCTGCGAGTAAATTAAAAATCAGACCCTTTCAAAGAGCAATTACTATCCAAAAAGAACTCTAGTCACCTCATCTGTGCAAATCTGAGAAATCTGTGGACTTTTTTAGATTTTCTCTCGCAGAAAGCACAAAAAACACAGAAAAATGCTGGAAGACAATTAGAGGAATTGCGAGCTAGCGAGCTAAAAATCACAGGCATAGGTAATTTTTTAAAAATTGAGAACTGGCTTTTAATGACTATACTCCCAAAAAACCTTCGTGAAATTAGTGCGATTCGTGGACCAAAAAAAAGAGGGAGGCCAGATTTCATCCTTCCTCCCTCATCCTTCTTACGATATCGTGGACCCCGGCGCTACACCTTCATGTGGCTGCAACAACTTCAAGCTTCCGTCTTTATCCTCCGCCATCAAAATCATCCCCTCGGAATCTATCCCCATCATCTTCCTTGGAGCTAGATTGATCAACATCACCACTTGTTTACCAACCAAGTCCTCCGGCTTGAAATGCTCGGCAACACCACTCAACACCGTGCGCTGACCCAAACCCGTATCTACTGTCAACTTTAACAACTTCTTCGATTTTGGCATAGGCTCAGCTGTCAACACCTTCACTACTCGCATATCCAATTTCACAAAATCATCATAGGTAATCAATTCCTTCATCGGTGCAGCAGGTGCTGTTTCCATCGCATTCTTCTTCTTCGTATCTAATAATTTATTTACCTGTTTTTCTACAGTTTGATCTTCGATTTTCTCAAACAACAAAGCAGCTTGATTCAACACATTTCCTTCCAATAACAAATCAGACTTTCCTGCATCTTTCCAAGTCAGTCCGTTCAACTCAAACATACCATAAATCTTTTGTGCAGTAAACGGCAAGAAAGGTTCTGCTACCACAGCCAAATTCGCTGCAATATTCAACGCAATATTCAATACTGTGGCTGTTCTCTCCGGATCGGTTTTGATGGCTTTCCAAGGTTCAGTTTCTGCCAAGTACTTATTTCCCATTCGAGCAAAATCCATCACTAAAGACAAGGCTTCACGGAAGCGATAGCGCTCGATGGAATCAGCAATTTTCTCTGGAAATGCTGCCATATCAGCCAACACTTCCCGATCCACCGCTTCCAAATTGCCCAAAGCAGGGACTTTTCCATCAAAAAACTTATGCGTAAGCACTACTGCTCGGTTGACAAAGTTCCCAAAAATGGCTACCAATTCAGAATTATTCCTTCCCTGAAAATCCTTCCAAGTAAAATCATTGTCCTTGGTTTCCGGGGCATTAGCAGTCAAGACATACCGCAATACATCCTGCTTTCCTGCAAATTCTTCCAAGTACTCATGCAACCATACCGCCCAGTTTCGAGAGGTGGAAATCTTATCCCCTTCCAAATTCAGAAATTCATTGGCAGGCACATTATCAGGCAACACATAGCCACCATGAGTTTTTAAAATTGCCGGGAAAATAATGCAATGGAATACGATGTTATCTTTTCCAATAAAGTGCACCAACTTGGTATCCTGATCTTTCCAATAAGGCTCCCAGTCTTTTCCTTGTTCGGCTGCCCATTCTTTTGTTGAAGAAATGTATCCGATCGGGGCATCAAACCATACATACAGTACTTTCCCCTCTGCACCTTCTACAGGAACAGGAATTCCCCATTCCATGTCACGTGTCATGGAGCGGGCTTGCAACCCCTCTCCAGCCTCCAACCAAGATCTACACTGACCCAAGACATTATTTTTCCAGTCTGATTGATGTTCCTCTAATATCCAGTGTTTCAAAAACTCCGTGTAGCGTGCCAAGTCCAAGAACCAATGTTTCGTATCCTTCAATACAGGACTGCTTCCAGAAAGCTTGGATTTTGGATTCAGCAATTCAGTAGGACTCAAAGAGGAACCACACTTCTCACATTGATCTCCATAGGCATGCTCATAGCCACACTTAGGACATGTCCCTTCGATGTAGCGGTCAGCCAAAAATTGTCCGGCCTCCTCATCGTAGTACTGCTGTGTGATTTGCTCCAAAAACTCTCCTTTTTCATACAAATCCTTAAAAAATTCAGAGGCCGTTTCATGATGTATAGGGGCAGATGTTCTTGAATAATGATCAAAGCTGATTCCAAACTCTTGGAAGCTCTTTTTCATCATTTCATGGTAGCGATCCACTACGTCCTGAGGGCTAATACCTTCTTTTTTTGCTTTGATGGTAATGGCTACTCCATGTTCATCGGAGCCGCAGATATAAGCCACATCCCGCTCTCTCAATCTCAAGTAGCGTGCATAAATATCGGATGGAATATAACAACCTGCTAAGTGACCAATGTGTAAAGGTCCATTGGCATACGGTAAAGCAGAAGTAATCGTATATCGTTTAAATGTTTTCATGATTCAATGAATGGTTATTTCGATTGGAAAATCTTACTCAGTCGATTGAAACTCCTTACGAGCCTCATCGGTAAGAATCCCTTGGAAAATAATATGTATAGCCTGATCGTATTTATCTGCGGTGCTCATTTTCATGGATTTCTGCATTTCTGCAGGAAATTGTTCCAGGAAATGCGTATCAATCAAACTCTGAATAGCTGCTGCATACAGACAAACCACCAAACTGATATTGATGTTAGGCAAAATATAGCCATGCCTTACCCCTTCTTCAATTAATTTTTGAAAGCGAAGAAAAGCGGATTCTCGGATATATGTCTGCAATTCTGCCCAGATTTCTGTAGCATGTTCCCGTAGATCATCCAACAACTCCGGATTGATAGGTGCCAAATCTGCTGCCACAATGGTCAATAAAGACTTCAGCTTCGCAGTAAAGGGAATGTACTTATTTTCCAATAAGGTTTCCACCTTTAAAGAGAGTCTGTTTTTAAGAATTTCAAATGAGGCTGCCAGCAACTCTAGCTTTCCAGGGAAATACTTATAGAGAGTTTTCTTGCTCATAGAAAGTTCCTGAGCAATGTCATCCATCGTAGTATTTTTATACCCCTGCTTCAAAAAAAGCTTGTAGGCAACATCTAATATTTTGGATTCTATGTCCGTCTTTTTACTCATGGTATCTGGGAAGTGGGCAAATATAGCAAATGAGCTTGATTTCTGTGGTATCAAATTATTTGATCATCCATAAGAAATCTTTTGCCATTGTAATCCAACCCGCTAATTTTGGAGTTTACCGTTAATACAAACACACCCCATATATGACCCCACAAGAGGCGCAGCATAGGATCGCAGAACTCAGCAAGCAGATCAACTATCATAATCAGCTCTATTACAACGAGGACCGTACTGAAATCTCTGATTTCGAATTTGATCAGTTGTTGCAGGAATTGATTGATTTGGAAAAGCAGTTCCCTGAATTTTTGGATGCTGACAGTCCTTCCCAACGGGTAGGTGGTACGATTACCAAGGAATTTGAAACTGTGGAACATGAGTATCGCATGCTTTCCTTAGGTAATACCTACTCTCCAGAAGAATTACTAGCATTTGATGAGCGGATAGCCAAAGGTTTGGGGCATAGAAACTATGAGTATTTCTGTGAATTGAAATTTGATGGAGTTGCTATCAGTTTGGTATACGAAAATGGGAAATTGGTGCGGGCGGTCACCAGAGGGGATGGAACCAAAGGTGATGTGGTCACTGAAAATATCAAAACCATCCGAAATATTCCTTTGTATGTCAAAGGAGCAAATGTTCCAGATAAATTTGAAGTACGAGGCGAAATATTTTTACCACGGAAAGAATTTGACAAAATCAATGCAGAGCGAGAAGCTAATGGGGATGCCCTTCTAGCAAATCCAAGAAATGCAGCTTCCGGAACTGTCAAAATGCAGGACAGCAGCATCGTCGCCAAGCGAAGACTCAACTGCTATTTTTATCAACTGTTGGGTGAAGAAATTGGGGTGGAAGAACATGATAAAGCTATTCACTTGTTAGAACAATGGGGATTCAATGTCTCCCCTACTTATGCCAAATGCACGACCGTTCAGGAGGTATTAACTTATATCAATGAATGGCAGGACAAGCGATTTGAGCTCCCATTGGATACCGATGGGGTAGTATTGAAAGTCAATAGTTACGATCAGCGGGAAGAATTAGGCTTCACAGCCAAAATTCCACGTTGGGCCATTGCCTACAAATATCAAGCTGAGTCAGCCATCAGCCAATTACTCTCGATCACTTACCAAGTTGGAAGAACTGGAGCCATTACCCCTGTAGCTAATTTAGCACCGGTACATTTGGCGGGAACTACAGTGAAGCGCGCCTCTTTGCACAATGCCAATGAAATTGAGCGCTTAGGTCTTCATGAGGGGGATTGGGTAGCCATAGAAAAAGGTGGAGAAATCATCCCCAAAATCACTGCGGTCATTCCTGAAAAAAGAAAATCAGGTAGTAAGCCTATTGCATACATTCAACACTGCCCCGAATGTCATACTGAACTCACCCGTAAAGAAGGAGAAGCCAAGCATTATTGCCCCAATCATATGGGGTGCCCTCCACAGATTTTGGGTAGAATTGAACACTTCCTTCACAAGCGTGCCATGGATATAGATTCTTTGGGAACCGAGCGAATCAAGACCTTGATTGAACAAGGATATATCCAAAACTATGCAGATCTGTACGAACTTGAAGGACAAAAAGACCGCCTCCTTGGACTCGAAATGTCTCAAGATCAGTATCAGAAAACAGAAGAAGGACACTTATACATCTCCTTGACCAAGGCATTTTTTGCCCTTACAGAGCAGCTATCCCTTTCTGCTATTCAAAAGTTTTTAGCCGAATCATCAGAAAAAAGTCTGCAAGAGACCTTACAGGCATTTGAGCTTTTCATTCGTAAAAGCAATAAAAAAGTCGCTCAAAACATTGGAAATCTTTTGTTGCTTAAGGATCAGATTCAGTATGCTGGACTTCCAAGTTTAGAAGAATTTGTACCGGTAAGTGCGGTCCTGAAGGTATTACTGGGGTCACGGGTAAGTTTGGAAGAATTAATTAGAGTCAGCAAACTATCTCCTACCGTTCACTCCATTCTCTTGGAGTTAAACCTAGACCTTCCATCAGAAGTAGAGGACCGCATCAAAAAATTGAAGGCCAACACTTTCCAAGAAGGAGTGATTTCCAATATGATGGAGGGGATTGAAAAATCCAAGCAGCAAGCCTTTCCCAAAGTGTTGTTTGCACTGGGCATACGCAACATCGGAGAAAATACTGCGCAAATCCTTGCCAAAGAATTTAAAACCATAGATGCGTTAAAAAATGCCTCAACAGAGCAGTTACTAGCCGTGAATGGTGTAGGAGAAACATTGGTTCATAGTATTCGGGAGTTTTTTGAAGATCAGGAAAACCTGACCATCATCGAGCGCTTACGAGCCCATGGATTAAATTTCGAGCTACAGGAGGAAGAACGGGTTTTGACTAGCAATGTATTGGAAGGAATGAAAATCTTGGCTTCTGGAAAACTGAATCATTTTAAGCGGGATGAAATTATAGATTTTGTAGAAGCCAATGGTGGAACTTATGTAAAGTCGGTATCCAAAGCATTGGATTTCATCATCGAAGGAGAAGATATGGGCCCTAGTAAAAAGGAAAAAGCTGAAAAATTAGGGGTCAAACTGATTTCAGAGGAAGAGTTTTTACAATTTGTTAGTAAAGACTAAGCCTATGAAATGGATCAAAGATCAATTGGTAGATTGGCAACTTCGGAAACTACTGAAAAAGGTTTCCAAGGAATCGCACGAAGTGAATATACCAGATAGCATTAAAACTATTGGGATTTTGGCAACTTCAGCGGAGGAATATGAAGCAGCAAAAGCTTCTATACGGTCACAGTGGGGGCTGAAAGTCCGCATCATTGCTTACTTCTACACACCAAAAAAGGCAGAAGTAAATGAAGGAATCAACCATACACATTTCACCTGGTCTGGACAAGCATCGGCATATTTCAATGAGTTTTTGGATGAGCCCTTGGATTTTATCTTGGTTTCTGCTTCAAAGCTCAATCCATATATGCGTTATTTGCTGTTGTCAAAACAAGCCTCATTCAAAGTGGGTTTCTTTTCCGAAGTAAATAAACCGTATTTGGATTTGATGGTAGCTTTCGATCCAAATAGAAGTTTGTCAGAGAATTTGAATTTAGTCATTCAGTATTTATTAAAAATAAAGCAAGCATGTTAACACTAAGAGGCACAGGAGTAGCCCTTATCACCCCTTTCAACGAGGATTATAGCATAGATTTCACGGGATTGGACAAAGTGGTCAATCATGTGATTGAAGGTGGAGTAGACTATCTGGTGGTATTAGGCACCACCGGTGAAAGCGCAACCTTAACCAAAGAAGAAAAACAAGCGGTTTTGAAGGCTGTTAAAGTGAGCAATGCAGGAAGAGTTCCCCTTGTCTATGGTTGTGGCGGCAATAACACCCAGGCCGTATTGGAAGATCTCAAGAGCATTGATTTTGAAGGCATTGCTGCTATTCTTTCCGTAAGCCCTTACTACAATAAGCCCACGCAAGTGGGGATTATTGCTCATTATACGGCTATTGCAGATGCTAGCCCTGTTCCAGTTATTCTGTACAATGTACCTGGCAGAACCATGTCAAACTTGTCTTGGAGCACCACAGTAAAATTGGCCTCTCATCCGAATATTATAGGCATGAAAGAAGCGAGCAGCGACCTGTCTCAATGCATGCGCATCGCTTCCAAGATGCCGAAGGATTTCTTGTTAATCTCCGGTGACGATATTTTGACACCATCCATGCGATTGATGGGCGGAGCCGGAGTCATCTCCGTATTGGCCAACGCCTACCCTGCCCTCTTCAAAACCATTGCTCATGGAAGCTTGGAAGAAGCCAATGAGGCAGCCTTTCAAATGCTAGACATCAACCCTTTGATGTATGAGGAAGCAAATCCCGTTGGTGTAAAAGCGCTGATGTCCATTATGGGGCTTTGTAGTGATCAGGTGAGACTACCCCTTGTACGAGCCACAGAATCTTTAAAAGAACGGATTAAAGGGGAATTGCTTTAATCTGATACTGAATTAAGTACTTAAGTTGAATTGAGCCCTTGGTTGTAAAGCCAAGGGTTTTTTATTTTTAATCAGAAAGAGCATCATAAGAAAAAAAGCTTTAAACAAGAGTACATCGGATTTTTAAAAAAATTTCAAATTGAATATGATGAAAAGTATTTATTTGAATGGATTGATGATTAGTGGACTTGTTGACCTTGGAGAGGTCACTTGTTTATAGAAAAAATTAGTATAAATAGAGGAATTCGACCCTGCCTTTTGCCGGCAGGCGGGCCCTCCGGGGTCGTACCCTACCCTAAACGTATTTCCTACTATAAACATATGATCCCGTTGGGATCGGGAATACACGAAAATTAAAAATTAAACATAAACGAATAATATTACACAAACCCGACCTCGAAGAGGTCACATGTTTATAGCTGATATCATCGCACCTAACCTCATTCGACCCTGCCTTTTGCCGGCAGGCGGGCCCAGTCGGGGTCGTACCCTAGCCTAGACGGATTTCTTGCTATAAACATGTGGTTCCATCGGGATAGGGAGTACACGAAAATTAAAAATTAAACATAAACAAATAATATC
>NZ_JBSZCK010000034.1:0-91607 GCF_054166905.1 Mongoliitalea sp. | reverse complement strand
ATTGCTACACAACTTGCCGCTCGACTTGCATGTATTAGGCCTGCCGCTAGCGTTCATCCTGAGCCAGGATCAAACTCTCCATTGTAAAGTTTTTTCCGACTTATATTCCTATAGTCATTTGTTTCCTATAAGATCTCAGGTGCAAGAATTAAATCTTGCTTGCTTAAATTTCTTTCGTCTTCACAATTTCAAAGAACTTATGCTTCTCGTTGAAGCTTTGTTTGAAGGTCTTTCCCTCAAAAGCGAGTGCAAATATGGCAGGTTGATTTTTTAAATCCAAAAAGAAAAATGATTTTTTTAAAAATTTATTTTTCTTTCCAACTTACCTCTTCCGCTTGTCAAATTTCAATTCTCTTTTCCCTCATTTGGGATTGCAAACTTAGTATGAGTTCCCGTATTTACCAAACAGCCCCCTCAAAAAAAAAGAAAGATTTTAGTAAAAAGCTGGAAACAAGGCTACTAATTTTCCTTAGGCTTTTTATACAATGGAACGGTACTGCATGGCTCTCCATACATAATGGATTTTGCCTTGCTTTGAAGCATCCCTAAGACCTTACCATAAGCGTATAAAGGTAAAGGATATTTACTGCAGCCCTTAATTACAACCGGACGATCAGCATACTCATTCACCTCTAAAGACTGAATGGCTTGATCAAATAAGTATTGCTCTAAGCTATCCACCCCCCCAATTACAAAAGGCACAGCAAGCGGCTGAAGATAAGTGCCCACCAAAATAAAAGCCCAATTAGGAACAATCGCATCAGCTGTACATGTGATAGCAACCACCTTCCCTTTGTATTGAGACCAATCTAATGCTTTCAAAGCCTCTCGAAAATCCTTTTCTTTCAAAATCAACTCTTGGAATAAAAATGGTTTGAGATCAAACACCACCCGTTCACGCTTATCATAGAAATCTTCCAAATCAATGGTTCGGATGGGACTATTGGCAACTCTATTGATAATTTCACTCATAGAAACAAAGGATTTTTCTTTGAAGCTAAAACCCTAAATTCTTTTAAGTAGTTCGGCTCGAAATAGGCTAAGTCAGCAAAATCTTGACGAAGAAATTTTTGATAGGCCAACACACCTATGGAAATAGCAGAGTTTTGCTCAGGATGAAAGCGAGCATTCGTATGTTGAATAAGTTCTTGAAACTTGCTTGAACCATCTCCTAAAAAATGTACCTCACCTTCCTCTAAAAACTGCTGGAAAGTAGTTTGCTCTAAGATCAACGGATGAACTTCTATGACAACGTTCATCCTTGCATCAAAGACTGCTGTATACACCTCCATCCTTCTAGCATCGATCATTGGGACAATCCAAGATTTTTCGTGCGCTACATAAGGAATAGCTCTTTGCGCCAAGGCTTGTAAGGTATCGACTACAATCACAGGCTTATCTAAGGCAAATGCTAAACCTTTGGCGACAGAGACTCCAATACGAAGGCCCGTATAAGAACCTGGGCCTGCTGAGACAGCGATAGCATCCAATTGTTTTGAGGCAATATTTTCTTCCATCAGCAATTGCTCTATAGAAAGCATTAATTGCCGTGCATGTGCATTCTCCTGATTGGATTCTAGGAAATTAAGGCATGTTCCATCATTATGAATGGCCACAGAACATACTTGTGTAGCAGTCTCAATGGAAAGTATCAAAGCCATAATTTACTTTGCTCTTGCAGTCAATAAGGTTGAAAGCTGTTGAGGGGAGTTTAAGATTTCAAGTGCGAGCTTAACATCTTCATCCCATCTTAGAGAAGACTCTACAACACCTTCCTGATAGAAATACCTAGAAACAATTTCTTCCCTCAATGCACTTTTGATTTCATCTTTAAATGTCATCAAATCCTGCTCTTTGCTATGGTTGATCTTAATTTTCAATTGCTCTATCTCATCTTGGATTTTATCATACGCACGCTCTCGTTTAGCATATCGCTCCAAATCTTCAATGGATCGCTCCAAGAAAGTAGTGTAATCGTATTCTTTATCCTCCAACCACGCTACAAAATCTGCATACATGGCATCATCTATTTCAAACTTGGAAGGTATCGCAATCTCCTCATTTTTCAAGAAGAACTTATTACCATAATCAAACACAAGGTTTCTGGCCACCAAACTAAAGGTGATTGGCGCAAATGTCCTAGACTCGATCATTTTATCCGGCTCTATACCAGCTCCATCCCTAACAATCCTACCATTTTTAGTAGTAAATTCGTTTCTAAGTGAATCAGGAATAGAATTGGAGTTACCATTTTCATCCTTTTTACTATAATCAATTGCTTGGATACATCTTCCACTTGGAATGTAATACTTTGCAGTTGTCACTTTGATTTGAGAATTAAAAGATAAAGGAACTGTTGTCTGAACCAAACCTTTACCAAAAGTCTTTCTGCCCACGAGAACTGCGCGATCATAATCTTGCAATGCTCCAGCAACAATTTCTGCCGCAGAAGCAGAACGCTCATTAATCAATACTACTAACGGGATATCCTTGTCAAGCGGACTTTTGGTGGTTTTATAAACAGAATTGGCATTTTGAATTTTGCCCACTGTACGCACTACTTCTCTACCTTTTGGAATAAATAGATTGACTATCTCAACAGCCTCTTTTAAAATCCCCCCAGGATTGTCTCGTACATCCAATACAAGTCGCTCAATTCCCTGAGATTTCAAATCAATCAAGGCATTTCTTACATCGGCAGCTGCATTGGTGGTAAAATCACTCAATTTGATATACCCTGTTTTATCATCCAGCTTCCCATAGTATGGCACATTACTGATGACAATTTTTCTTCTTGTTAAATTAACCCCAAGCGTGTCATCTCCCCTTTTAACTTTAACAAAAACTTCTGTATTCGCAGGACCTTTCAATAATCGTGAAATTTCAGCCGTACTTTTAGAAATTACATTTACCGTGTCTACTTGTAAAATTGCATCACCCACTCGAAGGCCACCTGCTTGAGCAGGAAAACCTTTATAAGGCATCAAAATCATATTGACACCGGTACGATTTCCAATCAAAGCACCCACGCCTCCATATTCACCAGTAGTCAACAATCGGAAATCATCTGAGTTTTCTTCTGGTATAAACTCTGTGTAAGGGTCCAATTCCTCCAGCATGGCATTGATACCGATTGTCACCAACTCCTCCACATCAATTTCATCTACATAATAGGAATCCAATTCCCGAATAAGGGCTGCGAAAATATCCAGATTCTTGGCAATAGTAAACAGTCTGTCATTTTTTAAGACAAATGAAAAAGTAAGTACTGATGTAAGTAAAATCAGTAGACCTGTGATAATTCTTTTATTTGTCAACTTTTGCATGGGTTTGCTTTGCAGGCGGTTGTTCATGATTGATTTTTTGAAGCACTTTGATGAGTTTTTGTTGAATCACATCAAATGGCATTACTTCAGAAGAAACGAAAATTAGGCCAATTAGTTGATTTGTCCCAGCTTGCGCTGTTAAAATATGTTTATTCAACCGATAACCTTCCCGTATTCTGCGTTTGACGAGGTTTCGCTGTACCGCTTTTTTGATTTTTTTCTTTGAAACAGAGAAAAGTACCTGAGGAGCTTTTGCCTCATCTGAAGGGAAGTCATACACCAAGACCTTGAAGGGGTATAAAAAAAAAGAGGAACCTTTATCAAAAAGTTCCTTTATTGACTTTTGAGCATGTAACCTCTCTGACTTGGGAAGTTTAGTATTCATAGCATCAACGTTCACGTATCTAAGGTACGAAAAGTCAGGCTAGAATTACTTCTTCAACGTTTTTTCGTCAGATACAGTTAGCTTATGTCTTCCTTTAGCTCTTCTAGATCTGATCACTCTCTGACCATTACCAGTAGACATTCTTTGTCTGAATCCGTGCTTGTTTCTTCTTTTTCTACGAGAAGGTTGAAATGTTCTTTTCATGACGCTATGTTTTTATACAATTTATTCAAGTTCGAGTATGTCCAATTGAGGATTCCCACAAAAGGACTGCAAAGATAGATAGCTTTTTTTTATTTACAAACCTGTGAATTACTTTTGTTTGAATCTGACCAACAAATCATGCACTATCATATCCAACGAAAGGCAATTACCAGTCAATTTATCCAAGTGAGCCTATTCATTTCTGTAATTAAGGGAGAAATTTTGAAACTCCAATTGGCTGCTTGGAGGCCTGGACGCTATGAGTTGGCAAATTACGCACAAAATATCCGTTTTTTCCAGGCAACTCAAACGGGTAAGCCAATTCCCTTTAAAAAAATCTCTAAAGATTGCTGGGAAATTTTCCCAAGTAGCTCTCATGAAGTCCTCATAGAGTACGAATATTTTTGCAATCAAATGGATGCCGGCGGAAGTTGGTCAGATGACGAACAATTGTATCTCAATTTTAGCAACTTCGCATTTGATCTACTTGGACGCTCAGAGGAAAATATCACCATTGACCTTGATATCCCCTCTGATTATCGAATCGCCTGTGCACTTCCTCTGGATGGCACTATGTTGAAAGCTGAGAATTATCAAGAATTAATGGATAGCCCCCTGATTGCTTCTCCTAACCTCCAACAGTTTTCATACCAAATCGGAGCCTCCCTTTTCAAGGTATGGATTCAAGGGGAAATCTATTTTGATATAGCTGACTTTTTACTGATTTTAAAGAATTTTAGTCAAACGCAGATTCAAAGTTTTGGTGATTTCCCCGCCGAAACTTACCATTTCATGTATCAGCTACTTCCATACAAACATTACCATGGTGTAGAACACCGTTTCTCAACTGTCATTACTTTTGGACCTGATGAATCTTTACAAGAGACTCAGCAAATACAAGAGTTAATAGGAGTGAGCTCCCACGAACTGTATCATTTTTGGAATGTTTGCAGAATACGACCAAGAGGCATCAGTCCTTATGACCTCTCAAAAGAGGTTTACCTAGAGGAGGGATTAGTGTTAGAAGGAGTTACCACTTACATGGGAGATTTGATGTTGCTCAAGTCAGGCTACTTTTCATTAGAGCAATATTTGAATGAATTAGGAAGACAGATTCAAAAAGAGTCTGAAGGCTTTGGTTGGAGAAATCAATCCATAGCTGAGTCAAGTTTGGACCTGTGGCTCGATGGATACAAGGCAGGAATTCCTCATAAGAAAGTTAACATTTACAATAGGGGAGCCTTAATAAGCTTCTGTTTGGATGTTTGTTTGGTGGAAAATGGAAGCAGCTTGCAGGCATTGATGCGAAAACTTTGGAAAGCATACGGAAAAGATAGTCATGGCTATAGGTGGATGGAATTTTTAGATGTACTTAGGGATTATGGAAATCCATCAACAGACGTAGAGCAGATTATTCAAGAGTTAATTCTGGGAAAAAAAGATATCATTCCATTTTTAAATTACGCACTGGCCAAAATCGGAGTTAATCTATGTGAAAATTACCAAAACGATCCACTCCGGCACCAAGCAGGGATTATCGTAGACAGTTCCCAATCCATCGTTAACATTCATCCTGATTCATCTGCCATTCATGTGTGTATGCTCAAGGATCAACTTTTGGACTGGAATATGAATCAAAAATCAAAAAAAATATACGCTACTGTTTTACGCTATGGCAGAAGGCTTACCCTAGAAATCCCAGTAAATAAAAAAGCTTATTTCCCAATCTGGAAATTAAACATTTCCAATGCTACTACACTTCGTAATCACTGGAAAAAAATCAATTAAAAAACAAAGGCCTCCGGGGAGGCCTTTGTTTTTTAATTGAAATCAGCATCGCTTAAATTAGAATTAAAAGTCACTTGAATCACTTTTGCTTCTAATTCCATAGGAAGCATTGGGCTAACGATCGTTAACTTCATTGGTACCAATACACCATCTTTCTCTTGATAATCCTGATAGGTGATTTCTCCGGTAGCATCCGAACTTGTCCTTAGTTTTAATCCTGATTCAACAGAGTAATACTCAGTTGTCTTCATTCCATTGGGAGCAGTCAACACCAATTTATAGGCATCCTCCTTTTTAATTTTTTTTGTCCCTTGCACCTCCATCTTATACCCCATCGCTTCGTACTGAGCTTCGGGGAAAGCATAGGTTTGAATCTTTAACATTTCTGCCATATCATCAGGAATAGCTTGTTCCTGCCCCATAGCCATTGCCTTAGCCTTCCCATCTTTGTAGATGGTTTTGGAGGCCACATTGCCCATGAAGGCAGTTTGCTGCATCATTCGGTGATTTTCACTATCAGAAACTGTTTTCATGACTAATGTAGCTCCTTGTATAGATGCTTCCATGATCATGGTAGAATTTTTGATTTTAGCGACATTTTCTTCACCACCTACCGCTTGAATGTACTTTGCAATAACAGACGCCGGATCATTTTCGACTATTCCTGTATTTGCTTCGGTTGACTCCCCAATAGAAGCAAAACTTTGTGCAGCTAAGATAGCTACCATTACCCAAAGTGATAGAAGTTTTTTCATGTATGAATTGTAAAGGTTAGTGTTTAAAACTACGAAAAAGGGAGCATTAAGCCCCCTTTTATTTACTTATTTAAAATCTTCAGCAGAAACAGCCGCGTTAAATTCGATTTTTTCCACTCTAGTTTCCAAAGCCATTGGCAACATTGGGGATTTCATCACCATCAACATAGGATATTTCACACCATCTACTTCTTTGTATTCTCCGTAAGTCATTTCACCAGATTCAGCAGATTCCGTTTTGATTTTTAAACCGCTTTCCACTGCAAAATAATGTGTCTGAGAAGTACCCATAGGATTAGAAACGATTAATTTATATGCTTCTTGCCCATCAACGTCTTTGATACCATCCAATACTACAGTATAACCAAGATCATCAAAGTGAATTTCTGGTATCAAGAACATACTCATTTTTATAGCTTCTGCCATTTCATCGTTCATAGGTATCTCTTGACCATTAGCAGTGATCGAGGCTTTCCCATTAACCACAGCTGTATTGGAGGCCACATTTCCCATTACAATGGTCTTTTGGCTGAATGATAAGTTAGGCTCATCAAACACAGAATTGATTTGTAACTTCATTCCCTGAATCTCAGCTACAGACTCTATCCTTGAAGTTTTGATATTTCTTACATTAGCAGCTCCACCGATGGCAGCAATATATGCATCAATCACATCTTGAGCAGTGATATCCTCAGACATAGCAATCTGACGCTCAGGTTCTCCTGTGTTGGTGAATCGCTTCACTTCTCCAAATGCAAGCAAAGAGTTCGCGATTTCTGCTCCATTACCTACTACAGTAATGTACAAATTGTCTGGTTTTAAGTATTTCTTAGCCGCAGCATTGATATCTTCTACCGTCAACGCATTCAACTGCTGAAGGTAAGTACTGTAGAAGTCTTTCGGTAAGTTGTAACGCTCTGTGTTGATAGCAAAGTTGGCAATCGTAGAAGGAGACTCTAAAGATCTACCAAAAGAACCGCTCAAATTAGCTTTGGCTGCAATCAACTCTTCTTCTGTAATTCCATTATCCCGTAGGTTTCTGATTTCATACACCATTTCAACAATAGCAGAGTCAGTAGCCGTTTGCTTGACACTTGCATTGGCACGGAAGCTTGTTATTAGTTTATCAGAACCAATAGAAGAATAGGCCCCATAAGTATAGCCTTTATCCTCTCTCAAATTCATAAATAATCTAGAAGAAGAACCTCCACCCAAAATATAGTTCAAAACTCTTGAAGCTAGATAATCAGGATTGGTCAAATGCATTTCCATCGGATAGGTGATGTTCACTACTGACTGAACAGACGCTGCTCTATCCACAAATGCTACAAAAGATTGCTCTGGAGCAGCTGGCTTTGCATAGGTTTTAGAAGGTACTGTACCTCTCTCCCATTTGCTAAAGTATTTGTTGACCAATTGTTGAGCCTCAGCCTTATTAATATTTCCAACAATTGCTAAGTAGGCAATATTTGGTTTGAAATAGGTATTATAATAGGCTTTGAAGTCTTCTACAGTTACATTATTCAATGTAGTCTCAGTTTCATCTTCCCCATAGGGGTGATCGGAACCAAAATTCAATTTCGAAGCCAATCTGCTAGAAATCGCATTGGGGTCATCTTTGCTGGCAGCCAAACCTGTTATGGCTTGCTTTCTAAGCTTATCCAATTCTTCTTGAGGAAAAACTGGATTATACATGATATCACTCATTAATTCGAGTAACTTATCCTGGTGTTTCTTTAAGGAAGAACCAAAAATGGAAGAAGCACCTGCACTAATACTTGCGCCTATAAAATCGATTTCTTCGTCCAATTGGTCCTTGGTACGGTTTTTAGTACCGCCCATTTTCATCTCCCCATACATTCCCAACATGCCAGATTTCTCACCTTCCAAAATTGGATCTCTATCCAAGACCAAAGAGAATGCTACCCTTGGCAATTTATTATTCTCCACAACGAATACCTTTAGTCCATTTGGAAGCGTAAAGGAATCTGCATTCCCTAATTGGATTTCACGCGCTGGTGCTGGATCCGGATAACGGGAACGATCAATTTGTGCTACGGCTAAATTGGCAAACGCAGCAAGTAAAATGAATATAAATAGTTTTTTCATGTCTTTCTTTCGTTAAAAACCTGCGTTGATTAATTATTCTCCTTGAGCTGACTTAGGAAGGTAGTACAATACCACTCTCCCATCTAAAGTCAAGTACTCATTTGCCACACGCTGAAGATCTTCACGGGTCACTTTTCTGTACTGCTCCAAGGTACGGTTGATATAATTAGTATCCCCAAAGAATACCCTAGCCTCAGCTAAATTTTGCGCAATACCCGCCATAGAACTGTTTTGGCTCACAATATTGTTTTCAATAATATTCTGAAGCTTCAAGAAATCATTTTCAGAAATCCCATTTTGCTGTACTTGAGCTAACAAACCATCCATTTGGTCTTCCAAATCCTTTGGCTCTACTCCCATGTTGGTAATAGCATACATTAAGAATACCCCACCATCTTCTAAATCCAACGGAATAGCCGCTACGGCCAATGCCTTTTGTTGTTTGTCAACCAACTCTTTGGTCATCAAAGAAGAATTACCTCCCGTCAAATAGGTAGATAGCATTGACATAGCATAGGAGTCAGGATGATTCTTCTGAGGTAAATTATACGCTTGAATAATTGCAGGTATTTGAATATTGTCATAAACAATATCTCTTATTTCCTGTGTTTTTCTTGGCTCTTTGATATTAGGTCTGTAAAACTCCGATGGCCCTTTTGGAATTTCTTCAAAATATGCCCTCACCCAAGCTTCAGCCTGTGTATAGTCAATATCACCGGCAATTGTTAATACCGCATTATTTGGCACATAATAAGCTTTATGAAAATCCATAAACTCCTGAAGTTGCGCTGCATCCAAATGCTCCATGGAACCAATTACAGGCCACTGATACGGATGCTTTTCAAAAGCACGCTTCATTGTCTCCGGAAGAATGGTCCCATATGGACGGTTATCGTAAGACTGTCTTTTTTCTTCTTTAATCACCTCGCGTTGCGTATCTACACCAATTTGATCAATTTTCGGGTGCAGCATACGCTCAGACTCCATATACAAGGCTGTTTCCAGTTGATTGGAAGGTACAATCTCATAGTAATAGGTGATATCGTTAGAAGTAAAGGCATTTAAGGTGCCTCCGATCGCTTGGATTTTGTTCATGTATTCCCCACGAGGAATATTTTCTGTTCCTTCAAACAATAAATGCTCGAAGAAGTGTGCAAAGCCTGTGCGGTCAGGACGTTCATTTTTTGATCCTACATGATATAATACTGACACCGCTACTATAGGGGTACTGTTATCTTGATGCATGATGACATGCAGGCCATTATCCAAGGTAATCTCCTTGAACTCGATTTTTGTCTGAGCCCAGCTGAGTGAACTCACCAAAAAGGCCAGAGAGAAAAAAAGCGTAAACTTTCTCATATTGATAAATTAGGTTTATATAATTAGTACTTGATTAACTTTATTTTGTTCAAGCGTTCATTTACGGACAATAGTTTTGAAATACCTAACTTGAACATTTATGATTGTTCAAAACTATACCAGATTATCCAAAGGACTTAAATTTTAACAAGTATTAAGAGCCTTGACTTTACAAAGAAAGATTTCTAGGGACAAGGGTCGCATTGAACGCTATTCCAACCTTCTGGAAAATTATTAAATGCTCCTGTAAAATAAAGGGCAGTTCCTACAGCTACAAGTAAGATACTTACCAAGAGTAATCGTTCTTTTTTTTAGCAACAGACTTCATCTCTTTTTCTTTAAGTATTGAACAAGAAATCATGTATTTCACATAGAAAGCAAAAGCATTTCTGATTTTGCGAAGTCTAAAATATAAAATGGATTTTAAAATCAATGAGTCTCATAAAAAATTAAACGTTTAAATTGATTGCCACTTTATAAAAGCACAAAAAAACCTTCGATTTATTTTATTCATATTAGATTATTTCAATTAAAGGCAAGTTTTAACGATTTATAGAATGAATCATTAACCCAATAAGCGATACAGTTTTCAGATGACTTCTCTCCAAAAGAAGTGATTTTTCTAAAAATAAAATTGGCTGCCTTCTTAAAAGACAGCCAATCATGGTTGATGCAATATATCCAAATTTTATGGATTCAATTTTGTCAAAATCTCTTTAGCTTCATGCCACTTTAAGCGAGGTCCAAACTGACTGACAATTCTAGAACTTGCCATTGAAGCTAACTTCCCACTGGAAGCATAGCTATGACTATTGGTGATCCCGTACATAAATGCCCCGGCAAACATATCTCCTGCCCCGTTGCTATCTACAGCTACTGTTTTATAAGGTTCAATATCGATGAAAGTGTCACCATCAAATATCATCGCTCCATTTTTGCCTTGGGTAATAACAAAGTGCTTGGCTGCTTTTTTCATTTCTTCTCTTGCTTCTGCTAAAGTATCCTTACCTGTAAACAGCAAGGCTTCTTCCTCATTGGCAAACAATAAATCAACGCTTGGACCAATCACATCTTCGAACGCATCTTTGAAGTACTTGACCATGGCAGGGTCAGAGAATGTCAAAGCTACCTTGGTACCAGCTTCCTCAGCAATTTTTTTCGCATGCATCATGGCCTCTTTTCCATTGGGAGAGGTCACCAAATACCCTTCGATAAACAAGTATTTAGAATCTTTGATAGCCGCTTCATTGACTTCGGCAACTGAAAAGTTTTGAGTAATTCCAAGGAAGGTGTTCATGGTACGCTCAGAATCTTCCGTAACCATCACTAAGCATTTTCCGGTGATACCTTCTTGTAAGGTATCTGCATGGAGATTATTATCGACACCCGAATCAGCTAAATCCTGTAAATAGAAGCGCCCCAATTCGTCATTGGCAACTTTACAGCAGTAGTAGGACTTACCTCCAAACTGACTTACAGCTATAACCGTATTAGCCGCAGACCCTCCACATTGCTTTTTTGCCTCTTTGGTATTGATGACACTCATCAAGGCATTCTGACGGTCCTCATCTACTAAAGTCATCAAGCCTTTTTCTACTTGATTATCTTCAAAGAATTTATCAGTTACTTTAAATTCTATGTCAACGAGGGCATTGCCCACGCCCACTACATCGTATTTTTTCATATTGATTTGTTATTCACTTTCAAATGAGGTAAGTCCTCTTTTTATTCAAATATTTTGTGACGCTTGAATGGCTTTGACCGATCAAATAAGTATCGGTAGGTGTGATGGGTTTTATAGATGGTTGCATTCAATTGCTCACAGACCCTCATCATTTTGGGGTTGAAATCTCCAATCCAATTCATTTCTATCGTTTTGTAGGTAAACCAATCATGCCGCGCAAATTTCTCATTGTATGCCATAATCATGGCAGAATCCACACCTTTTCCTTGGAAATCTGGAATTACCCCAAAAACTAACCCGAGCATTTTATTGGGAGGATTGAAGGTTTTATTGTAAAGGAATTTGATTTTTCCCCATAGGTCCAACTTCCCATCCACATACTTGAAAACCTGATTAATCTCCGGAATATTGATAAAAAACGAAATCGGTTCACCTTTATAAAAGCCAAAATAAATCAATCGCGGGTCCATGATGGGTTTCATTTTACCAAACATCAATTGGGTTTCTTTCAATGTTAAGGTCTTGCCCATATGCCGGGACCATGCTTTATTGTAGACATCCATGAAGTATTGAGGCGCTTTTTCTGCGAGTTCTTTTCCTTCGATGTGGCGGAATTCAAAATCCGGATCCTTGAGCACTTCATTAGCCCGAGCAACCATTTTTTCATCAAATCCTACACCTTGAACAGGACGCATGTAGGTAAACTGCTTGAAATACAACTGAAATCCATATGCTTCAAAAAACGCTCTGTAATAAGGGAAGTTCCAAGGCATATTGTAGTTTGGAGGGGAGAATCCTTCCACAAGTAAACCCCACCACTTATCTCGTTCTCCGAAATTGATTGGACCGTCCATCGCTTCCATTCCTTGCTCCTGCAACCAAGCTTTGGCTGTATCAAAGAGCAAAAAAGCTGCTGCTTCTTTGTTAACACATTCAAAAAAACCCACTCCACCGGTTGGCTGCTCTTCCTTCATCTTAGGGTTTACAAAAGCCGCTATTCTTCCAATGGCCACTCCATTTTCATCCTGAAGCAACCACCTTTTGGCTTTGGCACCTAGCTTGAATAACTTGTTGGTTTCAGGATGAAACAGGCCTTCAATATCTTTATCCAATGGTTTGATCCAATTGGGCTCGCCTTTATACAGCCGAACTGCCATTGCTAAAAATTCACGCTGATGTACTGGGCTGTTGACTTCAATGATCTTCATCCGCTACTTATGGTTAAGAAAGGGCGAAAATACGGATATAATCTGAAAGTCCGAAGCTCAATAGTTGATATCCAAACACCAATCCATATAAACAGGAAATTTCATTGGACTACCTGAAATAAATCACCGTAAAGCAGTTGCTCATCATTGACGATAGAAATATCGTGTGGCACCCACAATCCTTTAGAAAAAACAAAGCTCTTTGTGGGATCATATTTCCCTTTGGGAAGCATTTGATTATACACTAGATTAAACTCCTGATCTAAAATAGACAAATACACTTCTCTGTTCTTCACTAAAAAAGTGTAGTAATCTTCCTCATCAGATGACCTGTTCAATTCAGATTGAGAAAAGCGATAATAAACCTTCCTGTGGGGGTCATACATTAGCTTCAAATAATTAGGAGACGAAAGAACCCAATCTTCAAAATAACTTGTTGACCAAGTATCTCGGTTAGTCTGTGGTTCTGCATGTTGCTTCCCTTCAAAGCTTTTTATAATGAGTTCCTTTTGGCTTTTAGATATAGTATCATAGGTGACAACTGTCGGGGAAATCGAATAAATATAACCTAACCCATTCGAAGTCCATGTTACACTAGGAAACGTGGTATAATTCAATGGAACTCCTGTATATTCCTTGGGGTGGTAGATTGGAAGGCTCTCCCAATCACCAGATCTTAAATCTATTCTCCCAAATACCTTTCTTTTTTCTACTTGGCTTCTCTTTGCAAAATAATACAAAACAGATTGTGAACTCTCATCATAAAATAAATGATCTGAGAATCCATCAAAGGGATATTCAGTGTAAACCTCATCTTTTATTGCATCAAGATTTTTAAATAGACTAACAGAATGAAATTCAGTCCCACTTTGGTCAGTAAGAAATAAAACATCTCCAGTCGAAAACACAATAGAATCCGAATTGATGTAGTAAAAGGTATTCGGGTACCTATCGAAATCAAATGAAAGATTAATTTCAATGGGAGTCCCGCCTAAAAGAGGAATTTTTGTGATTTTTCTTTGATTAGGGTCAAAACTAACTAACGTATCACTGTTCACCTGATTAGGCTTATCAAAAATCAAATTGGCGGAGCCTTTTAGGTTATAGCTTGACACATCGAGTGTAAGCTCAACACCCTTTTTCACGTTGGATTGACAAGAAACCAACAATATAATACAACAAATAGGCAGTAAAATTCGCATAGAATAAAATCAAGGGAGAGGAATCTCCCTCTTTTGAAAAATCATTAACAACTAGTAGTATGTGTTAAAGGACAATCTAATCCTTCAGACAAGTACCTACATGCCCAATTCTGTTTCAGAGAACTACAAAACATTTGTCTCAATTTAACTTCACCAAAACCTGAATCCTCAACAGTTTCCTGAGCAATTGATAATTGTGGAATGGATATACTCAGAGCGAATATCAATCCTATAAATAATCTTTTCATAGAAAGTATAATTTGTTTTTTCAAAAAAAAAAAAAATAGAATCCAAATAGACTTTATGAAAATGATAAATAACTGTCTTCAAAGCTTGGGAGCCAAATTCGGATAATCCGTAATAATCCCATCCACGCCCATTTCCAACAATGCCTTCATTTGCTCGGTTGTATTGACTGTCCAAGGAATCACTTTCATCCCTTTCCCCTGCAGTGACTGAACAATTTCAGCTGTCAAGCCCGTAAAATACGGAGAGTAAATCTCTGGTTGAAAACCTAACTCATTCAAATATGCTTCGTAATTCCCCGCATCGGTAATCAACATGGCTAAGGGAACATGAGGGTAAGAAGCTCGGATGTATTTTAATACCCGAAAATCAAAAGACTGTATATTAACTCTTTCCCAACCCACATGCTGTTCGATGAGCTGAACGACATTAGCTGAAAACTCAGGAACAGCAGGATGGTAAACTCCATCTCCTTCCGGTGATGATTTTATTTCAATGTTGTAGAATGGCTGAGGTAAATCATTATCCTTTACATATTTTTCTACCACCACAAATAAATCTTCTAGCTTCGGCTTAGTAGCATAAAATTTTACCTGATCTGGAAACCCTGCATGAAATTTAGATCCGCAGTCATAGGCTAAGGTTTCTTGATAGGTTAATTGATAAATATTATGGGACTTATCGGCCATCGGAATTGGATTTCCCTGAGTGTCTAAACAAATCACCGGATTCATATAGGGTTCATGGGAAAGAATTACCACTCCATCTTTAGTAACTGCCAAATCCAATTCTAAGGTGGTAGCTCCTAAATCGAGCGCTTTAATCATAGAGGGAATGGTGTTTTCCGGCATGATACCCCTACTGCCACGATGACCTTGAAGATCGTATGAAAATTGCGCCTGCACTTGTGTAACTAATAAAGCTGAAAAGAAGAAGATACTGAGTTGTTTTATCATGAGCTTTAAATTTCCCGCAAAATAGATTTTCCTGCTTTTAGATCGATTAGGAAATTGTTATTTTTTAGTTACCTGCATAACGGGAACTGTAAAACAGATTTCGAAAATGATTGTCAGTCCCTTGTCTGTACATCGCCGTATTGGAATCCAAGGTAGGACTTTCTCTCAAAAGAGGGGCTGAACGAACTGGACCATCTTCTTTGATAACATCTTCTTTGATTTGCTCACCATACTCAAAATACTCTCTATTCACTACTTTACCATCTGCATTGTAGGTAAGCCATTCACCATGCGCACTTCCTTCCAAGTATCCTCCAAGCTTTTTTAAATTACTACTTTCTCCTTCAAAGTATAACCAAACGCCATGAGGAATTCCCTTTGCAAATCCCCCTTTTTGGATCACTCTTCCTTCGGCATCGTAAAAGACACGTTCCCCATCCCCATTGGCCAAAGTTCCCGCATCCTTTACTTGACCATTGATTTCCTTAAAATTACTCACTGACAAAAGTTTTCCTTCATCGTATACTTCTTCCTGGAAAACGTGACCTTGACGGTTGACTACTTTCCAAGTGCCTGATTTGACATCTTCTAAATAAAACCCTGTTCGAAGCAATTCATCATCTAAACCTGTCTCTTCAGTCCAAGTACCTAATTTTCTCCCTAAACTATACGTACCTCCTGCCAAAAGCTTACCGTCGATTGTGTAATACTCCCACTTTCCATCCGGCATACCAAATGAAAAACTTTCCTGTGAAGCAAGTTGCCCATTATCAAAATAGGTTTGCCATACGCCGACTTTTTCATTGTTATCAAAAGTCCCTTGTTCTTGCAATTGCCCATTACGAAAAAATGATTGATAAGCCCCTTGTTTTGTATCTTGAATAAAAGCAATCGTTTCTCTGAGCTCTCCATTTTCATGAAACCATTTCCAGTCTCCTACTTTCAAACCATTGTAGTAAAATTCTAATGACTCCTGTACGCCATTGGCAAAAAACCTATGCCATTCCTGATGGGGTTTATCCTGACGAAAAAACCCTTTCACTTGTGGCCTCCCATCCTGGTAAAATGCTTCATAATCACCATCGAGTTTTCCAGCAACCAAATTGACTCTAAACTTTATTGCGCCAGATGTATAAAATTCTTGAAATTCCCCATTCAGAATCCCATGCCTATAGTGTACCACCTGATAGGGTTGATTCATATTGAAATGTTTTTTCAATTGCTTATCCGATACTCGTTGATTGGAAGACTGGGGGGCATACGGTATCGCGGAAGGTTTTTGGGATTTTCGGCTGAAAATCATCCATTCTCCATGTCTCCTACCATTGATCAATACACCTTGCCCGACATACTCAGTTGAACCATTATAAACGGTAACAATTTCTTGTTCTTGGGCTGATAGCTCTGGCACTGCATAGAAGCAAAGCAGCAAAACAGCGAATAAAATTTTAAGGGAGGCTATATTCATGATATTTTATACGATCCTCTACAAATATAAGTTTAAAAAAACCCAGAGAATAAATTTTTCTCTGGGTTATTCTTTGGTTGAATCCAATATCCTTTCAAAGGATTGTTGATAATCATCGAAAAATAGCTCGTTTTATTTTACATCTGCATAGAGGTCAAACTCAGTAGCATCTGTAACAGTAGCTTCCACAAAGTCTCCAATGCGGCAATAATGCTTGCTCGCATCAATTAAAACTTCATTATCTACCTCTACGGAATCGTATTCTGTTCTACCTACAAAATAGCCGTTCTCCTTTTTATCGATTAAAACTTTGAAAGTCTTTCCGATTTTTTCCTGATTCAAATCGTAACTGATTTGTTCTTGGATTTCCATCAGGTGATTGGCCCGTTCCTGCTTGACCTCTTCAGGAGTGCTGTCTTCCATCGTATGTGCATGCGTATTTTCTTCATGAGAATAGGTGAATACACCCAATCGCTCAAATTTCATACGCTCCACAAAATCTACCATCTCTTGAAATTCCTTTTCTCCTTCTCCTGGATGGCCTGTGATAAGGGTGGTTCTGATGGCAATCTCAGGAATTAAGTCTCGGATACTATGGATCAATTCTTCTTGCTTTTCTCGGGTTGTTCCCCTTCTCATGGCTTTCAAAACGTCTGTAGACCCGTGTTGCAAAGGAATATCCAGGTAATTACAAATATTGGATCGCTCCTTCATCACCTCGATCACATCCATTGGGAAGCCAGTTGGAAAAGCATAATGCAAACGAATCCACTCTATTCCATCCACCTCTGAAAGTGCGCGCATCAAATCCGCCAATCTTCTCTTTTTATACAAATCCAAGCCATAATAGGTGGAATCCTGCGCAATCAACAATAATTCTTTTGTTCCATTTGCAGCTTTGTGTTCTGCCTCCTTCACCAAATCCTCAATGGATCTCGAAACGTGTCCACCTCGCATCAAGGGAATAGCACAAAAAGAACAAGGGCGATCACAACCTTCCGAAATCTTCATGTAGGCATAATGTGCATTGTGTGTCAACAAACGCTCCCCTACCAATTCATGCTTGTAATCTGCTTTAAATTTTTTCAATAATGCTGGCAAATCCCTAGTACCAAAATAGGCATCCACTTGGGGGATTTCTTTTTCCAGATCATCTTTGTAGCGCTGTGATAGACAACCCGTTACATAGACTTTATCCACAATGCCTCTTTCTTTGGCATCTACATATTGTAAAATGGTATCAATTGATTCCTGTTTGGCATTATCGATAAAGCCACAGGTATTGATGATGATGATATTATTATCCGAGCTATTGGACTCATGATTGGCATCAATGCCGTTGCCTTTGAGTTGGGTCAACAAAACCTCAGAATCTACAAGATTCTTGGAGCAACCCATGGTAATGATATTTACCTTATCTTTTTTGAGCGTTCTTGCTTTCACTACTTTCCTACTTTGGCGCAAAGTTAGGTAATTCAGAGAGATTTATACTAGACCTCTCTTCGAAATCCCAGCAAGGTCAGTAAAAGGGATGGATACTACATTAACAGATTATTATCAAAAAGTAACTTTACCCTAGTAAGCTTAAAACATCCTTAATGATTTGGTTGCTTTGAAGCAATCCTCCGATAGTACTTTTGAGGAACGTACAGCAAACGAACATTTTTAGAAAACCTTGCAGATTTTTAGGCGTCGATGTGAATCGACGCTTTGCTGTTTTATAGGGAGTTATCTTCTTCTTTCTTAGGAAGAAATCTTTTTAAAAGCCGTAGGGGTCATTCCGGTCACTTTTTTAAATTGGGAAGACAAATGCTGCACCGAGCTATATCCTAACTTCCATGCCATTTCGCTTAATTGAAATTCTCCATAAAATAGCCATTCTTTGACTTTGTTAATTTTGAGTTGGATAAAATAGCGTTCGATGGTCTGTCCTTCCATGCTACTGAATAAATTACTCAGCTTACTATAATCCTCTTGCTGATCTTGTTGAATAGCGTCCATTAAATTGAACCCTTCTACTATAGCCCCTTCTTGGACCAATGAGGTTAACAGGGTCTTCACCTGTTCAATAATAACTGATTCTTTACTTTTGAGGACTTCAAAACCTATCGCTTGCAAGCGCTTTTCCAAAGCGTTGGCTTCTTCTGCTGTCAGGCTATTATTCAAGACCAAACTCCCCAATCTAACCTCTTGAATTGCTAAATTCATATCCTGAGCGATACTCTTAACTGCCATCACACAGCGTGGACAAACCATATTTTTTATCTTCACTTGCTCCATGATAGGATTATCTTCTAAGATTTTTCAATTCCTCTTCTGAATCAATAATGACTTCGTTGTATTGCAATGTCCAACCAAGAGATTTGGTAAGGATAAAAATATTGACCAATTCGGCCATCAAGCGTTCATGGCTATTGTCCAATAAATTGGATTGATTTACCTTTTCTCGAATGCGGGTATTGACTGTGTTTTTGATTTTGTTATAATCAGCAGCTCCGAATTTATTGAAATAATCCTGGCTGACGTCGTAGTATTCGATATCAGGATAGATATTGACTACTGGATCGGGAATACTTTTGAGAATCACGATTTGGTTCTCCATGTCCAGTTCCGTTTGCAATTTCCTCAAATCATACTCCACGGTCACTTTAGCATTAGCTACTACCAAAGCTTTTTTATCCGATTTGAGCATGTTTAGGAAAAGGTTTTGAGAATTTTTAAAGGTAAATACTTGAGAAAAATACCCCTCAGTTACAATAATTTTACCCACCTGTTCAATTTGCTGTTGAATCAGCGCAGAGCTTTCCTGAATCTGTTCTTTACTTTCCTTTTTATCGAGTAGCAGCCATACCATGACAAACAGCACTGCTGCCATGCCAAAGCCGAAAATAAATCGCTTCATTGATAGTTTATTGTAAGTTCAATTTGGTCAATGAATGTCAGTAGTAAGCATTAAGTTTTCTACATTCACTTATACCAAAGGATACTGAAAGATACGGCAAAAATCCTTTGAAGGATAAAAATCACTCAATTTGCTTTGGAAGGTTATGATGGGTGAAGGGATTACAAATCTGTATTTTTAACATCTCCAGTAAACTGGAAAAATCCAACTTATTCATAAATTTTGTAAGCTTACCAAATATTTCTACATTTAGACAACCATCAACCAAACAAATCCTATGCGTAACTCACTTTTCATTCTCACACTTCTACTAGGAGGTCTCATAGCGTGTACTTCATCTACCCAAGACAACAATTCTGATGCCCTCCATACCTATCTTGATTTTTCAGAGCGGTCGGATCAATTTGAGGGAGGTATACGGATGATCCCTATTCAGACACCTTCTGGAGAATTTAAAGTATGGACCAAACGCGTAGGAAACAACCCAAAGATGAAAGTGCTTTTACTTCATGGGGGACCGGGTATGACACACGAACTGTATTCTTGTTTCGATGGATTTTTCCCTTCCGAGGGTATTGAGTACATCTTTTATGATCAGCTAGGTTCCTATTACTCTGAGCAACCTGAAGATCAATCCTTATGGACTATTGAGCGCTTTGTGGATGAAGTAGAGCAAGTACGTATTGCCTTGGGTATGGATGCTGACAACTTTTACCTTTTTGGACAATCTTGGGGTGGAATCTTAGCCATGGAATATGCCCTCAAGCATCAGGATAAACTTAAAGGCTTGGTCATTTCGAATATGATGGCAAGTTTGGATGAATATGAAAAGTATGCCAAGGAAGTATTAGGGCCTCAAATGCCAGCGGAAGTTTTTGCTGAAATCATGGAAATCGAGGAAAAAGAAGATTTTGAAAACCCTCGCTATGAAGAATTACTTCTGGAGTACCATTATCAGTATCATGTATTGCGAATGCCTTTAGCTGATTGGCCTGAAGCCGTGATGCGTTCGCTCAAACACGTTAATCCGAATGTGTACGTGTATATGCAAGGGCATTCTGAATTTGGGATTACAGCAGGTGCCAGTCTGAAAGGCTGGGACAGAAGAGAGGAATTAAAAACCATCTCCGTGCCAACACTTGTCATTGGTGCAGGTCATGACACCATGGATCCGACCCATATGGAATGGATGGCAGGAGAAGTACAACAAGGACGCTATTTATTTTGCCCTGATGGCAGTCATCTCAGCCAATACGATGATCAAGAGGTATTTTTTAAGGGCTTGATTAAATTTATTAAGGATGTAGACAAAGGAGCTTTCTGACTTTGATTTCATCAACGGCTTTTATTTAAATGTAGTTTAAAATGAAATGTAACTAGCCTTGACACTTCAAATATGAGATCCTAATTTTCACCAGATAAGAAATTGGAGAAAACAGCCTGATGTGTCTTGAGAAATTCATTTTTGTAGTTGGTATAAAGGATTTTAACGTTGAAAGTAACTATTGATGTATTATTGATGTAGTATTTTTTTTGGCTTGATGAACATTTGTAGTACGGCACAACACAATCACACAGAATTATTTAAGGTACTTTTAACAATCGCAAAAGTGCGATCTGATAAAATTTATACCAAAATAATCATTCATAGTGCCTATGAAAAATTTTACTCTTTTTCTCACAACTTTTTTAATGACCTTACTAAGCATACATGCTTGGTCGTTAGAAATACCACCGAAAGCTCCGGAAAGAAAGAGCTTGGAAGAGCAGCCAAATCTTATAATTAATGGCGACTTTTCAGACGGATTAACTTCCTGGACAACCTTTATTGCAGATTTTGCTGGAGTATCTGCATCCATTGCAGTAACAAATGGTGAAGCAGCTATAACGAATATAGCAGGTGCAGGTGGAGAGGTATGGTTTGTTCAATTAAACCAAGTGTTAACTCCTGCTCAGATAGGGGCGCTCCAAGTAGGTGAAACCTACAAAGCAAGCTTTCAAGCAAGGTCAACAACAGCTGGAAGACAATTGAGATTGTACTTTGGTGAAGATGGCGGTGGATTTCAGTCCATAAACGTTACGGATTTCTCTATCTCTACCGAGATGACAACCTATGAAGCTACTTTCGTAGTAGGTACTACCTTTGGATCTATGAAGTTTGGTTTTGAAATGGGGCGTAGCAATGATCCTGTATTTATAGATAATGTCTCTTTAGTAAGAACCGAGGCTAGTGATGATCCCCCTGCGACTGGAGGAGGATTCAATTTACCTGTGACGTTTGATGATGAAGAAATTAATTACATTCTAGATGATTTTGGAGGTGCTGTATCAGAAGTAGTTACTGATCCTACCGATCCAACAAACAGGGTTGCTCGAACCATAAAAGGTGCTGATGCAGCAGATTTTGCTGGAACAACTGTTGGTGGAACGGCTGGCTTTAGCTCTCCTATTCCATTTGCACCAGGCGCCACTACCATGAGCGTTCGCGTTTGGTCACCTATAGCAGGAATCCCTGTTCGATTGAAAGTGGAAGATTCCAGAGATAATACTATCAGTGTAGAAACAGAAGCGAGGGTAACTCAAGCCGAAACATGGCAAACATTGGTTTTCGATTTTTCAAATGAAGCTTTTGGAACTGCTGCAATTAACTTTACCAGAAGTTATAACATGGCATCTATATTCTTTGACTTCGGGACCTCCGGAGAAGCTGTAGGAGCTGCTAGAACCTATTTCTGGGATGATATGGAATTTGGTGGTGAAGTTGGAGAAGACAGTGGGTCTATACTCCTACCGATCACATTTGAAAACGATATTGACTGGTCAACTGTAATTACCAACTTTGATGGAGGGGAACTTACTGTCATTGATAATCCTGACACCAATGGCAACGAAAGTGCAAAAGTGGGTCGAATGGTTAAAAATGCAGGAGCAGTATTTGCAGGATCATTTATCAGGTTAGATCAGACTATAAATCTAAACAATGGTACTGAATTCAGAGCCTTAGTATGGGCTCCAAGAGTAGGCAGCAGAATGTTGTTAAAGTTTGAAAATCCATTAAATCCTGCACAGCAATTTGAGCAAGAGGTTACCATTCCGGTAGCTAATGAATGGGTAGAAGTTAGTTTTGACATGTCGGGTGCGAATCCTGCTTTCACCTTTAGAAACGTGGTGTTGATTTTTGACAATGGCACCGTAGGAGATGGATCGGCAAACTTCACGTGGTTTGTAGATAATATCCGCCAAATTGATGCCACAGGTGGATTCGGTGGACCTACCTTACCGTTGACATTTGAAGAAGATATTGCTTGGGATGCTTTCTTTGACAACTTCGCAGGAGGAGAATTGAGCGTAATTGATAACCCTGATACGGATGGGAATCCAAGTGCAAAGGTGGCTAGGATGGTGAAAAATACGGGTGAAGTATTTGCAGGTTCGGTTATCAGACTAGGTGAAGATATAGATTTCTCTCGAGGAACAGATTTTAACATCCAAGTATGGGCACCACGTCCGAACACACGCATGCTATTCAAAATAGAAAATGCTACGGATGGAGGTCAGTTTTTTGAGCAAGAAGTTACCATAGCTGAGAGCAATCAGTGGGTTGATTTGAGCATCAATATGAGCGGAGCTAATCGCGCATTTACGTATAGAAAAATCGTCTTGATTTTTGATAATGGAACTGTAGGAGATGGAACTTCCAACTTTACTTGGTTTGTAGACAATATTAGTCAAGAACAAGGAGAAGGACCAGGAATTGGAACGCTTACCTTACCTGTTACATTCGAAGACGAGGACATTGATTACGAATTAACTGACTTTGAAGGAGCTACATCTGAGATTGTAGTAGACCCTACTAATCCAGCCAATAGAGTAGCACAAACTACGAAAAGTGAGACTGCTGCACTCTTTGCAGGCACTACTATTGGTGGAACTGCTGGATTTGCTAATCCAATTCCTTTCGCTGCTGGTGCAACATTTATGAATGTTAGAGTATGGTCTCCTGTTGCTGGCATTCAAGTACGCTTGAAAGTTGAGGCAGCAAATGACCCAACCATTAGCGTTGAGACAGAAGCCACGGTAACTCGTGCATCTGGATGGCAGACGATAACATTTAACTTTGCTAATCAGGCAACTGGTACAGCAGCAATCAACTTTGCAAATAGCTACAATAAAGCAACTATCTTCTTTGATTTTGGACGAACAGGTCAAGAAGTTGGGGAAGCTAGAACTTACTTCTGGGATGATTTAGCTTTTGGAATTGGACAAGATGAAGATCCTGGAACACCAACTGATGGCCCTGTATTGCCACTTACTTTTGAAGAGGATATAGACTGGGATTCTTTCATTACAGGCTTTGAAGGTGGAGAATTAACTGTCATTGATAATCCTGACACCAATGGAAACCCAAGTGCTAAAGTAGCTAGAATGGTGAAAAATGAAGGCGCTGTATTTGCAGGTGCATTCATTGATTTGAGTGAGCCTATTAACTTCGCGCAAGGTTCAGAATTTATAGCACAAGTTTGGGCTCCTAGAGCAAATACTACCATGCTATTTAAATTTGAAAATAGTGCTAATCCTGCTGAAGAGTTTGAACAAAATGTAACAATTCCTACAGCATCCACTTGGCAAGACATAACAATTGATATGAGTGGTGCAAATCCTGCTTTCAGATATGATCGAGTAGTATTGATATTTGATCTTGGTACTGCAGGAGATGGTTCGGCTAATTTCACTTGGTTTATCGATAACATCCGTCAAGGAGGAGATGTTGAACCAGAACCAGAAGTGCCAACAACGAATCTGATCATCAATGGCAACTTCGCTGATGGATTAAATTCATGGACTCCATTTATTGCTGATTTTGCCGGAGTGAGTGCAAACGTAGCCGTAACAAATGGCGAAGCAGCAATTACAGGAATCACAGGTGCTGGAGGTGAAGTATGGCATGTTCAACTCAATCAAATTTTCACACCTGCTCAAATTGCTTTACTCGAAATAGGTGAAACTTATAAAGTAAGCTTCCAGGCAAGATCAACCGTAGAGGGCAGACAATTACGCATGTACTTTGGTGAAGATGGGGGTGGATTCCGATCCATAGAAGTTACTGATATTTCCCTAGGCACTGCAATGCAGACCTTCGAAGTTACTTTTGAGGTAGGAGCCACTTATGATGCCATGAAACTTGGATTCGAAATGGGCTTGAGTAATGACCCAGTGTTCATTGACAACGTGTCCATGGTAAAAGAAGGAGGCGATGAGCCAGAGCCAGAAGTACCGACAAGTCTTGTCATCAATGGTGACTTTGCTGATGGGTTAAATTCATGGACTCCATTCATTGCTGATTTTGCAGGAGTAAGCGCAAACGTAGCCGTAACCAACGGTGAAGCAGCAATAACAAATATCGCTGGTGCTGGAGGTGAAATATGGCATGTTCAATTGAACCAAATCTTCACACCTGCACAAATTGCTTTACTTGAAATCGGTGAATCTTACAGGGTACGTTTCCAAGCACGATCAACCGTAGAAGATAGACAACTACGCATGTACTTTGGAGAAGATGGAGGTGGATTCCGATCCATAGAAGTTACTGATGTTTCCCTAGGTACTCAAATGCAGACATTCGAAGTCACTTTTGAAGTCGGAGCTACTTATGACGCTATGAAACTTGGTTTCGAAATGGGCTTAAGTAATGACCCAGTGTTTATTGACAACGTGTCCATGGTAAAAATAGTAACCGAACTTCGAGCCCAGTCCATTACATTCATTGACATACCTGCGCAATTGGCAGGTGGTAATCCAATTGAATTGGAAGCGACTGCAAGTTCTGGACTAGCTGTAAGCTTTACTGCTGAGTCAGAGAATATCAGCATAGAAGGCAATGTGGTAACACTACTTGCTGCTGGTAGAGCAACCATCGTGGCTACTCAAGATGGTAATAATGAGTTCAGACCTGCAGCTCCAGTGACTAGAACTTTCTGTATTAATCCATTGAGACCAACGATCACCTTGAGTGGAGAGGGCTCTGCAAATACAGTCTTAACTTCAAGTGCAAGTGCAGGCAATCAGTGGTTCAGAAATGGAATCGCTATCGAAGGGGCAACTGGACAAACCTTTACAGTTACTAACCAAGGTTCTTACACTGTAGCGGTACGAGTTGATGACTGCGTAAGCGAACCGTCTGAAGCGATCAATTTGATTGTCAATAGTAACAGAATACAGAGACCACGTGAGATTTCAGTATTCCCTAATCCAGTGGAAACCTACTTGCAGATTAGAGGAGTAAGTGAAAGTGTAAGTTCTGTTGAAATGGTTGATATGACAGGTAGAGTAAACAACATTGTGTTTGAGCAGTCTAATGATGGAATCAGAGCAAATGTTGCCAACTTAGCACCTGGCATGTATGTAGTGAGAATTCAAGAAGGGAATAGAAGCTACGCTGTCAAAGTATTGAAAAAATAATAAACCTTCAAGCTCCTCCTGCCATCAGGCTAGGAGGGGCTTCTCATAACCTTTTAAAATGAATATCATGAACAACTCTCAATATATTTCTAACCTCGGTAGCAGACTCAAACATTTGATGCTAGTCTTGATTCTACCGTTTGTCTTCGTCGCATGTGGAGACGATGATCCTGTGCCACAGGAGCCTGCCCCCCAAGATCGAGTGTCTTCTTTATTGACTAGTTCACCTTGGACTTTGACAGGTGTTACCGTAGACGGGTTAAACCGTACTAGTGCCTATGCCGGTTTGACAATTACCTTTACTAGAAACACCTTTACCACCACCAATGGTAGAGGCATTTGGCCAGCTTCCGGTGGATGGACTTTCACCAATGAAAATGCGACTGCCTTCACTAGAAACGATGGTGTGGTCGTAACTATTCAAACAATTAACGAAAACTTAATGCGCTTAAGTATGGATGTGGATGAAAACTCATTCATCACCGAGCGAACCAACTCTCTTGCTGGTACACATGTGATGGTTTTCGAAAGATAAGTATTTCAAAATACTACTAATGATTGGAAAGCTGTCTAGACTGAAAGGTTTAGGCAGCTTTTTTAGTGAACAGTTGGTAGTGAGGAGTGAACAGTGGTTGGGAATGTAGAATTAGGAATGAAGAATGAGAAATGGGGTGTAACCTTCGTTTGTGGGTTTAAACCCACGATTTTAATTGTATTTTGAAACAGAAGTTGAACGAATTCCTAAGGAATACACCCAATCAATTGCCGTGGCTTTTAAGCCCTGGTATTGGAATAGGGATGAACAGTTAGCAGTGGGAAGTGAACAGTGGTTGGGAATGTAGAATTAGGAATGAAAAATTAGGAATGAAAGGAGATTTTATCACCTTGTCAAGTCCTGATTTTTTTGTCATTTTTTTTATAATTCTTCAATTCTTAAACAAAACCCCCGATCCCAGCGGGATCAACTATTTATAGTTACAATACGTCTAGGTACAGGTGCGACTCCGAACGGAGTCGAATGTCTTTAGCTGCAAATAATTTAACTATAAACATGTGACCTCTTCGAGGTCGGGATTTTCGGCATTAAAAACAAATGGGTGCGGTGTATTCAATCCGCATTTTCATGCAACTTTATTAAGAATGACAATCGTCTACGCCAGTTTCATTCTAGTCTCTAATTTCTAAACTCTCGCTTCTCGCATCTCGTCTCTCATTTCTATTCCTCGCTAATCCAACATCCAAATTATCTGGTGTGCCGCTCATGCGTATATTCAGGAATCTAACACGGCGATTAGCGTCTCGTGTTATAATTGCGTCCTCTTGATCGGGATCTACTTCATCTCGGTTACGCCCGCCAAAAAGTGCCCTTGCCCCTACTTGAGTCACCAAACTCCAGGGTACACGGACCAAATAGTCCATCTTCATATCCAAAGCTTGGGTTCCAGATAATTCCATAAAACCAAGGCTAGAATTGATTTGCATACTCGGAATGGTCAGTACTCCACCCTTCAATTCAAAGTTATTCTGTAAGGTATCAAAGCGTACCCGGTTCATATTTCGATCTGCAAAGAAGGAGCCCATGGCACGCATTGGGGCAAAATCAATCAACTCACCGTTATAAATATTTACATTGATCTTTGCTTCGGATTGATCTAGAATTGGAGTCAAATCAGGATACACCAATAACTTACTTTCAATAGAACCGGAAACTTTACCTCTCAGATTATCCGCTAATACCACATCCTTCCCCATATTGTCCATTTTGAAAAGCAATTGATCGACCTGAATCTGATCCACTCGGATATTGCTATGAAAATAGATTTTATCCGGATTTCTTCCATTCAGGTAGCCATTCATTCGAAACTTCCCATCTGCCAAGGCAAAATCCAACTGCTCTATATGCAGCATGCTGTCTGTACTGCTACGGAACCTTGCTTTAATATTGTCTAGCCATGTCCCGTGATACAAAAGCCTATCAACTTCTACCCCCACTTTGAAATCTCTAAAGGGTAATTTGAAAATATTGAAAGCCTCCTCATGATTGGACTCTTTTTCGATACTTTCAAAGCCCATCAAAGCATCCAAGTCAAGCTTTTGACCTCTCAATTGAAAAAAATCAGGTCTATCAGCGGAAGGTCTGTTGACACTATCCCCCAAATTGTACCCCATTGTGATACGGAAACTTGACTCTCCCATAGTTCCCCCAAAGTTGTCTATCTTCATGTATTGGTCCGACCAACTCATTTTTCCGCCAAAAGCTTCAAATTTCAGTGGATGAATCTTGGTTTGCCCTTGGAGTTTGGCTACGTCTAAGTAAAAGTTTTGCCTTCCAGCCCGCTTTTCCATGCGAAGATCCGCATCAAAACGCAAGTCTGTAAAATATTCTTCCTTGTAAGCATCTGGCAAAAAATTGACGCCTTGATAGGTCATCAAGTCTTTAATCTTCAAGTAATCCGAAGCAAAACGTACCTTCAAATTACTCAAACCATTCTCTTCTTCCTCAAACCATTTTGGATAATTCTCCAGCTTTCCTGTCAGATAGATGTCCGAGGTGTCTATTTTACCCTGAAAGCTTCTGATCGCCACCATTTGGGAGTCTATTTCAAATACTCCTCTAAAATTCCGGAAATCATGCGGGTAATTCTTCAGACCAAAATCCAAGGTTTTCATATGTAACCTGCCTTGGGGTAAGTAATCAAATTTAAAAAGGTTGATTGCATTCGCCTGAAGTTCCAGGTCCAAGGTGAGTTTACGCAATTCCTCACTTTTCTCTTCATCCTCTACATACAAAAACTTACCTAGCTCAATAAGCCCTGCATTTGCCTGTACGCTGACCTTAACAGGAACATCCAATTGATGAAAAATTGCCGGTAAATCAGAAACCTGAGCTTTCATGGAAAAATCAGAATCTGCTAACTTTGCAGAGAAATTATCCAAGAACAAGGTCCCGTCCACCATTTTGGCATACGCATTCAAATCCCTGATAGGATAGGGAAAATCTGCATAGGTAAGATTCAAATTACGAATCCGCAACTCTGACTGTAAACTCTCCTTAGCCTGACGGATGCTAGCATTTGACAGATTCATATCCACTAATTCATCAAAATCCATCCGTAACAAAACCTCTCCGCTTACCCCTTTCAAATCTGGTATCTGAAAAAACTCTCCAATAAAAGCCAAATCCAAGTCTACCAGTAAATCCACTTTTACATAAGGATTTTCAAAATCACGTACGGTTAAGTTCCCTTGAAACACCCCTCTTTCAGGTTTTGCATTGAAATTTTGTAATCTAAATTCGGAAGTTCGGAGGTTTCGCTCAGAACCATTGGTAAAGAATGCTAAAAACCGCAGATCCTCTACCCTTCTTTCCAACTCCTTATTTTCAAAAAACGCATTATCACAACCAAACTCGAATGCAATCGCAGGACTTTCTCCTTGGGCTACCAATCCACGGATGGAACCTCTAAAAAACACATCTCCTTGATTTTGATAGCGCTTAAATGCATCAGCTGTTTCCAGAGGTAAAAATGCCGCTATAAGATTGAAGTCAGGTTTTTCACCCTCCAACTCCACTTGTAAATCAAAGCCCTCCTTCAAAAACGCCGCTGAACCATCTACTCTTAAAAGAGACTCTTGCAGTTTGAGATTGGAAGGACGAAAATCTATTCGTTTGGTAGCTTGATCAAACGTAAAGCCTAAATCCAAAGCTAAATTCTTGCCGGAAAAAAAGGCTTCCTTACCCTCCTTTTTTAAAACTAAGTATAAAGATGCATCCAAAAAGACGTCTAAAATGTCCTTTTTGGACTTCACAGCTGTTTTTAATTCGCTGAGGTCAACCGAGAGCAATTCATCTTTCGCTATTTTGTAGTAAGAAACTTGTAAGTTTTCAATCCACAATTTCTTCAGCTCAAAATCAATAGCATCTCCGGACTCAGACTCGGAGGCTGGTAAATTTTTGGCCTGCAAAAGATTAAGTACTCCTTCCGCATCCTCCACGAGTCGGATATGGCCAGAAAGAATTTTAACTGCCTTTACTTTGTAATTACCGCTTAGAATATCCGAAATGCTAAAACCAACATAGAGATCTTCAAACTCATAGATGGGTAAAGTAGATTTTTCTCGATCCCCATAAAATTTAAGCCCTTGCAAATCAATTGAAATGTAGGGGAAATTGGTGAAAACAGAGATGTGAGAGTCCTCAAGCACTAATTTACCATCAAATTGCTCATTCATCAGGGCAATCGCACGCTGAACAAGCACATCTTGCTTGGAATACACCAAAGCAATCCCTGTTACAAAAAGTGTTAGCAACAGAAGTGGCAGAAAGAATAAGACTTTTAAAATCCGCTTACGCATGGTTGGCTTTGTTTAAGCCAAAAAACGCAAGAAATCAAGAAGAGGTTTTAGCTTTTGAGCTTTTGTACTACAATTATTTACCGCTGATTCTGATCCCTTCGAAGGGCGATCTTATAATCTTCTGGAGTCCCTGTCATATTGATGTTGACAAAACGTGTTCGTCTGCTTGCATCACGAAATATAATAGCATCCTCCTTTTCTGGATCAACCTCATTTTTATTTTTGCCTCCAAAAAGTGCACGAAAGCCCACTTGGGTTACCATGGCCAAAGGAACACGGATGAAGTAATCCATATTCAGGTCCAAACTTTGCCTGCCTGAAAGCTCAATAAAGCCCAAACTGGAATTGATGTTCATCGCAGGAATATGTAAAACCCCACCCTTCAATTCAAAAGTATTGGTCAAGGTGTCAAACCTGACGCGATTCAAATTGCGGTCTCCAAAATAGGATGATAAAGCAGCAAGTGGAGTGAAGTTAACCAAACTGCCTTGGTAAACCGTCAAATCCATCGTTGCCTCTGATTTATCCACAATGGGCGTAAGATCGGGATACACCAGAAATTTACTTTTGATGGTTCCGCTTACCAGTCCATGTAAATTTTCATTGATCAGGTAATCTTGTCCGAAGTTTTCAAACTTAAATAACAGCTTGTCCATATCCAGTTTATCCGCTTGCATTTCACTGTGGAAATAGATTTCCTCTGGATTGGACCCATTGAAATAGCCTTTGACACCCAAGGACCCATTTGCCACTTTCAAATGGAGTGTATCCAAATAAACAAAATGGTCTGTTTGGCTCCTCAAGGAAGCCTTAACATCGCTCAACCAAAACGTATGGTAGTTGAGCCGCTGTATGTCCGCTTTGAACTCCATATTCCGGAAAGGCAGCTGAAAGACATTGAATGCTTCCTGATGATTGGTGTCTTCCTCAAAGCCTTGAAAGCCCATCAAGGCATCTAGGTCCAAGGCGGGTGCTCTCAAGTGTAGGTAGTCTTTTTTAGGATTGGGAGATTCTCCTAAGTTATAACCCATGTTTACAGCAAAAGAAGAAACGCCCATTTTTCCCCCAAAATCCTCCAATAGCAGGTAATCGTCTTGGAGGTGTGCTCGCCCTTTAAATCCCTCCAGTTTCAAAGGATGAAGGGTAGACAAAGCGGTCAGATTCTCTAAGAAAAAATCAGCCGATTGAAACGCATGTTTCTGAAAGTCCAATTGGATATTTCCCGATGCCTGTAAATTTCTCAAGGTTTCTTCCCTCCAACTTTCGGGCAAATAGTTCACCCCATTGTAAGTTAACAAGTCATTTAATCGGAGTTTAGTGGACGCAAGATTTACTTGAATGATAGACTGTCCATCCAAGGAGTCCTTCATCCATTTAGAGAAGTTCTCGACTTTTCCCGTCAATTGGAAATTTGACTGATCTATTTCTCCCTTAAACTTTTTGATCTGCAATACATCTTTATCTATATGTACCTCGGCGTCAAAATCATGAAAGGTATGTGGAAAATTATCCAACTTGGCATAAAAATCCTCTACCTTAAAGACTCCTGTAGGCAGAAATTCAAAGTTCAGCAAGTCTTTAGCATTGGCTAGGAAGGATAGGTGAAGCTTTAAATCTCTAATATTTTCGCTTTCTTCTTTTCCTGATAGTTGGCCTAATAAAATGGCCTTTGATTGTGTCTCTAAGGAAACTTGGATTGCTTTATCCTGCTGATGCAATAAGGCCGGAAAATCAGATACTCTTCCTTTCAATGAGAAATCTGAATCCTTGATAGTAAAGTTCAAGTGGTTCAACTGAAGCCTTCCATCGGCCATAATAGCGTGCGCTTCCACCTGCTCCACGGGGTAAGGGTACCCTTTGATCGCAAATCGAAGGTCCTTTAAGCGAAGCTCAGACTGTAAGCTTTTTTGCATTTGGACAAAGTCTACCGCAGAACTCTCCAAGTCCACCAACTCATCAAAATCCATCGTCAACAATACCTGCCCGCTCAAGCCTTCAAAACCTTCTAATTCAAAAAACTCTCCCACAAAATCCAAATCTAGGTCAGCATTGAGTTTGACTTTGATGTAAGGATCAAGAAAATCCCTGATCAATAAATCTGCTTGAAAAAACCCTTTATCAGGTTTGGCATTGAAATTTTGTAAGCGAAACTCCGATGTTTTCAGTGAACGCTCGGATCCATTAGTGTAAAAGCCTACAAATCTCAAATCTTCAACTCTCCGTTGATTATCCGCACGAAGAAAATATGCATTGTCACAACCAAACTCAATCGCAATTGCAGGAGAGGCTCCATCGGCAATACTTCCTCTAATGGTCCCAATGAAGAAAATCTCTCCTTGGTTTTGATATTCGTTCAACGCAGCGGCTACTTCATTCGGAAGAAAGGCTGCAAATAAATTGAAATCCGGCTTTTGTCCTTCAATTTTTAGGTCCAATTGCGGGGCATCCAACAGATCCTGAATGTTTCCGGAAGCCGCAAAAAGTGATTCTTCTAACCACACACTAGATGGACTCAGATCCAAAAAGCCCCGATCCCCATCATAGGTAAGATCAAGGTTTAGACGAATATTTTTATTTGAAAAAAAGGTTGGCTTATCTTGCTTATCCAAATCAAAGGTCAGTTCTCCGACCATCCTTAAGTCTATTAGCGCATCCAACGAACTCACCATTGTCTGAATTTCTTTGATATGCGCAGTGTATCGCAAGCCCGCTTGCTCATCAAAAAATGACAGGTCAAAGGAATCTATTTTGATGGATTGCAGGGCAAAATCCAAGGACTCACCTTCTGACTCCCCATCTCCCACCATATTTTTGGCTGTTAGTAAATTGATTTCCCCTGCCTCATTTTTTATCAAGTGCAAAAAACCTCCTTTAATTTTTACACTCTTGACTTCATAGCTTCCTGTCAAAATATCCCATAAAGAAAAACCCACATACAAATCCTGAACTTCGTATATGGGTGTATCTTGTAAGTCTTTTTCATCATAAAACTTCAATCCTTGAAGATCTATGGAGATATAGGGAAAATTGGCAAAAGGAGAAATTCGGGATTTTGAAAGCACCAACTCTCCTTTCAAGGATTGGTTGATTTGTTGAATTGCCTGCTGTGTAAGTGCCTCTTGCTTCCAAGCGATCACCCCAATGCCAAGCATGAGCAATAGCACAGGAACCGTAATGACGATTAAAAAGATTTTTACTGATTTTTTCATGGATACTTAGATCAAAGACTCTACGGTCACTGGTCAAAAATAATGCAATTTGGCTAGGAATCTTAGTTTTTTTAACAACTATTAATCCTTTGTGTGAGAAAAGTCAACAAGGAATTCCAAAACATTTCCTTCATTCGTAGCTTATACTACAATCATTAAAAATCACAGCAATGATTCGAACCTTTTTTGGATGGCAGATACGGGCTTTTGACCTGTTGGATGAGCATTGGGAGTCTGACCGTGTGACCAAGATTATCAGCAACATTGTAGTTGCTTTTTTTCTTATGGGCTTATTATTAGGTTTATTTTCTTATCTGAATTTACTTCCGGCATTCATTCAGATTTCGCCTTTTTTCGCAATCGAACTCGCCTTCAATGTGCTGTTGATTTTTGAGGTTTTGGGGCTGATATTCCTCTTTCCAAAATCAGTAGCTGATGCTGTAGGCAAGCAATTTGAAATCATCTCCTTGTTATTATTGCGGGATGCGTTTAAGGAATTTGGGCATTACTTAGGAGAAATGAATTGGGAACTGGGTTTTGCTATGGAGTTGTTGCCGATTATATCGGATGCCTTTGGGGCTATTTTGATATTCCTGATTACGGGCTTGTTTTACCGAGCACAGCGGCATTTTCGCATCACTCAAAACTATGAGGAGCAAATCAGTTTTGTTGCTATCAAAAAATTGATTTCTATCTATCTAACCATCACCTTTATATTCCTCGGAGTGTATGATGTAGTGTCTGCATACCAAACCCATCAGTTTATCTACAGCATCAAGCTTTTTTACACGCTCTTAATTTTCACGGATGTGTTTATCTTGCTCTTTTCACTGCGGTATACAACGAAGTATTATAACTTATTCCGGTATTCTTCCTTTGCCTTGGCGACCATTTTTCTCCGCTTGACACTTTCTGCCCCTCCATTTTACAATGTGTTGTTGGCAGTGATTGCGGGATTGATGGTTTTGGGTGTGACCTATATCTACAACAAACTCCTTTCCCAGCAAAAAATAAGTGACTGATTGTGAATTGAAAAAACTGAAAAGGCGTGAATTTTCATATTTTTTTAGGGTGAGTACTTGCATAGAACAGATGAGCCTATTACTTTTGCATCACCTTAAACGGTAACACATACAAACTCCTCCTTAGCTCAGTTGGTTAGAGCACATGACTGTTAATCATGGGGTCCTAGGTTCAAGCCCTAGAGGGGGAGCCCTGAAAATCAAGGGCTTAGAAAGAAATTTCTAAGTCCTTATTTTTTTACTTCATACAAAATTCACACAAAACGGGTTTGAGTTTCCTTTTTGTGCTGGAATTCATGCAAATGATTTGAGCATTTTTTACGCCTTGACAGGTCGCTTTAGTCCAAATTCTTGATAAATGTCGTCAACTTCTATGATTCAATTATATCATAAAATAGAAAAATGATTAAACATGACATTTGAGGTGAAAGAAGTCTTTTCTTTACTCGAAAAAAATGAACTTAAATAAATAACCCCTGATCAACTAGAGGAGAGGGAGAAAAAGATCGTATGAAAAAAATATAAAAAATACGTTAACATTACCTCCATAGGCTGAATAAAATTTGCACTACAAAAATCTCAATCCCTATCCTAACTTCCTTGAAAATTTGAGTGAATTGCGTGACTGGACTTTTTTTAATATTCATTTCCCCTAAAAAACTTACTTAATACAACATGAGGTATCATTAATGGAGGTATTCTCATTGAAAAAAAGGTCTTATTATGATAAAAATAAGGCCGATATTCCCTCCTAAAACCTTCTTGAAGTGTCTAAATATCAACGGTTCAATCCTATCTTTATAATTTCTATGAATCTTATCCATATGCCGATAGATGGAATAAACGCTGTTTTCCTTGTTCTTGAATCTGGCAAGATAATCGATGATTTTCAAGGATAACAATCTCTGATTCATCAAAAGAACTGCCTAAAGACTTGACAACTTTATTGATTCAGCCCACTTTTTGGATAATCTGTACACTAAAGCTACCGCTAGAATTCCTTTTACGTCTCACAAACATAAACTAAAAATACTCCGAGACACCCAAAAACACAAAATCAATCGACTTAATCCATTAAATTTCAACGACTTAATTTTGAACTAAAGTACACCCGCACAAAACAGGAAAAACAAGAGACTCAAGCTTGGATAAGGCCGAGGCTTTTTTACAAATACCCGGATATGGGTAAATGTCCCTCCGAATACATCGTTGAATTTGAAAAACTCTAATTGCCTTTAACAAGCCTCGCTAATTCACCAATACCTCATCCAAAAATACCCAACCTCGCTGACCGGCTCCGGGATGCCATGCGGGAAGAGAATTCACGGGTTTTAAGATCGCTTTGATCTGAGTGATTCCATTAGATGGCAAGGAATACTCCAATAGCAATTGCTTTCGTTCTTGATTAGTGATCGGTTGCTCAGGTTTATCTCGGTGAAGCAGTACCCATGTATCTCCTGTCCCTTTGGACCAGATTTCCACGGTAAGTGGTGGAAAAATATAAGAGGATACTGCACTCAATAAGCTAAACGCAATGGTATGAGGAATTTTTCCTGGCTCCAAATCGAGTATAAGTTCAGCATCTGTGTTCTGAAAACCCAACCACTTGCCGGAAGCAAAATCTTCATCACCTTTTTCCAAATCAAACAAGGTTTCAACTCCATTCCCCTTGTAGGAATTATGAGGAGGAAATGTCAACTGATACTTCTGAGGCTTAATTCCTGCTTTGAAAAAGACAGCTTCAGCCTCCTCACTGCCCAGCCAACCATCAGCAAAAGCACGCACACGAAGATGAGCATTTTTGCTGATGGTAAGTGGACTTGTATAGAGTTGATAATTGCTACTATCGGGTGCTGTATTATTCAAGGTGTAAAATATTCCCACACCACTGATGGGATGCTTAATACTTACTTCTACCTGTTCTTGGAAAATACCAGACTCCGCTTGAATCATCGGTGCATTCAATTGATAGAGCCGTCCATCATCTCTGTGACCAAGATCAATCGTTGAAAGAGGCAAGGCAGAAGAGAGTTTAGCTGTCTGAACCTCATTTATTCCCGTATTCCAAAGATAGAATGCATCAACTTGTGACAACTTCCCTAATTTTTCAAAAGCTGTAGCCTCCAGTAAATTTCCGGTCAATGAAAGTGTTTTTAATGATTTCAAGCCTGTCAACGCATCTATGTGCGTTCCTCGAATACCCGTACCATTCAAAAAAAGCTTTTCTAAATTGATAAACTGACGGAGTTTTTGAAGATCCTCTTCCATCAAGGGCATATTCGAAAGGTTCAATGTGACAACTTGCTCGCGAATAGCACCTAATTCATCCAGCTGCTCAGATTTGAAATTACCTTTGCCAAAAAAACTCACCTGAAGCGCTGGTGAACCAGGATGAATGGATTGAATAACCCGGAAATCATTACTCAACTTGGCAATAGTTGCTGCGGGTGCAAATGGAAAAGAATAAGTCTCTCCCGTATTTGAAAGAAAGGTCTGCTTAGCTAATTGAAAAAAAATGCCCGTGTCCTCCAAGCTCAACATAGATTTTTCCATAGGTGCTCTTTCCTCAACCCACGCTCGAATCAATTCCAATTCGTTGGGAGTTAATTGCACTTTGCCTTTGGGGGGCATGTGTTCCTCATGTTCCAAGGGCAGCAATATCCGTTGTAAAAGAGGAGATAATCCGGGATTATCAGCATTCAAAACGGGACCATTCTTTCCTCCAGCTACTACATATGCAGCACCGTCAAGGCGCAATTCGCCTTTTTGTTTGGAGGCTTTATGACAGGAAACACATTTTTGTTCCAAAATCGGAAGAATTACATGGTCAAATGCCATCGCCTCTTCTAATTTCACGGTAACAGAAGCCGCTTTTTGCTGGAATGGTGCCCATAAAAAATCCTCTCCATGAGTCATCGAAGCTCCCAAGTGCCCTGCAAGCAAAGTCAAAACTACCGTGCCGAGCGATCCAAGTCGGGAAATGAAGTGATTACCCCTACTCCAGGCCCAATACCAACTACTTGCTATCCAAAAAACACCCATACTAAGCCATTGATGGGCAAAAAACTCCTCTGCATTGTATCCTGATTCTGCTGCCAAAAAAAGCCCCGCCAATACGGTCAAACCTGTCATACAGAGCGTCAGCAAAAACAACACCTGAGCAAGAATTTGATTTTGAAAGGCAAAAGTCTTCGGGTTCCATAATAATACCACTAATAAGAGCAATAAGACAATAGGAAAGTGTAAGATCAAAGGATGCGCTCTACCAAAAACCTCCAGAAGTAAAGGCACTTCCAAGTATGCATGGCCGATGGCAATAGCCAAACAAAGCCCATGCAAAGCAATCAGTACATACTGAAGGATAGAAATAAACAAAGAATGGGTACGGTGAACTTGCATATTAGACCAACAAATCTTTCACTACATGCCCATGTACATCCGTCAGCCTATATCTTCTCCCCAAATGCTTATACGTCAGTCGCTCATGGTCTACTCCCATCAAATGCAGGATAGTGGCATGAAAATCATGTACATGCACCGGGTTTTCCACAATATTGTATCCAAATTCATCGGTTTCACCATAGACAATTCCTGGCTTCACACCACCACCGGCCATCCAAATAGAAAAAGCCTTGGGATGATGATCCCTTCCGTAATTGTCCACTTGAATTTTCCCTTGACAATAATTGGTGCGTCCGAATTCACCTCCCCAAATCACCAATGTCTCGTCTAATAATCCTCGCTGCTTGAGATCCTGAATCAAAGCAGCCGAAGCCTGATCCACGTCCTTCGCTTGTTTGGCCATTTCAGAGGGGAGATTGTCATGCTGATCCCAGCCTTGATGATAGAGTTGGACAAATCGAACACCACTTTCCGATAGCTTTCTTGCTAATAGGCAGTTGGCGGCATAGGTTCCTGGAACCAAACAATCCGGCCCGTACATTTTGATGATGCTGTCAGGCTCCTTAGAAATATCGGTCACCTCTGGTACAGCTGTTTGCATGCGGAATGCCATTTCATATTGCTGTATTTTAGCAGTAATTTCAGGATCTCCGAAGGCTTGGTAATTCAATTGATTAAGTTGGGCTAACTTATCCAACATCCTTCTGCGGTCTTCTCTTCTCATACCTTTTGGGTCATTGAGGTATAAGACAGGGTCTTCACTGGCAGAAAATTGTACCCCTTGATGAACCGAGTCCAAAAAGCCATTGGTCCAAAGCTTAGAATATACTCCTTGTCCATTCCCCTTTCCTTTACTTAGAAGTACACAAAAAGCCGGTAAGTTATTGTTTTCACTCCCTAATCCATAACTCAACCAAGATCCCATACTCGGACGATTGCCTACCTGCGCTCCTGTTTGGAAAAAAGTCAATGCAGGGTCATGATTGATCGCCTCTGTATACATGGACTTGACAATGCAGATATCATCTACCACTTTCGCCGTGTAGGGAAACAAATTCGAAATCCAAGCTCTGGCTTCCCCATATTGTTGGAAACCATAGTGAGAACCGACCAAGGGAAAAGAAGCCTGTCCAGAAGTCATCCCTGTCAATCGCTGTCCCTTACGAATAGAATCCGGAAGTTCCATACCGAATTGTTTATTGAGCAAAGGCTTGTAATCAAAAGACTCTAACTGGGAAGGGGCTCCATTTTGAAACAGATAGATCACTCGTTTAGCTTTGGGAGCAAAATGAGGTAACGCATCCATGATCGCATCTTCCGCTGTTCCCTTTCGAAAGAGATCAGGAATAAGCAAACTACCCAAGGCCAAACTGCCGATACCTAAGCTGACTTTACTGAGAAATTTACGTCGATTATGACCAAGGCCATGTTCCAATTGTTCTTTTTCCATGGTGCTTAGGTTTTGGTTATTGCTTCTTCTAAATTATATATGGCTGTAATCACCTGACTCATAGCAATCAATTCTGGAGAAATTGACTCTGTATTTAAAGGCTTTGCTCCTTGGTGGATCAAGGTTACTCCTGCTGATAGCTCTTTGCTAAAACGATCCATTTCATCTTGATAATAGAATGAAAGAATCTGCAGTTCCTGTCGGTTAGGCTTTCGTCCCAAAATACGCATAAAGGAAGTGGTGATCATCTGAGATGTCTCCTTTCCATCCTTCATAAGTTGGGCAGCTAAATACCTAGATGCCTCCAAAACCAAGGGGTCATTGAGCATGACCAATGCCTGTAAAGGTGTATTAGTGCGACTTCTGCTTACCTCACAGACATCCCGATTGCTCCCATCAAAAATAATAGGCATGGGAGGGGGAACCGTCAATTTAATAAAGGTGTACAAGCCTCTTCTGTAGAGCTGATTGCCAGTTGCTTGCTTGTAGGTACGCAATTCTCCTCTACCCGAGCTCGCAGCTTCCCAAAGTCCGGCTGGCTGATAGGGCTTGACACTAGGACCGCCAACCTCAGAGTGCAATAATCCTGAACTCGCCAAAATCATATCCCGAATACTTTCTGCGGTCAACCGTAATCGGGGTGCTCGTGCCAAATACGTATTCCCTGGATCTACCGCATATTTCTTAGAATCTATGACAGAAGATTGCTGATACGTGGAAGACATGACCAGCTGCTTGATAAGTCGCTTGATATCCCAACCATTTTCTACAAAATCTACCGCTAACCAATCCAAGAGCTGCGGATGCGAAGGTAGCGAACCTTGCATACCAAAATCACCCGTGGAAGCCACAATTCCTTGTCCAAAAATTTCCTGCCAAATCAAATTGACAAAAACACGGGCTGTTAATGGATTTTGCGCATCCGTCGTCCATTGAGCAAGTCCCAACCTATTGGCTGGTAAGGAAGCATCAAAGGCAAAAACAGCTGCGGGGGTGTTTGGCCAAACTTCTTCACTTGGCGCATCGTACAGGCCCCGATCCAGGATGTAGGTTTTGCGTGTTTCTTTCAATTCTTCCATTACGGAAACCATAATACTACTGGTATCGGAATGATTGATAAATTTCAGCAATTCATCAATATCTGTACGCTCAATCCACAGGATTGGCGTTTTCGCTGGCTTAGATTGTACCACATCACCTTCATAGCCCTTTTCTGGTGTGTTATTGAAAAAGGCAAAAAGCTCAAAGTAATTTTTCTGGGAAATCGGATCGTATTTGTGGTCGTGGCATTGCGCACATTCCACAGTCAAACCTAGAATTCCCTTAGTAAACGTATTGGTCTTATCTAAAACATATTCTACTCGATACTCCTCATCTATCACACCACCCTCTTCCGTGTATTTATGATTTCTATTGTAGGCTGTCGCTAAAATCTGCTCCTTTGTAGCATTTGGCAATAAATCCCCTGCCAGCTGCCAAGTAATGAACTGATCATAAGGCATATTTTTATTAAATGCATGAATCACCCAATCACGATACGGCCATTGGGTACGGATATTATCGTCTTGATATCCATAAGAATCTGCATAACGAGCGATATCCATCCAGAACACGGCCATTTTTTCACCAAATGAAGGCAGGTTAAGTAACTCATCTACCAATTGTTCGTAGGAAAAGTCCGATTGATTGGAAAGGAATTTTTCTTGAAGTTCCAAACTGGAGGGTAAACCCGTAATGTCATAGGACAGTCTTCTTAGCAGCGTCAATCGATCTGCTGCTGGGTTAGGAGCAAGCTTTTTGCTTTCCATTTTCGCCAATATGAAATAATCGATTTCATTGGAAGGCCATTGCTTATTTTTCACTGATGGAAGCGCAGATTTTTGAGGCGGTTCAAAGGCCCAATGTGGTTCATAAATTGCTCCTTGCTCTATCCATCGCTTAATCAATGCTATATCCTCTTCACTGAGATATAAGTTGGACTCTGGAGGAGGCATTATTTCTCCAGGATCTGAGGAAGTTATCCGTTGAAAAACAACCGAATTCATGGGGTCATGTGGTACAATCCCAAACTGATTGGGATATTCTTTCAAAGCCGCATAAGCATACTCGGCTATGTCCAATCGAAGACCTGCTTCCCGCTTATTGGCGTCAGGCCCATGGCAGGCAAAACAGTTATCCGATAAAATGGGCCGAATATGATAATTATAGCTGATTTGCTCTCGATCGTCTAAAACCAACTCAAGTTTAGATTCTTTCCTACAAGAAAATAGTAGTAAGAGTAAAGCCAACAACGAAAGAAGCAAACGAAGATTCATAAATCACGAAGTTCAAACACGAAATGTAATTTGATAAAAATTAGACAAACCAACAATACTTTTTGTAAAAATTGCAAAAACTAAAAACTATCTTATCCAATCACTTTTGAGACAGTTTAAAACATTGGATCACAAAATTGACAATTTATTAGTAGCATTTTTACTCCTGAAAAAAGCTGGCAATCCTCCAAAAGAGGCAACCAAGTAAGTCTTTTCGTGAATGACTTTGATGCATACGGAAACGTTGTTAAAAAGAAAATCAATTCCTTCCATACAGGAGATTCAACGACTAAAACCTACTCGTACCTATATGACGATTTCGGCAACTGGATTGAAAAACGAGAGTTTATCAACCAACAACTGATGAAAGTTTTTAAGAGGAAAATAGCCTATCACTCCAACTAATTTTCTCCAAAAGTTGCTTGAAAAAACAACCAAACATTAAGAAGTTATAAGTTGACAAACAAGTTTCTGCATCTTCCCTCCTGCCGATTTTGCCACCTCAACTACCGAATCATGGGAAAAAGATTGCTGATTTTTGGGAATACACTCATTGGTAATGACTGACAAACCAAGAACACTCATACCCATCTGATTAGCTGCTATGACTTCAGGAACAGTGCTCATTCCCACAGCATCACCACCTAGGATTCTGTAGTAGTTGATCTCTGCTTTGGTCTCCAAACTTGGACCTGTCACACCCACATATGTCCCTTCTCTGAGTGAAATCCCCAATCGTAATGCTTCGCTTTTTGCCTGAGCTATCCATGATTGACTATATGGTTCACTCATGTCGGGAAAACGAATACCAAAATCCATCGCCTCTTTTCCACGCAAGGTATTGGAGGGAAATTTATCGATATGATCCGTGATCAACATCAAATCTCCTGCATTAAACTCAGGATTAAGACCTCCGGCTGCATTGGATACAATCAAACGCTTCAAGCCCAGCAGACTCAATACACGCAATGGAAATACCGTTTCTTCCAATCCATAGCCTTCATAATAATGAAAGCGCCCACTCATCACCCAAACTAGTTTACCTTCAACTTTCCCCAATAAAAGCTCCCCAGAATGCCCTTCAACGGTTGACGTAGGAAAAAAAGGAATGGAGGCATAAGAAATCACCTGTGCATCAACCAACTCCTCCACAAAACCGCCTAATCCAGATCCCAAAATCACCAAAGTATCTGCCTCCCCTGAGGTCACAGATCGGATGTATGCAGCCGCTTGCTGGGCTTGTTCTAGATAGGTGGGTGTAGTGGACATAGTGAGTAGTTTAATAGTGAGTAGTGATTAGTTGATTAAGTGATTAGTGAATAAGGGTCCACTGTCCACGGTCAACTGTTGACAGCTCTATTGTGGTTGAAACACGATTGTTCTTTTTTATTACCTGAATCCCTACTTGGTACTTGGTACTTAGTACTTGGTACAATATAGTGATTAGTTGATTAAGTGATCAGTGAATAAGGGTCCACTGTCCACGGTCAACTGTCGACAGCTCGATTGTGGTTGAAACACGATTATTCTTTTTTATTACCTGAATCCCTACTTGGTACTTGGTACATGGTACTTAGTACTTGGTACAATACTAGTGATTAGTTGATTAAGTGATTAGTGAATAAAGTCCACTGTCCACGGTCAACTGTTGACGGTTCGATTAGTAGTAGGCTTACTATTCATGTTTTTTTCTACCTGAATCCCTACTTGGTACTTGGTACTTAGTACTTGGTACAAAGAAAGTACTGTCTATCACTACCACCTACAAAGCCCCTACCAATTCCCTAATAACCGTGGACATTTTCGGCTCAGCAATGGCAGCGGCGGCTAAAACTTCTGCGATGGAAACTTTCTTGATGTTACCTGGAGAGCATAAATCCGTAATCGCAGAAACTGCAAAGATTTCCAAATCCATGTGTCGACCAACAATTACTTCGGGAATGGTACTCATCCCAACAGCGTCTGCACCAATGGTTCGAAGATACCTGTATTCTGCTTTTGTCTCCAAATTAGGTCCTTGTACGGCTGCATAAACTCCTTCATTGACATGAATGCTTTCCTTTTGGGCAATTTGCTTGGCTAATTCAATCAATCGATGGCTATATGGTTCGCTCATATCAGGGAAGCGGACACCAAATGCATCCAAATTCTTCCCTCTCAATGGATTTTCAGGAAATAAATCGATATGATCATTCAAAATCATCAAATCCCCAATCTTGTAATCGGGATGTAATCCACCCGCAGCATTGGACACAATCAAGGTTTTTACACCCAACATTTTCATCACTCGCACAGGAAAGGTTACTTCTTTCATAGAGTAGCCTTCGTAATAATGAAACCTTCCTTGCATGGCTAAGACTTTCTTCCCCGATAAACGACCAATGACAAGTCTTCCCTTATGACTTTCTACAGTTGATACTGGAAAAAAGGGGATTTTTTCATAGGGGATTTCATGCTCGACTTCAATATTCTGTATCAATTGACCTAATCCAGTACCTAAAATAATTCCTATCTCAATAGTATCAGGATGAATCCCCTGAATATGGTTAGCTGCGTGATTGATTTGTTCGGTGTAGTCTATTTGGGCTTCAGTTCTCATATTCTGTATTTTTTCCCAAAATAAGAAAATCATTTATGTTTAAACCATTTTGGAAGTTTCTTTGTATTCATCCTATGGAAAAATCTAGCATCAAAATCATCGTAGGTACCAATCGCCCTCACCCACTATCTAGGCAGTTGGCATTGATATATCAAAATATTCTTCAAAAACTGGGAGAGTCCTCTGAAATTCTGGAGTTAAATGACCTGCCGCACGATTTTGCTTTTTCGGCCCTGTACCATAATAATGGCAAAAATCCTGCTTTTAACGCCTTTCACGATCGGGTGAAAGAAGGTGCAAAATTTGTATTTATCGTCCCCGAATACAATGGTTCTTTTCCAGGTGTATTAAAGACCTTTATTGATGGTATGAATTACCCGAACCATTTCCGGGATAAAAAATGTGCTTTGGTGGGATTGTCCTCTGGAGTTGGCGGGGGTGGCATCGCATTGAGCCACCTCACCGACATCTTCCACTACTTGGGGATGCATGTACTTGCCCTCAAACCAAAGCTAGCTAAGATTGAGGAAAATATGTCAGATAACCTGCTCACCAACAGGCTGTACATGGAATTACTTCAGTCCCAAGCGGAAATGTTGATTGATTTTTAATCAATCAACATTATCGTGAAGAAACTTATTGTTTCTCAAGATCTCATTATCATCGCTCAGATTAAATCTGGATACATGTCTTTCAGAAGAATGTTGTACATCTGATAGCTTCACTTGCTTACGTACGTATGCAGGAGTCTCCAAACTTTCCTTGTACTCTTCAGGATTCTGACCATAATTTTTTAAGCTTTTCAACTTTTCAAATCGATCGTGAGCGCGCTGAATTGCCTTCTTCTTCATTTCCTCATAGTAATCATTGCCATAAGCTGGCTTGGACTCCTCTTCTCTGATTTTTGCTTCTACCTTTGGCTGCGACTCATAACTCGGCTTAGCCTCAAATTCATAAGAAGGCTTGGCTTTTGGCTGATCCAATTCGATAATGATCTTTTCCGGCTCAGTAAATTCGTAACTAGGAGTATTTACTTCCTCCTCTTCAATCTCTTCCTTACGAACAGGTTCCTCTTCTTTTTTCTCCTCATTGGCTACTTGAAAAATGGGTTTTTCAAAAGTCAAAGTCATCATTTGGCCTACCGCAGGGATTTCCTCCTCTACTTCTTTCGCTTTTCCAGACTCCAAATCAATCACTTTAAAGCTTTCGGGCTTTTGGACAGCAACAGGCTTTTCATCTTCTACTACAGGCTGGGAAGCTTTAGAAGGAGAGGCTGTGGTAAGCTTATCCATCTCAAAACCTGTTGCGATAACAGTTACTCGGATGGCTTTGCCCAAATCTTGATCGATACCCTGACCAAAGATTACTTCTGCCTCATCACCGGCTCTTTCCTGAATATATTCCGTGATTTCGCTCAATTCGTCCATAGAAAGTTCATCTTCCTCACCGGACATAATGGAAAGCAAAATCTTTTGCGCTCCTTTGATGTCCACATTGTTCAATAAAGGAGAAGCGATAGCTTTTTCAGCAGAACGGATGGCACGGCCTTCACCTTCCTCAGTTGCAGACCCCATCACAGCGGCACCTGCATCTTTCATAACTGTTTTCACATCTTCGAAATCCACGTTTACATCCTGATGGATGGTGATGATTTCGGCAATAGATTTAGCTGCAGTGGTCAAAACATTATCAGCTTTCGCAAATGCTGAACGGATGGCAAGATTTCCGTAGATCTCTCTCAATTTATCGTTCAAAATAACCAAAACAGTATCGCAGTTTTCGCGAAGAGACTCGATTCCCTGCTGTGCAGCGATCATCTTTTTCCTTCCTTCAAACATAAAAGGCGCAGTCACAATGCCTACCGTCAGGATATCCATATCCTTAGCAATTTTAGCAATGACTGGAGCAGCACCCGTACCTGTGCCTCCTCCCATACCAGCGGTGATGAAAACCATCTTAGTATTGTCGGAAAGCAACTCTCGGATATCTTCCTTGCTTTCTAATGCAGCGTTTTTACCTTTTTCAGGATTCGCTCCTGCACCCAAACCTTCGGTTAGATTGGCTCCAAGCTGAAGTCTCAATGGAACAGGGCTACTTTTCAAGGCCTGTGCATCGGTGTTTACTACAACGAATTCCACATCCTTGATACCTTGGTTGTACATGTGGTTCACAGCATTGGAACCACCTCCTCCTACGCCAATTACCTTGATAATTGATTTGTGATTTTTAGGAAGATCGAATTTGTAATCTTTCATGTTATCTGACATTTAATGGTGTTTGTTGGTGAATTATATGGTTTTGCTTTTTTCTACTTTGGTGAAGTAAAGGGAAATGAAAAGCAGTGCTAAGCATCTCCCCCAATATGATAAGCCCTAGTAACTATTATCAGGTATATCGCTGATAATAATGTCTTTCAATTTATTCTTGATGGTCAAAAGGATATTACCGCTTGATTGGGCAGTAATCGCCGACTTTTTATTTGTTGGTTGATTCGTACGTTTATCTTCGTCTTTCTTTTGCTTGTAGTAATCTTCTCTGTCATCAAATGATTTGAATCCAGCAAGTACCAATCCAACTGAAGTCGCATACATTGGACTCTTGATTTCTTCTACCTTGCACTTACCTAAGTGCTCATTTGGATAACCAATACGGGTATCTAAGCCTGTCAAGTATTCGAAAAGCTGGGCTACTCCCTGCAATTGAGAACCTCCTCCAGTCAATACAATACCTCCGGCCAATTTTTTGTAGTATCCACTTGCTACAAGCTCACTTTGTACGTATTCAATAATCTCTTCCATACGAGCCTGGATGATGCTAGCCAGATTTTTTATAGAGATCTCTTTTGGTGGTCTATTGCGCAAACCTGGGATGGAAACAATCTCATTTGGATTAGCTTCCTCAGGGATAGCCCTACCAAATTTGGTTTTCAATAATTCCGCCTGATTATGTAAAACCATGCAGCCTTCTTTGATATCCGTAGTAATGATATTCCCTCCCAAAGGAATCACAGCTGTATGGCGGATAATGCCATCATGGAAAATAGCGATATCAGTAGTTCCGCCTCCTATATCGACCAAACATACGCCTGCCTCCTTATCCAAATCGCTTAGGACAGCTAAGGAGCTTGCTAATGGTTCTAAAATCAATTCTTTAGAATACAAATCAGCTCTTCTGACGCATCTGTTGATATTATTGATAGCGGTAGTTTGTGCAGTGATAATGTGAAAATCAGCCTCCAATCGGGACCCAGACATTCCAACAGGATCTTTGATACCTGGTTCGTAGTCCACAGTATAATCCTGAGGCATGACATGGATGATGCTATTGCCCGGAGGTACGACGATATTTTCCATATCGCTGGAAAGACGATGCACGTCCTCTACAGTGATTTCCTCATCGTAGTTTGCACGGATAATGCTGCCATGGTGAATGGTGCTCTTGATATGCTGTCCCGCAATCCCTACGATCACGTTACCGATATCGACTTCCGCCATATCGCTCGCATCTGCAACAGCCTTTTGAATAGCATTTACAGTTTTGTCAATATTGGTCACTATCCCGCGGATTACTCCATCGGAAACAGCCTTGCCCATACCCAAGACTTCTAGCTTGCCAAACTCATTCTTTCGGCCTACCACGGCGCATATCTTGGTAGTTCCGATGTCTAAACCAACTATAAATTTATCATTTTCCATAGCATCAATATTTACTCACAAACTATCTGATTCTTAAATTTCACATTCACTTTGTTGTAGGCATCCCAGCCTTTTTTGGGAAGAATTTGCTCATAAAGCAGCGTGATTTTATGGAACTTCTCCTCCAAATCATTGGCATCACCAAATTCAATCACTTGATGTCCTACTTGCTGGTATAAGCGTATATCTTTTTCTTTGACTAACTCAATCTCAGGAATCTGCGCTCTCCAGAAATCATCCCCATGGATGAAATAAACCAAGTCCATGATTTGAGGATACGACTCTAGCAGATTCTCCTCTTGGGTCAACTGCTCGGCAAATTTTCCAGACAATAAGAGCACCCGTGTAGTATGTTTAGAGGATGTTGGCAATATCAATCCCTCATCAGAGATGTAAGCATCCGCCTCCATAGGTTTTACAATTCTTGCAATCGGCACATGCTGTTGGATGTCAATAGTTACATTGCCCTTGACGTCTGTAAATACCTCTGCATTCTTCACAAAAGGATGACTAGAAACCTTCTTCTCTATGGCATACAAACTCACCTCTTGCATGGCAAGACCAGATCTCAAATTAGGGAATTCACCCAAGACCAAATCTCTAATCTCTTCATCATCCACAAAATAGACATCACTCACCCCCTGAATATTAATTTCCAAGCCTGCCAACTTCTTTCGGGACTCTTTCTTTTCTACCAAAGCAATGGAAGCGACTAGTACACTAGCTGCAAAAGCAAAAACCAATATTTTTTTCATGCCCGTGCTCATCCCTCTTGCATAAATTTGGTTAAAGACTCCACTAATCGATCAATGTCCCCTGCCCCAATCGTCACCAATACTTCCGGTCTATGCTGCTCCAAGTATGGAATTAGATTTTCCTTCGTTTGTAAGGTTTTCTCCTGAGACAAAATATCATCCAACAACATAGCTGACGTCACCCCTTCCATAGGAAGTTCTCTTGCAGGATAGATATCCAACAAGACCACATGGTCCGCCAAAGAAAGACTTTTGGAAAAGTCCTTGGCAAAATCACGCGTACGTGAATATAAGTGCGGCTGAAATACAGCTGTCAACTTGTGCTGAGGATACATGGCCTTCACCGAACCGAGGAAAGCTTTGATTTCCTCCGGATGGTGTGCATAATCATCTATAAATACTTGATTTTCTTTCTGAACCAAGATTTCAAATCTTCTCTTGACTCCTCTGAAACTATCAATCCCCTCTCTTACAGCTTTCTCAGAAATCCCAAAATCCAAGGCGATGGAAATAGCAGCCACTGCATTTTCCACGTTGTGGTAACCTGGCATATGCAACTCCAAGCCCTTCATCTCAATCCGAGGATTGCTATAATCAAACACAAAAGATCCCGCCAAAGGCTTGATGTTGCTTGCCGCATACCCTGCTTTTCCAAGTCCATATACTCGAATATCCTGTACTTGGAGACCTTCTAAAGGCAACTTACGAGAAGCCTCTTCACTGATATATAATTTCCCGCTCGCAGGAATCAATGACACAAAAGATTTAAATCCCTGAAGCATTTCCTGGCCATCACCATAGATATCCAAATGGTCTGGATCCACGCTTGTCAACACCGCAGTATTTGGATGAAGAGAAAGGAAGGAACGGTCAAACTCATCTGCCTCCACAACTACCACAGGCTCGGACAGGTCTTGATCTGGTAGAATCAGATTACTCTGATAATTTTGGGTCAAACCTCCCAGGAATGCAGACATGTTCACTCCTCCCACTTTTAGCAAATGAGCCACCATGGATGAAGTAGTCGTTTTGCCATGAGTACCTGCCACTGCAACAGTTGGAATACCTGTAGTAATAAACCCAAGTACCTCTGCACGCTTGTGCACAGCATATCCTTTTGAAAGAAAATAATTCAACTGGACAGCATTTTTTGGAATGGCTGGAGTCCACACAATCAAGCAGGATTCTTTACTATCTCTGATAGCCATAGGAATAGCTGCTTCTGAATCTTCAAAACTGATAGCGATACCCTCTGATTCCAATGCATCCGTCAAGGCAGAAGGCGTACGATCATAGCCGGTCACTACCTTTCCCAAATGGTTAAACCATCGGGCAATGGCGCTCATACCGATACCACCGATACCTAAGAAATGGACTCTATGGATGCCTTGTACGTTCATTTAATAATGGATTCCAATGCCTCAATGATTTCTTCTGCAGCTGACGGCTTCGCCAGCGTTTGAATATTTTTACCTAGATCCGCTACTTGAGCAGGATTTTCAAGGATTTGATCAATCGTTTTTTTCAAATTGCCAACAGCTTCTGCATCCTTCAATAAGACAGCTGCATGAGCCTGTACAAAAGCCATCGCATTTTTAGTTTGATGGTCTTCCGCTACATTAGGTGAAGGGATAAAGACCACTGCTTTCCCTACCAAACTCAATTCTGAAACAGATAAAGCACCTGCTCTTGATACTATCAAATCGGCAGCTGCATAAGCCAAATCCATCTCTTTCAAAAACTGCATCGGATGGATGTGTTTCAGTTGAGCAGCTTGCACTTGCTTGCGCATATCTTCGAAGTAAAACTTCCCCGTCTGCCATAAAACCTGATAGCCGGCATGCTCCAGCGCTTGCATATCTGCCAACATCGCTTGATTGATTGTGCGGGCGCCTAAACTTCCACCAATGACAAGAATAGTTTTTCTATCGGCACTCAAACCAAACTTTTCTAAGCCCAATTCCTTTTTACCTTCTAGATTTAGGATATCTTTTCTAACAGGATTCCCAGTGAAGACCAGTTTTTCTTTTGGAAAAAATTGCTCCATATTTGGGTAGGCTACGCAGATTTTATGCGCTTTTTTAGCTAACAGCTTGTTAGTTAGTCCAGCATAGGAGTTTTGCTCTTGAATAAGTGTTGGAATCTTTTTGCGCTGTGCCATATACAAAACTGGGGCACTCGCATATCCCCCTACACCGACAACCGCATCTGGCTTGAACTCCTGAATCAATTGACCTGCTTTTTTCAAGCTATTGAACAGTTTGAATGGCAAGCTTAAATTGCTTAAGCTCAAGCTGCGCTGCAATCCTGCTACTTTCAACCCCTCAATCCTATATCCCGCTTCAGGTACTTTTTCCATTTCCATCTTTCCCTCAGCACCGACAAAAAGGAACTCTGTACTTGGAAAGCGTTCTTTCCAGGTATTCGCTATGGCAATAGCGGGATAGATGTGCCCTCCAGTACCTCCTCCGCTAATCATGATGCGATATGTTCCTTTTGCTTGCTTCATTAGGCAGCTTGAAATGCTCTTCTTCGTTTATTTTGATCAGGTGCTGCATCGAGTTGATCATCATGATCGCCTCGGCTTACACTGAGAATAATTCCTATTGAAAATCCTGTTAGAAACAAGGATGTCCCCCCCATACTTAATAATGGCAAAGGCAAGCCTGTAATTGGCCCTAAACCTACCGCTACTGCCATATTGACCATGGCCTGTAAGACCAATGCAAAGCTCAAGCCCGCAGAAAGCAATCCCCCAAATGGTTTGGTGGATGATACTACGATACGCATACCACGATATAGCAATGCCAGGTATAAAAACAGCACGCCCACTCCCCCAATCATTCCGTATTCTTCCACAATGATGGAATAAATGAAATCAGAGTAAGGGTGAGGTAAAGTATTGCGCTGCTCTGATTTACCAGGACCTTTTCCTGTCAATCCTCCAGTTGAAATGGCGATGAAGGAATGCTCTGCCTGATAAGGAATTTCTTCCTTATTAGTAAATGATGCTATCCTGGATTGGAAAGTACCACCACGCTGACCCAGCATCATAGCCGATGAAAGAGCAATACCTCCTACTAGCAACAAGAGTGAAATTTGCTTCAATGGTACCCTTCCGATAAACATCAGCAACAAACAGGTAGAAAATAACAAGATTGCTGTGGACATATTGGCCAAACCAATCAACAGACAGATCAAGCCTACCACCAAAATCATGGGAATCAAGGACTGCTTGAAATCTGCAATATTTCGCTGCCTTTTAGCCAATAAAGAAGCCAAAGTGGCAATTAAGGCCATCTTAGCAACATCTGAAGGCTGGAAAGCAATATTGGTCCAAGGAATCTGGAACCATCGGTTTGCTTCGTTGACAGCAGAACCAAAGAAATAGGTGACGAGCAAAAGCGGTACCGATAAGATCAACAAAAACTTACCAACAACTCCATAGTACTTGTACTTGATATTGCTGGCAGCCCACATCAAGAAAAGGGCAAACCCCACATATAATGCATGGGAAAATAGATATTTCTCCGTATCCCCTCCTGCTCTTTTATGTGCTAAGGTCCCAGTCGCGGAGTACACGACTAGAATGCTGAGGATAGAAAGCAGAATCACGATGAACCAAATGATTGGATCACCTTTCAGATTTCTATCAAACCATGCCTTCAATGCATTCATACGGCCATCCCTTTTTCTAATGCCACTACTGATTCTCTAAACTGATTCCCTCTATCTTCATAATTTTTGAAGAGATCAAAACTTGCACAAGCTGGAGAAAGTAACACAATGTCACCTGCCTCCGCTATTTCCATGGATAATTTGACCGCCTCTCTCATCTCTTCTGCCTCTTGTATCTGTGGAATATGTGCACCAAATGCCTGCTTCAATTTTGAATTATCTTTCCCCAAACAGACCAAGGCTTTTACTTTTCCTTCTATAATTGGGTAGAGTACACTATAATCATTCCCTTTATCTACACCTCCTGCTATCCATACCAAAGGACTATTGAAACTATCCAAAGCATAAGCTGTGGCGTCTACATTAGTACCTTTGCTGTCATTGACAAAAGTCACCCCGTTGATGGTCCTGATAGGTTCCATGCGATGGGCAGCATTTTTAAATGTCTGGACGCTTTTTAGAGCGCTTACCTCTGAAACTCCAACAGCTTTAGCCGATAACAGTGCCATCATTGCATTCAAGACATTGTGCTTCCCTTGAATAGACAATTGTGCTACAGGAATAGACCATTCTTGTACTTGAATAGTATCACCTTCCAAATGAGCATCCATTCCATCTTTGGAGTCCAAGGATACTTTTTGAATGCTTGCATTCACTTGATTCAAAGAAAATCCTCTTTGAGTTAAGGTGTCTGTAGCATTGAAAATCACTGTATCTGTAGCCAGCATGCGTGCAAACAATGACATTTTTGACTGAATGTACTTATCTACTTCATAGTCATAGCGATCCAAATGATCCGGTGTAATATTGGTCAACACAGCGATAGTTGGTTTGAATGTCACAAATCCATCTATCTGAAAACTACTCGTCTCCAACACCCACCATGCATGATCTTCACCTTTGGCTAGTTGACCTGCCCAACTTTGCCCTACATTACCTGCCAAGCCAACATCTACTCCAGCTTCTTTCAAGAGGTGATATGTCAACAAAGTAGTAGTTGTCTTACCATTAGTTCCAGTGATTGCTATGACCTTCCCTTGGGTAAATCTGCTCGCAAACTCCAATTCATCAATGACCGAAATCCCTTTAGCTGTTGCCTCTTGAATCAACTTCACTTGAGGAGAAATCCCAGGGCTCTTGATAATCACATCAGCTGCCAAAACTAATTCTGCTGAGTGCCCATTTTCCTCAAATGCAATGGAAGCTTGGCTCAACTGCTCTTTTCTATCTGCACGGATGCTGCTACCATCAGATACCCACACGGCATAGCCCTGCTGTTTGGCAAGCATTGCTGCTCCCAATCCGCTTTCGCCTGCACCCAGTATGACTATCTTTTTGCTCATGTTATCTTAATTTCAAAGTGGCTAATGTGATGATGGCCAAAAGAATCCCGATGATCCAAAACCTAGTCACAATCTTAGCTTCATGAATATTCTTCTTCTGATAATGATGATGAAGTGGTGACATCAAAAAGACTCTTCTACCTTCACCATATTTCTTTTTAGTATATTTGAAATAGGATACCTGAATGATCACTGAAGCATTTTCGATCACGAAAATCCCGCATAGCACTGGTAATAATAATTCCTTTCTTAAAGTCAAAGACAGTACAGCAATCACCCCACCTAGCATCAGGCTTCCCGTATCTCCCATAAATACCTGAGCCGGATAGGCATTGTACCACAGAAAGCCGACGCATGCACCTACAAAAGCCGCACAGAAAATCACCAACTCGCCTGAATTAGGAATAAAGAAGATATTAAGGTATTGTGAGAAAATAGCATTACCTGAGATGTAAGCGAAGATAGCTATTGCCAGCCCTATGATCGCTGAACTCCCAGCTGCGAGTCCATCGATGCCATCGGTAATGTTAGCACCGTTGGACACTGCAGTAATAATGAAAATCACCAACAGGATATATAGGATTGGCGTAACCCCATCTCCTAAAAATCCAAGGAAATTTTCGTAGTTGAGTTCGTTATTTTTTAAGAATGGAATGGTTGTTTTTGCAACTTTTACATCTCGATAAGCAGGTGTTTCTACCACACCTTCCTCAATGGATACGGGATTTGTAAATTCTCGCACGACTACCCCTTCATGAAAATAGAGGGTAGCGCCTACGATGATTCCTATGATGATCTGTCCTGCAATTTTGAAACGACCTCTCAGGCCCTCTTTATTCTTTTTGAATACTTTAATGTAATCATCCAAGAAACCAATTACCCCTAACCACACAGTGGTTACCAATAAAAGAATGATATAGATGTTATTGATATTGGCAAACAACAAGGTCGGAATGATGATTCCAGCCATAATCATGAGTCCTCCCATGGTAGGCGTTCCCTTTTTCTCTGCCTGCCCTTCCAAGCCAAGATCGCGAACTGTCTCACCAATTTGTTTGCTTCTGATCCAATCAATGATGTTTTTACCGAAGGTGATGGTGATGATTAAAGACAAGAGTGCCGCCATACCTGCTCTGAAAGAGATATAGCGAAACACTCCCGTTCCAGGGACATCAAGCACTCGGTCTAAGTATTCAAAAATTGGATACAACATGTCAATTTTTTTTCAATAGTTCTAGTAATTCAAGCGCTACAGCGCGATCATCGAAAGGATATTTCACTCCCTTGATTTCCTGATAGGTTTCATGCCCTTTTCCTGCAATCAAAATAATATCTCCAACATTGGCTAGGATACCAGCTGTTTTGATGGCTTCCTTTCGGTCTACAATCGTCATGGTTTTCTTGAAATCCACTGGATTGACTCCAGCCTCCATTTCCTTCAAGATCGCATCAGGCTCTTCATCCCGTGGATTATCAGATGTTAATATCACCCGGTCACTCAACTGCGTGGCAATCTTTGCCATCAAAGGACGCTTGCTTCGGTCACGATTGCCCCCACAGCCTACTACCGTAATCACCTGTTCACCCCCGGTGCGTACACCTGCAATAGTTTTGAGAACATTTTCAAGAGCATCAGGAGTATGAGCATAATCTACAATTGCAGTGACACCACCTACATGGATTTGATCAAATCTTCCCTGAGCACCCCGCACTTTTGACAATTGCATCAACACCTCTTCCTCGTCCTCACCCAGCAATACAGCCGTGCCATACACTCCCAATAGATTATATGCATTGAATTCCCCGATCATGCGGAACCATATCTGCTTATTGTTGATATCCAGTTCCAAGCCCTCAAGCGTATTAGATAGCACTTTGGCTTTGAAGTCAGCAGGATATTTGAGAGCAAAAGTCTGATGGGTAGATTTGCAATTTTGTAACATCACCATACCTCGCTTATCATCTGCATTTACCAATGCAAATGCGTCTTTAGCCAGTTCATCAAAGAGTTTTTTCTTAGCTTTGATATACTCATCAAAGGTACCGTGGTAATCCAAGTGATCATGGGTGATATTGGTAAACACCGCACCTGCCAAGTGAAGACCTGCAATTCTCTCCTGAACAATGGCATGGGAACTCGCCTCCATAAAGCAGTGAGTACATCCTGCATCTACCATTTTTTTCAATAATGACTGCAATTGCAAGGAATCTGGCGTCGTATGGGAAGAAGGTACAATCGTGTCATGGATGCGATTTTCTACGGTAGAAATCATTCCTGAACGATAGCCCATCTCTGTAAACAACTGAAAGAGAAGCGTGACGGTACTAGTTTTACCATTGGTACCAGTTACCGCCACAAGCTTCAGCCTCTCAGATGGATTTTCGTAATAATTGGCAGCCATGATCCCCAAAGCGCGGGGAGCATTGACTACCTGGATGTAAGCAACTTTATCTAATTGTTCTGATGGAAGTTGTTCGCAAACAATGCAAGCAGCACCATTCGCAATGGCTGTGGGAATAAAATCATGTCCATCTACCTGTGTGCCTGGTATAGCCACAAATAGATCACCTTGCTTCACCTTGCGGCTATCAAAGTGAATCTCCCCGATCACCTGCTCCATATCTCCTACTGTCGATACTAGGGAAACTTTGTATAATATGTCTTTCAGCACTCTCATTTATCCCAAAACCAAATTGATAATATTATTCTGTTGCACGGGGGCACCTGCTGGTATAGACTGATCTTTCACCTTGCCTTTACCTTGATACATAACCCTAAGTCCTTTATTTTCTAATACATACAGTGCATCTCTCAAGGTCATTCCACTCACATCCGGTACTAGCTTTTCGGGATTTGGCCTCGTCTGCCACTGAATCGACTTCATCTGTGGTACAGATCTCACCCAAGCTTCGGCATTGCCCTGAAAATGATTAGAGATCCCAAACTTGTTACAGATCATTTGAAGCTCATCTACCTTGCCTGTTTTGACCGCTGGAAAACTGGTATTCGAAGCTCTAAAAACCTTAGATGGAGTTTTCTGATTAAGTTCGATGTCTTGAGAAAAAATCATATCAGCAATTTCCTTGAAAACAGGGGCTGAAATATCTCCTCCATAAGCATTAAAACCAACCGGGCTATCAATTACTACAATAGCTGAATACTTAGGCTTATCTGCCGGGAAGTATCCTGCAAAAGAAGTGTAGTAGCGTTGGGTATATCTTCCATCGACCAATTTCTGGGCTGTACCTGTTTTACCAGCTATTTTATAATCAGTGCTGAAAATATTTCGGGCGGTCCCATTAGACACCACTCCCTCTAAAAGTTCTTGCAATTGCAAGATGGTCTTATCTGAAGCTATTTTTTTTCGAATTACTTCTGTCTCAAACTTCGTGTCAACTTTACCACCTTTGGAGATAGCCTGTACAATAATTGGCTTCACCATCGTGCCATTGTTAGCTACAGCATTGTAAAGCATTAAGGTGTGTAAAGGCGTGAGTTTTGCTTCATAACCAATGGACATCCAAGGCAATGTCGTACCATACCATAGCTTACTGCCAGGCTTTTTAAAATACGGTTCGCCTTCGCCTATCAATTGGAATCCTACAGGCTTATCTAAGCCAACCTTTTCCAGATAGCCGACAAACTTCGAAGGGTTATGACCAAAATTCTGTTCTACCAGTTTGGAAACACCGATATTGGAAGATTTTTCAAATACCTCTTTCACGGTCAATACTCCAAACCCCCCATTTTTGGCATCTGTCATCCGACGGTCATAGAATTTAAAAACTCCTTCGCCAGTATCTACTTTATCAGACAATCCCACTTTACCCTCTTCCAATAAGGCAAGCATGGAAAGCAGCTTGAATGTAGAGCCTGGCTCGGTCAACCCTTGATCTCCTATGGCATAGTTATAATTCTCTCCGTATCCTCTACCATTTTTGTTTTTCTGTAAGTTGGCAATGGCCTTGATATGTCCTGTAGCCACTTCCATCACAATCACCGAACCAAATGCCGCATCTTTGGCAATCAACTGACGAAGCAATGCTGACTCTGCTACATCCTGAATATTGACATCCAAGGTAGTTAACACATCAAACCCATCATCAGGCTTAACATCTGCCGCATCAAAGACAGGCTTCCAAACACCTCCTGCTATTCGCTGAAATAATGCTTCACCGTTTTTCCCAGTTAAATATTCATTGAAACTGTATTCTAATCCAGCCCCATAATCATCTTCATTGATAAAGCCTACAGTTCTACCAGCCAGTTCTTTGAATGGTCTATAGCGTTTTTCTACTTTTTCAAAAAGCACTCCTCCTCCATTTCTACCTCTTCTGAAAATTGGCCAAGAAGCCATTTCCTGCATTTCCTGATAACCTATCTGGGTTCTATTGAGGATAAGGTAGCGCTTCTTAGATGAGCGTGCATCGCTGATCATTCGCTTGTAGGCTGCTGCGGACTGATCTTTATAAAAAGCGGACAATTTATTGGCAAGCGTATCGATCCCCGCTTTAAAAACTTCATCGGATGCTACTACAGGATCCAATGCTACTCTATAAAAAGGCAGACTTGTAGCCAACAAACTGCCGTCACCGGCATAGATATTACCTCTTGTGGCTGAAATAGGCCTCATTTGATAATGTAAATTTTCTGCTTTTGCCTCCCACACATCCCGCTCAGACACTTGTAGTACCATGATTCTATAAAAAATAGCGATAGCAAATATCGCCACCAAGATGAAGGCGATTCTTACGCGTAACACTATAGAACTTTTGATATTCACTTCTTCGATACTATTTTAAATGGTGGTTCCTTTATTTCTTCTATTCCTAAAATTTGAATTTTCTTAGCGACTTCTGATTGCTTACTGCTGTACATAAACTCAGCTTCCAGCGTGGTGACATCTGCTCTCAGATCTTCTACTTCCCGCTGTACCCGCTCAATTTGCCGGATCATGCGCTCTGAGCGGTGATTACTCCAGATATAAATCATAGCAATCAAAGCGGCGTACATAATCGGAGGCACAAACTTTACCGGTATCCCCTCCCCGAAAATGGCTGTAACATTCAGCTTTTCGTCCAAACGAGAAAAAAGACTCTTTTGAGGGCCTTTTGACTTGCCATTCGCTTTGATTCTTTTTCTGAAAGTATTCTCCGTCATCTCAGTTTTTTTTGGCAATTCTCAATTTGGCACTTCTCGCACGGTTATTCCGAGCGATTTCTTCCGCATCCGCTACGATAGCCTTACGAACTACCGAATCCAAAGGCTTGATTGGGTTTCCATAGAAATCCTTTTCCAACTCTCCCTGAAATTTTCCTTTATTGATGAAATTTTTCACTAAGCGATCTTCCAAGGAATGATAGCTCATGATTACCAATCTTCCTTCGGGCTTCAATACCTCCACCGTCTGCAACAGCATCTCTTCCAAAGCACCCATTTCATCATTCACCTCAATTCTCAATGCCTGAAATACCTGTGCGAAGTATTTAAATTCTTTCCCTCTTGGGGCAAACTTTTGTAAGAATTCTTTAAAATCTGCTGTCGTATCAAAAGTCTTCATCGCTCTGCGTGACACAACTGCCTGTGCAAGCGTCTTTGCATTCTTCACTTCTCCATAAATCCCAAAAATCTTATGTAATTGACCTTCTTCGTACGTATTCAATACTTTTCCTGCCGTAAGTTCAAGATCACTGCTCATGCGCATATCAAGAGCTCCATCAAAACGGGTGGAAAACCCACGACTTGGCTCATCAATCTGATGAGAACTGATCCCCAGATCAGCTAGAATCCCATCCACCTGCTTCACACCGTACAGTTTTAGATATTTTTTAAAGTCTCTGAAATTAGCTTGCACAAAGGTGAACCGGCTATCATCAGGCACATTTGCTTCTGCATCTGTATCTTGGTCAAAACCGTAGAGATGCCCTTTATCCAAGTGCTTCAGGATTTCCTTGGAATGACCACCCCCACCAAAAGTCAAGTCCACATAGACTCCATTAGGGTCTATAGCCAAGCCTTCAATGCAAGGAGTTAGCATTACGGGGATATGGTAATCTCTAATTGTCATTATAAATTTATGAAAGGTATTGATCCATCATTTTTGAGAGCTCTGCAGGGTCCAAGGTGTTATCTTGGTATTTTTCCGGACTCCAGATCTCAATTAGTCCATTGACACCGCAAACCACAGCGTCTTTGTCTATTCCAGACCACTGTAAAAATGGCTTTGGAATCAAAATACGACCGGCGCTATCTAATTCCACCTCAGTCATGCTTTCAAAAAAACTTCTCTTGATTTTTCGCTGAATAGGATCTCTATCCGATAGGGATTCAACTTGGTGTAAAAGTTTCTTGAACTTGACTTGAGTGTATAACGCAAGACAGCCATCGTCACCATAACGTAAGATGAGTTCGCCGCCATTGGACTCCGGAATTGCCGCCTTTATTTTGGCAGGCAATGCCAGACGACCTTTTGCGTCGATCTTGACATCATACTTACTGTTGAACATTCCCATGGGCTTATCTTGAGTTTGCTGTAATCACAAAAGTAAGAAAAGGTTTCACACAATCCACCACTTTACCCCACTTTTCTCCACTTTTTTATAAAACTATTCAAAAGTTTCAGATATCCCAATTTTTTTTCGAAAAAATCTCAATAATTTAACTTGAGTATCAGTTGCTTGAGGCTTTTAGTTAAGCTAAAAAAACCTAATCAAAAAATCAAAAAACGCATTTTTTGAATCAAAATCAGGGGGTTAAAGAGACTTTTTAACCGACTGTTTAAAAGTGGGGGAAAAGTGGGAGAATTTCCCACTTTTTTTTAAGTTTTAGAGAAGTTTTCACAAAATATGGTGGACACCTTCCATATAATTCCTATTAGTTTGCTAGGATGATTGGGAAACATTGAAGTAATTTTGGGCTGCTTTATTTCAAATAGCTATGAAAAATCAAGTGTTTGTAGGCTTATTGCTAAGTTGGGTTCTTTTCAGTTGTCAAACCAACGAGAAATCCACCTTAGAACTATCTGGAGATTGGCGTATGGAATTGGTCATCAGTCCAGATGTTATTCCATTCCAACTTATCTTTCAGGAAAGTGGAGAAAAGTGGGAGGTATTTATCAAAAATGATCGGGACATCCACCATTTTGATGAGATCTTAATCAAAGAGGACTCTATTTTCATTCCCATGGGCGTCTTTGACAGTGTGCTTAAATTAAAACTGGAAAACGATGATGCCATCAGTGGAGGGTTTATCAAAAACTTTGTGCCTGATTACTTCATCCCTGTGCAAGGATCAAAGGGATTTAGCAGTAGATTTTCTGTCACTACTGAGCCTTCGGTCGATTTTTCGGGTAGGTGGAAGGTCAGATTCAGCAAAGCAGATGGAGACGGATACGATGCTATCGGTTTATTTCAGCAAAATGGCAACCGAATCAGCGGGACATTTCTTACCCCACTTGGTGATTATAGATTTTTGGAGGGAAATGTTTCAGGAAATGAAATGCTCTTAAGCACCTTTGATGGAAGTCATGCATTTTTATTCCAAGCTACGGTATCGGAAGAAGGTAAATTATTAGGAACATTCAGAAGCGGTCCACGCTACAGGGAAACCTTTACTGCCGTTCGAAATGAGACATTTGAATTGCCCGATGCCTACAGCATGAACTATCTCAAAGAAGGTTACGACCGCATAGAATTTGAATTTCCTGATGTCAACGGAACGATGGTTTCTTCCAATGACCCTAAATTCCAAGACAAAGTAGTACTTATCCAATTATTTGGTACTTGGTGTCCAAATTGCGTGGATGAGACTCGCTTTTTAGCCCCTTGGTATGAGCGAAATAAGGATAAGGGAATTGAGATTATCGGATTGGCTTTTGAAAGCAAAGCAGATTTTGCTTATGCAAGCGAGCGTGTCAAAAAATCAATTGAACGACTAGAAGCAAACTATACCTTCCTAATCGCAGGCAGCAGCAACAAAGAAGAGGCTTCCAAAGCTCTACCCGCCCTCAATCAAGTAATTGCATTTCCTACCTTAATCTATTTGGATAAATCAGGCACCGTCAGAAAAATCCACACAGGCTTCAACGGTCCCGGCACAGGTGCCTACTACGAACGATGGATTGAAGAACATGAAGCTTTTATTCAAGAGTTATTGAATGAATAAAATGAAAACCGCCATTGTATCAAATTCAATTTCACAATGGCGGTTATTTTTTTGATTATTTAAAGATCAACGCATACACCAATACCAACCCAAAACCTAGGACAGGACCAACAAGCATCATCAAAATACCTCCAGGTCTAAAACTTTTTTGCTCTACCAGGCCAGTGGAAAATGCTATGGCATTGGAAGGTGTAGAAACAGGAAGTAACAATGCACAAGAGCAGCTAATGGCAATAATCAAAGGTGTAGCTAATCCCCACATCCCCGGTAATGCCAGCCCTAGTGGGACCAAGATGGATGCTGCCGCGGTATTACTCATGATATTAGAGATAGACACCCCAACAAAGGCAAAAATTGCAGCCACTGCAAATACAGGTACTGGTAAGGTAGAAATACTTTTCATGATAATATCCGTCAAGCCAACATCTACCATCGCAATACCCAAAGCCAAACCACCAGCTACCAACATCAGGGTATCCCAGGGTAATTTACGCACATCCTCAGCCCGTACTACTTGCAGCATGGTCAACAATACGATTGGAATAGCCGAAGTCGCTGCAATAGGAAGACCATGAATGGGTTCGGTCAACCAGGCTGACACTGTTACAATCAAGGTGAAAATCACAGCATTTTTTTCAAATTTTGGGCGATTATCAGGACGGGACTTGGTGATTTCCGACATATCCAATTTGATTCCATCCAATTTGAGGGTCTTTTTCAAAAACCACCAAAACAAGTACAAAGTGATAAACGCCAAAGGAATTCCAAAAATCATCCAATCGATAAAGGTAATGTTGATGCCCTCTTTTTGAAGCGCACCAACGGCTATTGCATTCGGTGTACTACCGATAATGGTACCCATCCCTCCCAAAGTAGCTGCTGCCGGAATACCCACCATAAGCGCTTTAGAGTAAGGTGAGTTTTTACCCAACATCCGTACTACTGGAAGTATTGATGAAATCATCATAGCGGTAGTAGCGGTATTAGACATCACCATACTGGCCACTCCGGTCATCAGCATCAAGCCCAATAAAAGCCGATTGGGCTCGGTACCAAATCGTTTGATGGTCATCTTGAAGAGATCGCGATCCAAGCCCACGATACTCATCCCTTCCGCTAGAAAAAAACCTCCCAACAACAGCCAAATCACGTTACTGGTCCATGTCCCGAGGTACATTTCCACAGGCTTTTTGGCATCTTCCAGGATATAATCCGTCCCAAATCCCAACAAAATTCCCGTAAAAATAAATATCCCAACAGCAAAAGGCGGAATAGCTTCGGTCACCCAAAGCCCTACAGCCAAAACTGCCAGGAAAAAGACATAATTCACCTCTTGTCCGTATCCAAGATTACTGAATAATGAGGTGGTAATAATCGCCAGAATGAAGTTACCGGCAAAGGAGGTGGTAGCCCAGACCCATCCGTATTTTAATTTACTATACAGACGGGCGGCTGCCCTGCGGGAATCTGTGTGTGACATGAAAAATAGGTTTGATCGACAATAAATTTACGATAAACCTTTTTGAAAAAAAACTATTTCTTCCTTTCTATTGTATAGCGAACTAATGATTCCAATGAAGTTTTGTACTCCGATTCAGGAAACTCTTTCAATAAATCTAAGGCTTCTTGGAAATAGGTATTCATCACTTGCGAGGCATAATCCATCCCCCCTGATTTTTTTACAAATTCAATTACCTGATTAACAGCTTTTTTATCCTCGTTTTTATTCCGAATAAGGTAAATGATTTTCTTCTTGTCCAACCAAGACGCATGGTTTAAGGCATAAATCAAAGGCAAAGTCATCTTCTTTTCCTTGATATCAATACCAAGTGGTTTACCTATTTCATCTTCCCCGTAATCAAATAAGTCATCTTTGATTTGGAATGCCATACCTACTTTTTCCCCAAATAAACGCATACGCTCGATTACCTCTTCGGATGCCCCAGTGGTAGATGCACCTACGGCACAGCAAGAAGCTATCAAACTTGCAGTTTTTTGTCGAATAATGGTGTAATAGACTTCTTCTGTGATATCTAGCTTCCGAGCTTTGGCAATTTGTAACAACTCCCCTTCAGACATCTCTCTTACTGCGTGGGATACAATTCTAAGAAGCTCAAATTCCCCATGATCTACCGAGAGGAGCAATCCTCTTGACAACAAATAATCACCAACCAATACAGCAATCTTATTTTTCCATAAGGCATTGACGGAAAAAAATCCTCTCCTGTAGTTAGCGTCATCCACCACGTCATCATGGACCAAAGTAGCTGTATGAAGTAATTCTATCAAAGCTGCACCTCTGTAGGTGGATTCCTGAATTCCCCCACAAACTCCAGCAGTCAAAAACACAAACATAGGGCGCATCTGCTTCCCCTTACGTCTGACGATGTAATTGGTAATATGATCCAATAACTTGACCTTACTTTTCATAAAGTCACGGAATTTTTTCTCAAATTCCACCATTTCAGAAGAAATGGGCGCTTGTATTTGCTTCAGGTCAGCTTTCATAGGAAATTAACGATGCAAGTATACAACGGAATAAAGCGCTGTCAAAAAAGCGTATGGAATATTTATTCGGTGTAATGCAATAATTTGCAACTTTCAAATAGAATTTAAGACGATCAGATAAGATTATCACACATACTTAAATCAACTTCTCGGTAAAAAGTTCTATTCAAAGCCTTCTATTTTTTTACTATCTTTGTTTTTACCCAAAAAGAAATCCTGCATTGGAAACCGAATACATCAAACATAAATACGAGCCAATTTTACCCAAAAAAGACGAATGGCCCGTTGTCCGCTTGAGTAAAAACCGAAAGGATTTTGTTAAAAAAGTGGCAGAATCCAGTAAAAAAGCCATTTTAGAAATTACCAATGGTCAGGTGGATTTGCTAAAAGAGGAGCTTGAGACAACTCTTTACAGGGAAAAACAGCGGATTAAACAAAATCCTTGGGACGTAGATCCGGAGGACGATTACGATTTTTGGAATGATGTCAAATCCGCATTAGTCCAGATATCCGCTGATACTGCGCTATCAAAAGCAGAAAAAAAAGAGCAATACATTACCATACTCGATAGAATCACTAACCGATACGCAGAGGAAATTGCCAGTAACTTTGTACACTCACATTACAAACTGACAAGAAGGATGGTGACTTTCGGTTTTGGGCGATTGCTCAATGCTGCTCGTGTGAAAGGATTTAAATCACTCTTTAGTAATCAGTATTCGCTTCAGGACAAAATTCAAATTGTCGGCGCTACAGACGAAATTCGGGAACTTGCATCCAAAGGAACCATCGTGATGGTCCCTACCCATTTTTCCAACTTGGACAGTATCCTTATCGGTTGGATTATCTCGGTATTGGGACTACCTCCATTTATTTATGGTGCAGGGCTCAACCTTTTCAATATTCAGATTTTCGCCTATTTTATGAATGCACTTGGAGCTTATAAAGTAGACCGAAGAAAAAAGAATTTACTGTATTTGGAGACCTTGAAAACCTATTCTTCAGAGGCAATCCAGTATGGTGCGCATAGCTTGTTTTTCCCGGGAGGTACGCGCTCTCGCAGTGGAATGATTGAGAAAAAATTGAAAATGGGATTGCTAAGCACTGCCATCGAAGCGCAGCGGGTGAATTATCAAAAAGGATTAACAGATGTTGGCGGAAAAGTATTCATTGTACCTGTTACCATCAATTATCACTTTGTATTGGAGGCTCCTTCGCTGATTCAGGAATATCTTACAATCACAGGACAAGAACGGTATTATAGAGAAACGGATGAATTTTCCACTTCCTATAAAATCTCCAAGTTCTTGGTGAAATTTTTCACCAAAGGCTCGGATATTTCTGTCTCCATTGGAAAAGCAATGGACATCATGGGCAACTATGTGGATAATGATGGTAATAGTTATGACAAAAACGGCCGAATCATCCACACACAAGACTACTTCACTTACAACGGAAACGTCAATGTCGATCCACAAAGAGAAGAAGAATATACCAAGCGTCTTGCTGATCGAATTGTCGAAGAATTCCATAAAAATAACCGGGTCTTCAGCTCACATTTGGTAGCATTTACTGCCTTTCAAATGATCAAAGCAGAAAACAGAAAACTTGATTTATTCAACTTGCTTCGATTACCGGAAGAAGAAATTGAATTGGATTATGAGCTTTTCAAACAAAAGTGTGAACAAGTGCTGAACCGAATCTTGGAACTAAAATCCGAAGGTAAAGTGAATACAGCACCTCATTTGATGCAAGAAATGGATTTACTTATTGCCCATGGGTTAGACAATGTAGGCATGTATCATGCCAAGCGTCCGCTTATTCGAAACCAAGTGGGTAATATCGTCACCCAAGACATGAATTTACTTTATTTCTATCACAATAGATTACATGGATATGAGCTCGAAAAACTCTTCTAAACCCAAAGCAATTGGCGTAGTGGGCATGGGTAGTTTTGGTACAGCCATAGCCAATATACTTGCAGAAAAAAGTCAGGTCATTGCATTCGTTCGAAGAACGGACCTGGTGGATGAAATTAACCAACAACATTCCGTGGATGGTCAATCCATTCATACAAACATTCAGGCTACTCAAGACCCAGCATTTATTTGTGAAAACTGTGATGTGCTGTTTTTCATGGTGGCTTCCTCTGGTTTTCAGGCAGTGATTCGCTCGTTTGCGCCCCATCTCTACCCCTACCACATGATTATCCATGGTACGAAAGGCTTATGTCTTTCCTTACCATCAGGGGAATCTTTGGAACAATTACCAAAAATCAAACGGGAAAACATCTTGACGATGAGCGAAGTCATTCTCCAGGAGACCGTCGTCGTTCGTGTTGGTTGTCTGGCTGGACCGAACCTTGCGAGGGAGTTGATGCTAGGACATCCGGCAGCTACCGTTATTGCCAGTCCTTACAATGAGGTCATCTTGGAAGGGCAGCGGCTGTTACGATCAGAGAAATTTCAGGTTTATGGAAATTCAGATATCATAGGTGTCGAGCTTTCAGGTGTGCTTAAAAATATCATTGCAATTGCTGCAGGTGCTTTGGCAGGTATGGGTCTTGGGGAAAATGCCAAAGGGCTTTTAGTATCCAGGGGTATGGTAGAAATGGCCTACCTTGGAAATGCCCTTGGTGGAAGCATCAAATCCTTTATTGGCTTGGCAGGAATCGGTGATTTGGTCACGACTTGCAATTCTACCCTTTCCAGAAACTACACGGTTGGTTACAGATTGGCACAGGGCGAGAGTTTGACAGCAATCGAACAAACCATGCAAGAAACTGCTGAGGGCATCAATACTATCAAAGTAATGAAAGCCTTTTTGGAAGGAAAGGGCAATATGCGCGCCCCAATCACCGAAAACCTATACAAGGTGCTTTTTGAGGACCTTAAAATTGAAGAAGCCCTACAATACCTGATGAAATATCCATTCAGTGTAGACGTGGATTTCCTCTAAAAACAAATCACCTTGGAGCAGAAGACAACCTCACTCAAACGTGGCATACAGCGCTGGGATTTAGTATTCCTCATCATCAATTCTGTTATCGGAGCGGGAATATTCGCCCTACCTGCAAAGGTTTTTGCATTATCAGGTGTGTATTCCATTGCTGCTTTTTTGGTCTGCGCCTTGGTGATGGTTGTACTGATTTTGGTATTTGCCGAAGTCAGTTCACGCTTTGATAAAACAGGAGGACCATACCTTTACGTCCATACAGCATTTGGACCCATCCCCGCTTTTATTATTGGATGGCTATTGATGTTGACCCGCCTATTCAGCTATGCTACATTGATTAATTTACTGATTCTATACCTCACTTTTTTTTCGGGCTTTTTTGCACGAGAGGAAGTCAGGATAGGCATGATTCTATTGATTACAGGCATCATCACCTATTTCAACTGGATTGGTGTGAAAAATACTGCTAAAGTGAGTAATGTATTGACAGTTGCGAAGTTGATACCATTGGCTTTGTTTATAGTTGTAGGTTTCTTTTTTATCGATACGGATCTTTTAGAACCTGGACCAATACCTAGTTTAACAGATTTCTCAGCATCCACCTTGCTTTTGATATTTGCTTTTGGAGGGTTTGAAGCAGGATTGGTGAATAGCGGTGAAATTGTCAATCCTAAGAAAAATCTGCCTTTCGGATTGATGATGGCAGCTACTATCATCGCTTGTTTTTATATTTTGATCCAAGTGGTTTCCATAGGCACGCTCCCCGATTTAGCAAGTTCCGAAAAGCCTCTAGCAGATGCTGCCAATCAAATGCTGGGATACTGGGGAGGAACATTTATCACGATTGGTGCAGTGATATCTATTTTGGGGACATTAAATGTACAAATCTTGAGTGGCTCGAGACTCCCATTTGCCCTCAGTGGTGAAGATCAATTGCCCGCCATTTTTGGGAAAATCCATCCAAAGTTTGCAACCCCCCATATTTCCATTGTATTCTTTGCGAGCTTGGTGGCATTCGTAGCAATTGTTTGGGGATTTATGAACTCCCTGGCCGTATCCGTAATTGCAAGATTGATCCTATACGCCTTGGTATGTGCCTCTTTAATTAAACTACGAAAAACTCAAACTAGCAAAGATTATTTCCGAGTGCGATACGGAAACACCCTGGCAATTATAGGAATTCTTGCCACCATCTGGCTTCTATCAGGCACCCAAGCCAAAGAGATATTGGACACCTTCCTCTGGACAGGAATAGGAGTGGTTATTTTTGTGATCCACAAGTGGAAAGGAGAGAAGAGAGCCGAGAAACGAGAAGCGAGAGATTAGACTTTTTGTAACGTCCTGAAAATTCTTGACATTTTTTTTATAATTCTTCAATACTTAAACAAAGTCTCCGATCCCAGCGGGATCAAATATTTATAGTTACAATACATCTCGGAATAGGTTCGACTCCGAACGGAGTCGAATGTCGCTAGCTGCAAATAATTTAGCTATTAACATGTGACCTCTTCGAGGTCGGGATTTTGGCTTTAAAAACATTTGCATACCCTGTGTTCAAACAGCGTTTTTATGCAACTTGATAAAGAATGACAATCCTCTATGATGTTCATTTTTAGTTCTTGTTTCTTGCTTCTTGCCTCTTGTTTCTTGTTTCTAAACTCTCGCTTCTCATCTCTCGCATCTCGCTTCTAAACTCACCCCAACTCCTCCATCGTCACCACGGGCACATCTTTTCTCTGCACATCTTGCAACGGTTCTACCATAGTTTTAGGATACACAAATCCATCTTCGGTCAATGGATACAGTAAAGGGGCTAGGTTATTGACCGCAGCTTTGATTCCTTGCATGATAGCACCCATGTTACCTGTTTGCTTAGAAAGCTTAGCTTCATTTTCGATTTCAAACGGTCCCGTAAAACCCTTTTGCTGCAAGACTTCCACAAAAGCCCTCCAATCCAAATGATCTCCCAATCCGAATCCTGGTAAAGTAGCCTCATAATGGTGTCGATCCCAAGGATTTGTTGAAATAGGTACTCCAGCTTTAGCTGCCAAATCGGGATTCACCCGTTGCATGGCGTACATATTCCCCCAAAAAGGATCGGAGATATTCCGAGTTGACTTCACGTGAATACGCTTCAATCGAGCCATGTCGGTATGCTGAATCACTGCTAGCGGATCGGTATGTTGCCATATATCATGGGAGGGGTCATAAATTTCTCCATGATTTTTATAAGGAATTAGTTCGTACATCAACTTTCTGGCAGCCAACACTCCAGACAAATTATTAAAAGTACCCCAATAACCCGAGGACCTCCAGCCTTCCATAGGACAGTTTTCATACAAAATACTCACTCCCAAATCATCTGCATAGCGGATTATCGGCTCAAAAACCTTTTGGTATTCCAGCAAATTCTTTTCGAATCCGTTTTCCTGAATGCCCAATTCATGATTGTAGCCTACGAAGGTGCCTACCTTTACGTCGTTTTCATCTCCTCCGAGTAAATAGGCCATACGAATCAAGCGGAGCAGATGATTTTGATTCGATCTGCGCTGAACAGGATCCCCTCCTATCAGATTATCAAAAGCACCAATTGATAGCCGAAGATTGGCTCTATTGAATTTTTCCAGAATCACTTGAGCAGCATCCGTATCAAAGTTTTCATAATCCAAATGTGTGGCAACAAAGTCATTTCTCGTGCCATCTTTTCGAAAAACACACAGATCCAATCCCTGAGCACCAGCCTCTTGAGCTTTAAGAATCGTTTGGTCTAAGTTGAGCTGATCAAAAGTCGAGCTCATAATCCAGATTTGGTTATGCATAGCAATCCATGTTGTAATGAAGCTAAGTTACTTTCCTCTAGTCAAAATCAAAAGCCTTCAAGGTCAAAACCTTTCCGTCTATCAATTGATTCGAACAAAATGGCCCAAAAATCAGTACTTTTACAAGTGAAAAAGACATCCAATCGACAAAAAATACGATCAACTATCACTTGAATCCTATTGATTCAGATGGTTAGCATCACATAAAACTGAATAACAAATCACAAACTCATGAAAAAAAGAAGATACTTGACTTTATTAGTGGCAGGGCTGATAGGCTTCAGTGCTGTATCCTGTGCGGACAAAGAACCTACCATTACTGCTGAACCTGATCCATTTGCAGTCAGTTCAGAGAAACTTAGCTTTAAAGTAGATACCCTATACACTGATTTCATCAGTCCTTGGGGAATGACTTGGTTACCTGATGGACGCATGTTGGTAGTAGAACGGGCTGGGGAAATGTTGATTTTTGACAATGACAAATTCACAGGGGATAAAGTCAGTGGACTTCCCCAAGTAAGGGAAATCAATCAGGCTGGTCTGTTGGATGTGACTTTACACCCAGATTATGCTTCCAATGGCTGGATTTATTTAGCCTACTCACGAACTCAGGGAGATGGAGAGGTTTTGGTTATCGGTCGAGGCAAACTATCCGGCACCAACTTCTCCGATTATGAGGACATCTATGTCTGTGGACCGGAATGGAGAGGTGGAAGACACTTTGGCTCTAGAATTGTTTTTGACAATGATGGTTACCTGTTCTTTGCTAACGGCGATAAAGGTTCTAGACCAATGAATGCACAAGAACTAGATAATGATCATGGTAAAGTGCTTAGATTGCATGACGATGGCAGAATCCCAGCTGACAATCCATTTGTCAATGAACCAAATGCCAAAGGAGCTATCTGGAGTATTGGGAATAGAAATATCCAAGGGATGGTTTATGACAAAGCCAATAACAGACTTTGGGCTGTAGAACATGGGCCAAAAGGCGGTGATGAGCTGAATTTGATCGAAAAAGGTAAAAATTACGGATGGCCAGTGATTTCTTACGGCATAAATTACGATGGCAGTATTCTGACAGAGTTGACCGAAAAAGAAGGAATGGAGCAACCTGTGACCTATTGGGTGCCTTCCATCGCTACTTGCGGAATGGCATTGGTGACTTCCGATAAATACCCTACCTGGAAAGGAAACTTGCTAGTAGCTGGATTGGCAGGAATGCAGATTGCGAGATTGGAGCTAACCGGAACAGAAGTAACACACGAAGAAACCCTACTGAGCGGTATTGGTCGAGTACGTCAAGTATCCGAAAGCCCTGATGGCTATATTTATGCCTTAGTAGAAGCTACCGGCTTATTAGTTAAATTGATTCCACAAATCTGATGGCAGTTTTGTGAATTAAATAAATTCAGAAGGAGGTCAATTGACCTCCTTTTCTTTTTTAGATTCAAATTATTTCTTACCTGATTGCTGCTGATTCTTTAGCAATTGTTGCAGTTCTTCCTGCAACAGTTTCATCTGTTGCTGCAATTCTTTCATTTGCTGCTCATTTTCCTTTTGCCAATTTTGCAATTGTTTTTGAAGCTCTTCCAAAGCCGGTGTATTAGCTTCTTGCCAATCTTTGAGCTTTTGCTGATTCAGCTTCAACATCTCCTTCAATTCCTTGGTTCTGATTTCAGAAAACTCACGCTGCTTTTGAGTAGACTCTTGTAGACTTCTCACCAAGTCTTCAATATCAATCAGGTTTTTGTCGGCATTTTTGAAGTAGAAGTTTGATCTGCTTTGGTTTACTCTTACACTATCTGAAAAAAGATTTTTAATCCCAAGAGAGTCCATTGTAAAACGTATACTGCGACCCTTGTTCCCAAAGAATAAACTATCCTATTGAAAGTTCTCAAAAACAAACGTCTGTACCTTGCTTAGTGAGTCTAACTTGTAAAAAGGAAATACTACCACACTGTCTGCTTTTACTATTTTCGCACGTAGATTTTTTGAGTCCAGCAACAAAGTATCAGACAGATTATGAATAACAATGCTCTGTACCTTCCGAATATTTTTTGTGGTATCCGAACTTGGGAATGTAATCCCTCCATTGAAACTCGGGATAGATATAGGCTTTAGTGGCTGAATTGTAATCGGCTTAAGGTTTAAGTCAGGTATGGGTTCAAAAGAAGCCTGAGGTAAAGAGGCAAAACCACTAAGTCCGGATAAACCCGATAAATCCGCAAAGGGTACAGCACTAACAGATTCAAAAGACGAAACCGAGTAAGTGTTGAAGCCCCTCCGTTGAACGGCTACTGCTGTAATAGGCTTATCTGACGCCTTAGACTTAGCAACCTCCACAGCTGGTACAGTCAGAGGTTCATTAGGGGAACTAGGGATTACCTTTTGAATGGGAGGTATAGTATCCCTCGCTTCAACTTCTTGTAGTTGAGCAATTAGTTGTTCTTCTACGACAGTTTCTTCCAAATCAGCAGGAATACTATTGACTGGTTGATTCATTCCCAGGAGGAAAACAGAGATAATGATGGTTGTGATCATGGTAAGTGTGGTTAAAGTAGTTGGTTGAGATGGAGAGCTCTGAACTCCCAATAATTTTTTGATGCGTTCTAAGGTTGGATGTTTTGGTTTGCTTGCGGCCATGGCAAATTCTGGGACAGCATGATTTAGCTGAAACGAAGCTACAGTAGCTAGACCAAAGGCCAATTCTTGGGGAGCTACCCCTTGGGCAATTGCCCACTCATCAGCGGCCAATTCCCGCTGCCTTCGGATTTCCTTAGTAATCCACCAACAAATAGGATGGAAAAAGAAGATGTTTTCTGTCATTACCTGCAAAAAATTCCATAGATAATCTCTTCGCTTGACATGCGCCAGCTCATGCATAAGGATAGCTTCCAACTGGTTTGGATTCATTTGAAAAAGCAGGGCAGACGGAATAAGAATGATGGGTTTCAGTACTCCAAACGTTAGCGGAACTCTTACAAACTTGCTACTATAGATTCCCACCAAAGAACTGAGTTTAGCAGTTTCCAAAATACGATCGAAAAGTTCTTGCCACCGCTCATTCAATTGCTCCACAGGCTTTTGACGAAGATTTCTGAGGCTACTCCAACCCATAAAGGTCCTCCACAAGAAAAGAAAAACACCCAAAAGCCATCCTTTTACCAACAATGGAATATAAGGACTAACATACTTCTCCAAATAGGTGATGCTATCAATAGTGGACGGATTATGGGCTTCTATAATAACAGATTCCAAATCAGCTTCATAACCAAATTCGGAAGTGAAATTTTCGGTTGGTATATCAATAGTCAAGTCAATGTACCAAGTAAAAGTGATGGCTGCCATCAAGGGAATCAATCCTATACAAATCATACCAGCTAGGTATTTCTTTGTCGCTGAAAGATTTTTTCCAAAAAACAGAAGTCCCCAAAAAAACAATCCCACCACTGTGATTTGCCAAATGGAATGAATCAACATCCATCCAAAGGCCTCTTGAATTTGAGGAGCTATCAATGAAGTAAACAATTCCATTAGCTCGTTTTTTCCATGTGATCTAAAAATGCCCGAATTTCATCAATTTCTTCCTTGGTCGGCTTACCTTGACCAAGCGCCTGTAATACTAAATCTTTGGAAGAACCTGCAAAAGCAGCAGAAACAAAACTCTTGATCAAGGTCTGCTGCGTATCTTTTTGCGCTACCGCAGGAAAATACACATGGGTACGATTGGCCTCGTCCCTCCCCAACATACCTTTGCTATGCATGATTTGCATTATCTTCAAAGTAGTGGTATAACCTGTCTCCTTGGTTTCAGCTAATTTTTCATGGATTTCCCGAACCGTTGCTTTCCCCATTTGCCACAGCAAGGCCAAAACTTCTAACTCAGCCTCAGTAGGTTTGCTCTCCATAAGTCTACGATTTTATTCGTACAAATATATACGATAAAAATCGTAGTCAAAATTTTTTTCAAACTTTTTACTTAAATCACTAGATTGCGGGATGTGCTTAATAACATTTAATTGGGATAATCACCCAACCTACAAACTTATCTTAGTGGCCAATAGAGATGAGTTTTTTGATCGGCCATCACAGGGAATCCATCAATGGGAAACTGGATTTTTTGGAGGTAAAGACCTTCGAGCAGGGGGAACTTGGCTCGCCATGCATCCTAATGGCAGGTTTGCATTCCTTACGAACTATCGGGATATGCGGAACATTAAACCCAACAGTAAAAGCCGCGGAGAATTAGTAAAAAATTACCTTAATTCATCCATTCCTCCGCTCGACTATGTGCAATCACTGGAGCCTCAGGGGAATGATTTTGAAGGTTTCAACATAATTGTAGGTGATCCAACTGTCGCCTACTACCTGTCAAATTATGATAAAGGTATACGTTCGCTAACTCCAGGTCTCTACGGACTGAGCAATGCTTTACTGGAAACCCCTTGGCCAAAGCTTACCTTAGCCAAAGAGGGTTTAGAAAATCTGATTGCATCAGAAAACTTTGATCCCATTTCCATGATGCCAATACTCCACTCTAGAGAAATTGCTCCTGACGAGGAGTTACCTGAGACTGGCTTAGGCTTGGCAAGGGAGCGACTGATGAGCTGCCAGTTTATTCACGCTGAGGGAATTTACGGAACAGTTAACACTACTGTCTTGTTATGGAAGCATACAGGGGAGGTAACCTTGGTGGAGCGGAGATTTGATCAATTAAAAAATACCCACTCAGATACTAGCCTTCAATTTAATGTTATAAAAAACTGATGACGTGAAAGAAATTTTGGATGTATTGATTGTAGGGGGAGGTCCAATAGGATTGGCTTGCGGTATTGCCTGTGCAAAGGCAAATATCAGCTATGTAATTATAGAAAAAGGAGTGCTTACCAATTCCTTATTTAACTACCCTCTCAACATGACTTTTTTCTCTACTTCCGAAAAGCTAGAAATGGGAGGTATTCCCTTCATGTCCATTTCTCATAAACCTACCCGAACAGAGGCTCTTGAGTATTACAGGAGAGTTTTTCAGCAATGGAAACTTAAAGTTAACTTGTACGAGGAAGTAAAAACCTTGCAGAAAAATGCAGAAGGAATTTTTGAAATTACCACAAGTAAACAAGCATACCAAGCCTATAATATTATCTTGGCTACAGGATTCTATGACTTGCCCAACCTCATGAATGTTCCAGGTGAAAATCTTCCAAAAGTCAGTCACTATTACAAAGAGCCTTGGCCGTACATCGGTCAGGAAGTTCTGGTGGTAGGTGGAGCGAATTCTGCTGTAGATGTAGCACTCGAAATCTGGAGAAAGGGAGGCAAAGTAACCATGGCACTCAAGGGTGACGGAATTGATGATAATGTAAAATATTGGGTCAAGCCTGACATAGAAAACCGTATCAAAGAAGGTTCAATTAAGGCCTACACCAACTGCCGTGTGAAAGAAATCCGAGAAAAAGAAGTGGTTCTCGATACTCCTTCTGGCAAAGTTACCATTCCCAACGACTTTGTTTTCGCCATGACAGGCTATGTCCCAAACTTTGCTTTGCTCGATCAATTAGGAGTAGAACTCAGTTTAGATGAAAAAAGACAACCATGCTATGATCCATCCAACCAAGAATCCAACGTATCAGGTGTATATCTGGCCGGTGTAGTCTGCGGAGGATTGAATACACGAGAGTTTTTCATAGAAAACTCCATTATACATGCTGAGCAAATCGTCAATCACATCAAAGAAAAAGTCTCTCGCTGATTAAACAGATTGAGCAGATTGAGCACAGATAGCAAGTGTGATTTCTGCAAAAGGGAAATTCACATGAATAAATCTATCTAAAATAAATAGAATCAATTATTTATGCCAAATCTACCAAATCTGCTTTATCTGTGAGGGATCCTCGAGTTAGCGAGCCAAAAGATACCCTTTAAACTCCCCGAAATCATTCCTCATGCTTTCAGATTTCACTTCTCTTGTCAGGAACGCTTGTAGGCGATCGGGTAATTGGATGGATTCTTGGAGTACTTCTTCTACAGTGGATTGAAACTTACCTGGATGGGCTGTTTCTAGGAAAATGCCTTGAAACCCCTCTTTTTCCCCTTCCAAAAACTTCTTTAGACCCAAGTATCCTACAGCGCCATGGGGATCCATCATATACCCTGTTGTGGCTTTAACTTTACGCAAGGCATCAGCAGTTTCTTCATCAGAGAAAAAGTAGCCGATCATTTTTGACTTGAGTTTCTCCTCGTCATTTCCATACAAATCCAACAGACGGTAAAAGTTACTTGGATTACCCACATCCATGGAGTTACTGATAGTTGCCAACGAAGGCATAGGCTCAAAAATCCCAGAGTCCAAAAATTCCGGAACAACCTTGTTGACATTGGTGCTTGCAATAAAAACATCGATGGGCAAACCCATTCGCTCAGCTAAAATTCCAGCACCTAGGTTACCAAAATTCCCGCTAGGTACAGATACTGCCAATTTTTTATCATTATCAGGCAATTGAGCCCATGCATGAAAATAATATAGGCACTGCGGAATCCAACGGGCAATATTGATGGAATTGGCAGATGTAAGCAACATCTTTTGGTTCAATTCTTCATCTAAGAACGCTTGCTTGACCATACGCTGACAGTCGTCAAAAACCCCGTCTACTTCCAAGCAATGAATATTTTCTCCCAAAGTAGTAAACTGCTTTTCCTGCAATTTGGAAACCTTCCCTTTGGGGTATAAAATGATTACTTCCACACCTGGCACCTTGTAAAAACCATTAGCAACAGCAGAACCCGTATCCCCGGAAGTAGCTACGAGCACCCGCACTAGTCGCTCTTCTTTTGCCATCAACATGGACATCAATTTTGAGCAAAAGCGTGCGCCAAAATCTTTGAATGCCAACGTCGGTCCATGAAATAGCTCCAAAGAATAAACTCCTTCCTCCACTTGTACCAAGGGAGCTGGAAATGACAACGTATGCTCCACCAGCGCTTGAATTTGGGTTTCGGTCAGATCTTCCTTGAAAAGTGCTCGAATGACTTCTACTCCCATTTCTTGGAAACTCAAAAATGGTAGTTCTTGAAAAAATTCAGCTGGCATCATAGGAACCTTCTCAGGCATATACAAGCCCTGATCTGGAGCCAAACCTTTGATGACTGCTTCTTTCAACGATACAAAACTCTCAGGATTATTTGTGCTGTAAAACTTCATTGCTTATGAAAAGTTAATTTTTAAACTGATTCAACAACATAGGCTCCAACAGGATTGACCTCTGCTACTGAAACATCCATGCCTAAACCTATTTTAGCATACACTTCTTCACTTGCCTTGGCTACTTGAGCAGCAATTTCCCTACTTTCTGACAAGACAAACAAGGTAGGGCCTGAACCTGAAATACCTGAGCCCAAAGCTCCCACTTTTTGAATAGCCTCCCGCAATTCATAAAAACCGGGAATCAATAAAGCCCTATAAGGTTCTGCTATCACGTCCTTCAAAGACCTGCCCAATAACTTCAAATCAGAAGTATACAAAGCAGAAATCAACCCAGCAATATTCCCTGACTGCACTACTGCATCCTGCAAAGAAATTTGCCTTCTCAAAACAGATCGTGAGTCCGCTGTCCGCAATTCAATATGCGGATGAATTAAGGTAGTGTATAAACCTTCTGGCACAGGTAGTTTAATAATATCCAATGGGGCATAATCCCGAATCAGGACAAAGCCACCCAGAATAGAAGGAGCCACATTATCCGCATGTGCTGCACCACAAGCAACCCGCTCAGCCTCCATGGCAAAGGGTACCAACTCCGCTTTGGCAAATGGACTGCCCATCAACTCATTGGCCGCCATCAATGCGGCTGCGGCACTTGCAGCGGAAGACCCCATACCAGAACCCAAAGGAAGTCCTTTCATCAAAGAAATTTCCAATCCCTGATTGGAATTTAGCCGATCCAAGAAAGCCTGAATCGCCACTGTGCAGGTATTTTTTTCAGGCTCTAAAGGCAACCTCCCACCATCTCCAGTAATGGAAACCACCCGCAATCCAGGCTGATCGCTTAATGAAACTTTCACCCGATCACCCATGTCCCCAATGGCAAAACCTAAGATATCAAAGCCACAGGAAACATTGGCAACAGTGGCCGGCGCAAAGGCAGTAACTGCTTTCATAGCTTATCGGGTAAAGTTACCTAAACGAATCACGTCAGCAAATACTCCCGCCGCTGTCACATCAGCACCAGCTCCAGGTCCACGGATAATCATTGGGAAATCATGGTATCTCTCCGTTGTAAATAAGATCATATTATCACTCCCCTTCAGGGTATAAAACGGATGCGAGCTATCTAAAGAATTCAATCCTACCTTTGCCTTTCCATTTTCCAAGGTAGCCATAAAACGGAGTTTTTTTCCTGTTTCCTGTGCTTCGGTCAAAAGTTGCGTAAACGCCGCATCATGGGCCTTGAGTTTGGTGAAAAACTCTTCTACATCCTTGGTTTCCACACAATCATCAGGGACCATACTTTGAATATCAATATCTTCAAAATGCAACTCCTGCTCTGCTTCCCTACCAAGAATTAGGATTTTTCTACCCACATCCATTCCGCTCAAATCATCTCTTGGATCGGGCTCGGTATACCCTTTCTCCTTTGCTTGTCTGACGACTTCAGAGAAGGGCAATCCTTTTTCAAATTCAGAGAAAATAAAATTCATCGAGCCACTCAGCACCGCCTCAATTCTCAACACCTTATCTCCACTGAGCATCAAATCCTGCAGGGTGTTGATGACAGGAAGTCCAGCAGCCACATTGGTCTCATACAAAAACTTTACCCCCCTCTTGTAAGCCAGCTTTTTCAATGATTTGTATTTGGCCAAATCACCAGAATTTGCCTTTTTATTTGGCGTAACTATAGCGACTTTGGCCTCCAGCACTCTATCGTATAAATCCGCAACCTCTTGGCTTGCTGTACAGTCCACAAAAACTGAATTAGAGAAGTTCATGGACTCCATTTGGGCAATAAACGCTTCCAAATTCATCGCTTGTGCCCCCTCTGCATCTTGAGGTTCCGGGCAGTTTTTCAGATCAAACCCATCTTCATGAAAAGCCATGTATCTGGAGTTGGCAATACCGTGGATTTGAATATCCAGATCATTTTCCCGTTGTAGCTTTTCCTGTTGGCTTGCTATCATTTTGATCAATGCCTTTCCTATCAAGCCTACCCCAACCAAAAAGACGTGCAACACTTTATTATCTGACAAGAAATAGGCCTCGTGAAGTGCGTTGAGCGCTTTCTGCAAGTCAGCTTGGGAAACTACCGCAGAAATATTCAACTCCGAACTCCCTTGAGCGATGGCATACACGTTGATATTATTTTGGCCTAACGCTTGAAACATTCGACCACTAGAGCCAGGATTATGTTTCATATTTTCACCCACAGCTGCCACTACAGCCATATTCGGTGTAATCAACACAGGGTCCATTTCCCCATTTTTTATTTCCGGAAGAAATTCCTGTTCAATCGCTTCTTTTGCCTTTCCAACTTCATGGCCACGAACAGCCACGCAGATACTATGCTCGGAGGAGGCTTGACTAATTAAGATTACATTTACACCTGCATCTGCCAAGGAACCAAACACCCGTCTACTTACACCGACAACTTCTATCAGTCCGGCTCCTTGGATATTCAATAAAGAGATACCAGACATGGAAGATACTCCCTTGATAATCTGACCGGAAGGATCATCTCCATTGATTAAAGTTCCAGCATTTTCAGGTTCAAAGGTATTTTTGATATAAATAGGGATCCCCTTTTTCATCGCAGGCTGCATCGTCGCAGGAAAAATCACCTTTGCCCCAAAATGGGACAATTCCATGGCCTCATTATAAGTCAATTGAGGAATAGTGAAAGCCGTATACACCAATCGAGGATCAGATGTCATCACACCGGATACATCTGTCCATATTTCCAAGGAGGTAGCATTTAAAGCCGATGCAAAAATCGCTGCAGTATAATCCGAACCACTTCTACCCAAAGTCGTTGTCTCACCCTTTTCCGAGGAAGCAATAAACCCAGTAATCACCTTTAAACCTGGTCGATTATGGAAAAAATCTGCAATCAGGTCGTTGGTCGTTGGGAAATCAACTTTAGCATTACCAAAACGATTATTGGTGCGAATGACCTCGCGGGCATCCACAAATACTGAATCAAAGCCTTCGACTTTCAAGGCTTCTGCCAAAATAAATGCCGAGAGTCGCTCTCCAAAACTTGCCACATAATCCAAGGTCCTTGGGGAACACTCTTTAATCAGGTATATCCCATGAAAAACATCCTCCAATTCGTTGAAACGAACCTTCACATAAGTCAATACTGAGGATTGATGCTGAATAGGGATGAGGCTTTTCAATATTTCGTAGTGTCTTTCTTCAAGGGCTTTCAACTCTCCTACATACGAACGATCACCTGCATTGGCTTTTTGTGCGCATGCCAACAAAATCTCTGTAACCCCGCCAAATGCAGAAAAAACGACTGCAAACTCTCCAAGAGCTTTTTGTTCTTGTAGGATATTAAATACCTTTCGGATATTCGTGGCATTGGCTACTGATGAACCTCCAAACTTTAAAATTTTCATAAATGCGTGATTTTTGGCTAAATATTATGACAGACAACCTTCAAATAAAGGCCTATACAATGGGGCTATATGATATAAGAAACGGGCTCAGCCCGTGGTGGTGGTGAAAAAGAATAGGGTGGTCCCCATGAATACCATGCAGCCTTCGGAAATCTTCCCGAATCCTATAAAGTTAGGTTTATTTGGAACTGCAAACATCATTTTTTATAAAATCTTGACAAGTCTACTCACAAAATCCTAAAAAGCAAAAAGGTTTTTGAGAAAACTTCAAAAATCCGGAGATTTAATTGAACAAACATCAATAAGCGGGTGGTTTTTATTAGAGTTATGGGATCAACTCTTTCATAAACCACTCCAACTTTTTTTACTCTTTTATTTAATCATCAAAACTCACCTTTTGAGGATAGATGAACTGTATTAAGCCTTTGTGAAGGAATATTTACGAATGCATAACATGTTAAATTTTAACATTTGAGGGAGTTAATCATGATGAGATTTGTACAACAAAACCATCAATCTTACTTTCATGATTACCAAATTCCAAACTAAAAGTATGCGGCTGCTAATCGGATTTCTTACTTTAACGATTAGTCTATTGGCCGTACAAGAATTGCAAGCGCAAGCCACCAATGCTACCATAGCAGGCTTGATTTTAGACGATGCCAAGCAACCCTTGGTAGGCGCGACAGTAGTCGTTAGAAATGAGTCAACAGGCTTTCAAGCTGGCACAATTACCGGGGTGGATGGAAGATTCCAACTGCAACAACTACCCTTAGGGAAGCCTTACAGTGTTACAATTAGCTTTATTGGGTTTAACACACAGAAGTTAACAGGTTATCAGTTGAATCAGGGAGACCGAATCAACATTGAAACAGCCATGGATTATGGTAGCTCTGACCTTCAAGAAGTAGTTGTTTCAGGGGATAGTTTCAAAAACCAAGTGGACAAGTTAGGAGCGGTGACAGCCATTGATTCCAAACAAATCAAAAACTTACCCACAGAAGGCCGGAACTTTACCAACCTCACTGCACTTTCACCTCTCCAAGGAGGCGGAGGCCTCAATTTAGGTGGTCAACGGAGAACATCCACCAATGTCACGCTAGATGGTGTAAATGCGAGAAATCAGCTTACGGCAGGCGAAATTGGTAGAGGTCCTTACACCGTTTCCATTGAAGCCATCCGTGAATTTGAGGTTGCTACCAATTCTTATGATGTAACTCAGGGCAGACAAGCAGGTGGAGCACTAAATGCTGTAACCAAAGCAGGAACCAATGAAATGGAAGGTTCCGCCTTCGTGTACCACAGAAACGATAACCTAGCAAGTCCAAATGATATCCGTGGAAATAGACGTGATGTAAGCTTCTATAATTATCAGTGGGGTTTCAGCTTAGGCGGTCCGATCATTAAAGACAAAGTACATTTCTTTACGGTATTTGACAGACAAGATGCTGGTGAACCGGTATTTATTGCCGATATACGCAATGAAGATGATGAACGAAGACTCCGAATCAGAAAAGATACCCTAGACAAATTTATAGATGTAGCTAGAAGACTGTATGGAGTGGGTCCAGAACAACAAGTGGGAGAATTTGCAAGAAAAACTGTTGCAAACACCTTCTTTGCTCGTGTTGATTGGCAGATAAACAAAAACAATAAACTGACCATCCGAAATAATTACACGGACTGGTCTAATCCATTCTCCGTCAATGACAATACAGCCATTAATTTAGCAGAGGTCTGGGGTGATTTCACTTCCAGAGAGAACAGCTTGCTTGTGTCCCTTCGTTCGATTGCCAATGCCAATACCACAAACGAGCTAAAGGTACAATTGCAACATGCTGAAAGAGCTTTCTCCGTCAACCGACAATTACCTGTGACCAACATGCCAAGGGCTATTGTTAGGATTGTTTCCCCTTTCCCAACCGAAAACAATCCCAATGCCATACAGACCACTAATGTGCAGATCGGTGGACAGCGCTTTTTACCTGAAACCAACATGGAGCGTCAAATCCACATTGTCAATACCACCTACATGCAGCGAGGAAAAGTGAATTTTACTTTTGGCACTGATAATATGGTCACGTATTTGGAAACCCTATTGTCCAATGAACAGAATGGACGATTTTTTTACAACTCTATGCAGGACTTTGAAAACAACAATCCATTCCGATATGCCCGGGAAGTACCCTTACAAGGACTTCCAATCGTCAAACAAACAGTCTTAGACATGTCCTTATTTGGACAAATGGAATACAATCCTCATAGAGACTTGAACATGGTTTTTGGTATTCGCTATGACGCTACCCTATTTATGGATGAAGCAGCATTTAACCCCTCTGTTTTTTCAGAACTAGGCATCAGGACTGACAACAAACCTGCCGACTTCAGAAATATCCAACCTAGAGTGCAGATGACTTGGGATGTAAAGGGGAAAAATACAGACGTATTGAAGTTTGGAGCGGGAATATTTGCTGCTCAACCTCATTACTATGCACAAGTAAACAACATTCAGAACTCTGGAGCCATGCTGGCCGCGATTGATGTACAGGGAGCACTAGTGCCAGAAGCTGATTTCATCGGTTATAGAAATGGTGTAGAAGCACCTGGAATTCCCGAGGGCGCTAGCTTCATCTCTACAATCAATAGTATAGCAGATGATTTTAGGATCCCTAATACCTTTAAGGCAAACCTCAACTATAATAAATTATTCAACAGTAGATACAGGCTCGGTGCTAATATCCTGTATTCCTACACCTTCAATAACTATGTCTACTTGGAGCGGAATCTTGTCGATGAACCGTTTTTCCGATTAACCAATGAAGCCAATAGAGGAGTATTTGTACCGGCCTCTACCATTGGTGCCAACGGACAGACCAACTGGTTGAATTCCAGAAAATCTGCTGATGTTGGAAGAGTGTTGGAATTGAATTCGGTAGCTGCCGGATATCAATATGCATTGATTTTGGATGGAAGTGTTAGGATTGGTAAAGATGGCTATTTTACCGCTTCGTATACGTACAATCAAGCATTTGACAATAGTTCTTACAACTGTTGCGTGGCCAATACCTCTACCTTCCTTCCTGTAGTTGATGATTCCCGAAACTTAAACTGGGCGTATTCAGACAATCAGTTCCGAGATAAAATAGTCTTAAACGGTGCTACTCCTACTTGGAAGGGGTTTGTTTTGGGTGCTACTTTGATAGGTATTGGTGGATCGCGTTACTCATTCTTAGTGTCAAATGGCTCTTTACAGGGAGATTTCCCACTAAACAATGCATTGGCCTTTGTCTTCGATCCAAATGACCCAAATACTCCGGAGGCTATCAGAGATGGGTATCAAGCGATCTTGAATGACCCGAATACTGCTGAGAGTGCGAAAAAGTATCTTCGCGAAAGTTTTGGAAAGATAGCAGAACGAAACGGAGGAGAGAATCCAATGTTTTATAACTTGGATCTTCGCTTATTGAAAAACATCAATATTGTTAAAAATCAACGATTAGAATTATCTGCGGATGTTTTCAACTTTATGAATATGCTTAACAAGGACTGGGGGGTGAATAACAACCTTAGCAGCTCAAGAAACCTTCAAAGTATCAGAGGTTTCAATCAGGCTACTCAACAATACGTGTACAATGTAGAGCAAAGTGTAGGAGTATTGCCTATCAATGGTACGCCTTGGAGAGTTCAAATGGGGATTCGATATTCCTTTTAACACGTAAAAATTAAGCGAATATTAAGCTTTGGTGAAGATTGAGGAAGTATGTGGTATATCTGCTGATACTTCCTCAACTTTATTAAAAAAAACAATGGACATTCTTGCGTATTTTGAAAAAGTCCTAGGTGTCAACGGGTATCAGCAGTTAATCAAGCCCCTTACCATCAAAAAAGGGAGGTATATCTATATGCCACCGACAAAACCTGCTGATATGTTTCAAATCTTATCAGGAGTAGTTAAGATCGGAACATATTCAGAAGAAGGACAAGAGATCTGCTACGACTTATTATATCGCAAGGAAGTTTTTGGTAATCTCCGATACTTGAATGGTCAGTTTTTTGAATTCGCTAAAGCGATGACTGACTGTGAGGTGGCAAGCATTGATTTGGCATTTTACAAAAAAATGATTGTGCATGACCCCATTATTTCTGACTGGTTTAATCAAACAACTATTCAGCGTTGGTGTAGAATGGAAACACGATTGTATAAAATCTGCACCATGTCTCCCATAGATAGGATACACGCTATATTTCAAGAATTTACAGGTGAAGTTCAAGACATGAAAGGAAAAACTATCAAAATTCATTCCCTGCTATCGCTTGTAGACATTGCCCAAATGACTGGCGTTAGTCGCCAAACCGTATCCAAACTCATCAATAAAAAAAATAAATCCATAAAACCCAATCCGTATGCCCCTAAGGCATCTACTTATTCAACTAATCAAACATATGGTATCACTGCAAGAAAATAGAGTACTTCTACTCATCATACTAATCGCACTTTCTATTCAACTCAATGGAAATGCTCAAACTCAACCTATTCATAAAATTGCTTTCGGTTCATGCAATAAGCATGACTTACCACAACCTTTGTGGAAACCTATCTTGAAGGATCAACCACAAGTGTTTATGTGGTTAGGAGATAATGTATATGGAGATACGCACGATATGAACTTACTCCAATCAAAATATGAAGCTCAACGAGCCATTCCTGCCTATCAGGAATTGGTACGTAAAAGTGAAATCATCGGAACCTGGGATGATCACGACTTCGGGATCAACGATGGAGGAAAATACTACGCTCAAAAGAAAGAATCCATGCAGTTGATGCTGGATTTTTTGGACGAACCAAAAGAAAGCCCAAGAAGGAAGCAACAAGGTGTCTATGCATCTTATGAGTACGGAGAAAAAGGAAAACGAGTGAAGGTCATCCTACTAGATACTCGATACAATAGGGATACACTTGTTACAATTGAAAGAGTTTATCAACCCAACCTTGAAGGCTCATTATTGGGAGAAGAGCAATGGAAATGGCTTGAAGAGGAACTAAAAGGTAGTACCGCCCAGGTTCATCTGATTGCATCAGGAATCCAATTTATCCCTACCGAACATCCGTATGAAAAGTGGGAAAATTTCCCAAAGGAACGAGAGAAATTATTGAAACTAATTGCTGAAAGTAGGGTAAAAAATCCCATTCTCATCAGCGGAGACCGTCACATTGCGGAAATCTCCAAATGGCAAGACGATGATTTCCCCAACGGAATCTTCGAAATAACCTCCAGTGGCATGACCCATGTCTGGAAGAGCTATAGGGAAGAGTACAATCCTTACAGAGTGGGGAATCTAATCGCTTCTCTTCATTATGGATTAGCCTCTTTTGACTGGGAGGCACAATCAATCCTCTTACAAATCAAAGGCGAACAAGGACAGGTTTACTTAGAACAGGTAGTGAAAATGGAGTAAATTTATTAGCCTGCATTTAACCACTTTACAAAAGAGAACCGAATTTATTTCGGTTCTCTTTTTTTTAATCACAACCTTCTTTCCTACGGGTATCGATGATATAGGTGATTTTCCAGCCTTCGGAAGTTTTGATCAATTGAAAAGAATTGACTCCGCAATGACTGAATGCTCCATTGACGTAAAACCGATAAGGTGTCCAAGCAGAGGCCATCTGACCATCGACTTTGATTTGATAATCAAGTATTTGCTCATCCAGAATAGTCTCTGCCGGCGTAGTCGCAATGCGATTGAAGAAATCCTGTACTGAGTTGGTCCCAACAGTTGCTCCCGACGGATTCGCATTGACGGTCTGCATCTGTGCAGCAGGCAAAAAGGCAGGTTCTATCTTAGATAGATCCTTGGTTTTCATCCCTTCAAACAAGGTTGCGATTACTTGCTGAATAGCTTGCTCCTCTTGGGCAAAAGCAGATGGGCTAAGAAAGATGTATAATGACAAGGCAATTATATAGCTGTATTTTCTCATTGTCTGTTAAGGCTAGCACCAGTAGTGGTTCGAACAGCAATCTCCGAGGCATTCCCTGAATACGTCGCTTTAGCGGCCGTTGCTAAGGAACCGGTAATAGATGAATTGGCTTGAAAACTAATTTTCGCACCTGTATTGGCTTGTAATTCTACATCAAAAGCATTGAAATTACTTCCATCAATATCTGCATTGGTAAATCCTTTGATATTCAACTGATCAGCTGACCCTGACACCAGAATCCGTGCATTGGTCGCAGCTTCCAAATTCAATATTTCCGTATTGATTTTAGCTTCAATGTAAGCGCTTGTAGTAGCAAACAAATACGCTTCACCAGCTTCAATCGTAGAGCGTACAGTCACTTGCGCATTGGTAGTAGCCTCAATGCCCAAAACCTCCACATAAGTCACTTTTACCTTCACTGTATGATTTCGGTAATTTCCTCTAGCTAAGCGAATTTCCAAAGTTTCCCCAACCACACTCGTCTCAACTTTTCCTGCCTCAATTCCAACAGTTGTAATTTCAACTTTGTTTTCTGTTCCCTTGACCAACTCTGCTACGATACCATTGGATACTTTAACTGCATCAAATGAACGCAGATTACGGGTATCTTTTTCAGATTGAGCCCAAACTGTCAAAGAAAAAAGAGATACTAAAATTGCGGTTAGCGCTACTGATTTAAACATGATTACATTAATTTGTTAAACACCTCCATAAAGTTTGAATGTCATATTTCTCAAGGATGGGGTATTGACTGCGTAATGCATGGCTTCTGCGATTTCGGCAGGACTCACCCACTGAGAGAAATCTGACTCCGGCATGGCTTCACGGTTGGGAGGAGTATCGACAATACTCGGCACAAAGATATGTGACCTGATTTTCGAATCTTTGACTTCCTCTGCCACGTAATCCGCCAATTGGAACAATAAACTTTTACTCAAAGCATATGCCACAACGCCTTTTCCATCGGCAGGTTGTAGAGCTGGACGTGCTCCTACGAATAAAAAAGTTCCAAAATCTGCCTTTTTGAATATTGGAAGGAAGTTTTTGACCATGTTAAAAGCTGTGAAAAAATTCAACTGCATCATTTTTTCGATGTCCTGCACACTGGTCTCTTCTATGCCTCCACTTGCATAACCGCCCACTAATAGTCCGATAGCGTCCACTTCTCCGTACTGCAGCTGATACTCTTTAGCAAATTCCGCCACAGATGTTTCGTTGGTCACATCCACTTCATATACATCATCCGCATCCTCGACTTCTTCCTCAGAATTTGGTAAAACAGTAGCAATGACTTTATATCCTTCTCTTTTAAACTTTGCAACTACCTGTTTTCCTAAATTTCCTGCGGCACCTGTTATGATTATATTTCTTTCCATGACAAATTATAGTATGTTTGCTCAAAGCCCTAATATACTCAATTATACTCGATTTCGTCAATTGACTCTCTCAACTAGCTGGCAATACACTGATTATGAAAGCAAAAGAAAACTATTTCGACTTGGTCTATCAGGTTGTAAAACTGATTCCCTACGGACGGGTAACCTCCTATGGTGCAATCGCTAATTACTTAGGGTTAAAAAGTGGAGCTCGTATGGTGGGCTATGCCATGAATGCCAGTCACAGTGAACCAGAGGTACCTGCCCATCGAGTAGTCAATAGAAACGGGCTTTTGACGGGTAAACATCATTTTCCAACCCCTACCCTCATGCAAGAATTATTGGAAGCTGAAGGAGTGATCGTGAGAAATGATCAAATCATCAACTTCGAGCAGCACTTTTGGGATCCAATACATTTGGATCAAAATATTTAATATGATTTTTCGCTTTCACTCCAGTAGCTAAGCAAATAAATAGATTCATGATGTTTTCAAGCATCTGTTGACAGTCGTCCGTTGACTGTGGTCGATAATCTGCAATAGCGTGTATATTATTTTGACTTTGGCATAATTGCCGATAATCATAATAGTTAACTCGTTTTTTTCCGGATCAACCACAATCCAGTAAACATCAATAATCCATTTAAAATCAAAATTTCAAATCCGAATTTGTAACCCCAGAGCCATGCCTCAGAGTTTTGACTAATTACAAAGGCAATAATTGGTGCTGCTATGGCAATGTATGGAACTACTTTATCTTTCACCTGCCATTTGGTAAATAAACCAAATGCATATAATCCTAACAAAGGACCATACGTATAACCCGCAATTATAAATACCGCATTAATCACACTTTGGTCATTAAGCCATCTAAAAATCAAAATAACCACAAACATCAATAGTGTGAAGGCCAAATGTACCTGCTTGCGAACAGTTACCTGTCGACTTTTATTGTAACGCTTTTCGATATTCAAAAAATCATAGCAAAAGGATGTCGTCAATGCTGTCAAAGTGCTATCTGCACTTGAATAGGCTGCTGCTGTAATCCCCAAAACAAAGGTAATCCCTGCAATTGCTGAAAAATGTTGGGTCGCTAAAAATGGATATAAATCATCAGAACGGGTAGGAATTGTGATCCCATTGGTTTCCGAATAGATATAAAGCAATACTCCCAAGGAGAGAAACATTAAATTCACCACTACCAGAATTGTAGTGAACCAAAACATATTTTTCTGAGCGTCTCCCAAGCTTTTACAGGTTAGATTTTTTTGCATCATATCCTGATCCAAACCGGTCATGACGATGGTAATAAAGGCGCCTGAGGCAAACTGCTTAAAAAAATTAGTTCCTGCCTGCCAGTCAAAGTTGAATATTTCCGATCGGGAATCTTGCCCCACTGTCTTGATAAAGCCCGTTATTCCCGAAATCCCTAAATCTTTCCCGATCAGATAAATACTCACACCAACAGCCACAAGCATAAATAAGGTCTGAAGTGTATCCGTCCAAACGACTGTCTTGATCCCCCCACGATGGGTGTATAACCAAATCAATGATACCGTAATCAAAACTGAAACCCAAAATGGTATTCCCCAATCATCAAATAAGATTAATTGTAATACGCCCGCTACTAAAAATACTCGAATGGAAGAACCTAAGGTACGGGATAATATAAAGAAAAATGCACCTGTCTTATATGACCAAAAACCGTAGCGCTCTTCCAAGTAAGCATAGATAGACACTAAGTTGAGTCGATAATACAAAGGCAGTAAGACCTTAGCAATAGTAAAATATCCAAGTGTATATCCCAAAACAACTTGAAAGTAGTAGAAGTTACTATTACCGACCTCTCCCGGTACCGAAATGAAGGTTACACCTGACAAAGAAGCCCCGATCATCCCGAATGCCACCAAAAACCAAGGAGACTGTCGGTCTCCTGTGAAAAAGGTGTCCGATGAGACATTTCTTGAAGTCAACCAAGAAATCAAAAAAAGCAAGGCGAAATAGGCCGAAATGACCATCAAAACCATGGAAGAGTTCATAGTAAAGGGCTGTAAGTTTCGCTAAGTTGTTTATAATAATTAAATTTGCAAAATGATTCACATGGTAGAGACACAAACATACATAGAAGATGCTGAGCTTCTGGTAGAAGAACTGATTGACGTAGAGGAGTATGAGTTGGTCGTATTTAACGACGAAGTAAATACATTTGACCATGTCATTAAGACCTTAATCAAGGTCTGTGAACATTCTCCCGAGCAAGCTGAACAATGTACGATGATTATCCATTATAAGGGTAAATGTACTGTCAAGTATGGAAGCAGAAGCAAATTAAAACCAATGTGCCAAGCTATACTTGATGCGGGCATCCAAGCAGCCATCGTATAAAACAGGTTTCGCGTGAATTTTCCCTCTAAATTAATCGAAGATGCCGTCAATGAAATCAGCAGGTTGCCAGGAATTGGCAAGAAAACTGCTTTGAGATTGGCATTGCACCTATTAAAACAAAAAGAAACTGTTACCGAAGAACTCAGCAGTGCTTTACTAGCATTGCGTAAAGATATCCGATACTGCTCCACTTGTCATAATGTAGCTGATTCGGGAGATACTTGTAGTATTTGCTTAAGTAATCGAAGGGATAAGCAAATCATCTGCGTGGTGGAAGATATCCCAGATGTATTGGCCATAGAAAATACAGGTCAATACCAAGGTTTGTATCATGTGCTTGGCGGGGTAATTTCTCCTATTCAGGGGATAGGGCCTGATGAACTCAAAATTGAATCCTTAATCCGACGATGTGCTGGGTCAGCAGTGCAGGAAGTAATTTTAGCTTTACCTGCGACCATGGAAGGAGACACAACCTCATTTTTTATTAGCAGGAAGCTCAAAGAACTGAATATCAAGGTCAGTAGCATCGCCAGAGGCATCCCTATCGGAGGTGAATTAGAATACACTGATGAGGTAACTTTGGGCAGAAGTATTCTCACCCGGGTAAATTATTCTTCCGAGTAGTTTTTTTCTTTTGTCTAAATCAAATCCCTTTCTATATTTGCAATCCGATTTGGGGGATTATCCCGATAGCTATCGGGATGGCTAGAGCAAGTGTCTCTGGTACTCTAATACAAACTTAATGGGGGATTAGCTCAGCTGGCTAGAGCGCTACACTGGCAGTGTAGAGGTCATCGGTTCGACTCCGTTATCCTCCACAAAAAGGCTTGCAGAAATGCAGGCCTTTTTTGTTTTTAAATACTTACTTTGATTAATTCCCATTATTCAAACAAATCAGCTTGATAGAGCGTCCCGACAGACGTCGGGAAGGT
>NZ_JBSZCK010000033.1:0-126527 GCF_054166905.1 Mongoliitalea sp. | reverse complement strand
GTGAAACCCATACGGAGATCTTTTAACCGCAGAGTGCCCAAAGTTTTTCGCAGAGTCCGCGGAGGCAGGGAAGCTATTTTTTTGATAGTGTTGAAATGTCGAATGATGAACGCCGAATTTTGAATGATGAAGTGGTGGTTCGTTGTTCACTGCCAACTATTCACTGTTCACTCCCCACTTTTCTCCTTTAACCTTTAGCCTTTCTCCTAAATCACTTAATTAACCCACCACCAATCAGCCACTTTCTGTATATTTGCATACGTTAAAAAAACAACAAAGAAATATGTTACTCGTCAATACCATTAGAGAAAATTTTGAATTGGTGCTGGAAGGTTTGCAGAAGCGTAATTTGGCTAACGCAGAAGCTACCTTGCATGAGGTGTTGGAACTGGATAAGAAACGGAAAGAGACTCAAACAGAGCGGGACGGCCTGCAAGCAGAATCCAATGCCATCTCTAAGCAGATTGGTTTATTGATGAGAGAGGGTAAGAAAGAAGAGGCCGAGCAAATCAAAACCCGTACTGGTGAGATTAAAGAACAAATCAAGGTGCTTGAAGAATCCTATAACACCTATGAAGCTGATTTGAAGCAACTGTTGTACACGCTCCCCAATGTACCGCATCACTCCGTTCCCAAAGGGAAGTCTTCGGATGATAATGAAATTGTGTTGACTCACGGAGAAATTCCTGAATTGCCAGCAAGCAAAAAGCCTCATTGGGAACTTATCAAGGATTACGATATTATTGACTTTGACTTAGGAGTGAAAATTACAGGCGCTGGATTTCCTGTGTACAAGGGGAGAGGTGCCCGTTTGCAGAGAGCTTTGATCAACTTCTTTTTAGATGAAGCTCTGAAAGCAGGGTATATGGAAGTGCAGCCACCTATTTTGGTGAATGAAGATTCAGGTTATGGTACAGGACAACTTCCGGATAAGGAAGGGCAGATGTACGAAGCTACCATGGATAAACTGTACTTGATCCCTACAGCTGAAGTTCCCATTACCAATATCTACCGAGATGTAATCTTGGATGAGCGAGCATTTCCTATCAAAAATGTTGGTTATACCCCTTGTTTCCGTAGAGAAGCAGGTAGCTGGGGTGCCCATGTTAGGGGTCTCAACAGACTTCATCAGTTTGACAAAGTCGAGATTGTGCAAATTGTACATCCTGATAATTCTTATGAAGCATTGGAAGAAATGAGCGCATATGTGCAGAGCTTGTTACAAAAACTTGAACTGCCTTACCGAGTTCTTAGACTTTGTGGTGGAGATATGGGTTTTACGTCTGCATTAACCTATGATATGGACGTATTCTCTGCCGCTCAAGAAAGATGGTTGGAAGTGAGTTCGGTCAGTAACTTTGAAAACTATCAAGCCAATCGACTGAAGCTGCGCTACAAAGGAGAAGACAAAAAGACGCAATTGGCACACACGCTCAATGGTAGTGCTTTGGCTTTACCGAGAATTGTAGCTTCTATCTTAGAAAATAATCAAACGGAAGATGGTATCCGAATGCCACAAGTCTTGGTGCCTTATTTGGGTTTTGAGTGGATTTAATGCTTTCGATATAAAAATATGAATTGAAGAGACTGTCAATCACTGGCAGTCTCTATTTTTTTTGTCAAGTAATCGTAGACTGTTTTTGCCATGATTCCCAAACCATCCTTATTAGGATGAACACCGTCAGGTAACAAGTCTGATCGGTACTGAAGTGGGGTGTAAAGATCAATGATTTCTAAGCCTGTTTCCTCAATAATTTCGAGTAAAATTGGGCGCATTTCTTCAACCATCACAGACTCTCTAATTCCAAAATTATCTTCTGTAACAGGTACTGGAATCACAATGATTATTCTTCCTCTTTCAGCAAGGTAGCCTCTAAATGTGTCAAGAAGTTCTAGGTAATCTTGTTTAAACTCGTCTTTGTACTGCCAATTATGAGGTTTGGAGTCATTGGTACCCAGTTTAACCAGAATAATATCAGGTTGGAAGGCTTTGATCCGCTCCATTTCTGGTTCATTCCAATAAGGGAAATCTCCTTTTTTGAGCAGTGTTCTTCCGCTTACGCCGAAATTTTGCACAAGGTATTGATTTCCAAGTAGGACTTGTAATTGCATTGGGTAGCTATCCTCATGCGTTTGCCCAGGACCTTGAGTGATGCTGTTCCCTACGCATGCGATTTTTATGGGTTTTTGTGCCATTAATAGAATAGGTGAAAAGGATAAAATGACTAAGAACTGTAAGAATCGAATCATAATGCAGAAAGGTTGGTAGGCGAAGCTAAATAAAAATCACGAACTATCTTAAATGCTAGTACTTGTTTTTATCGGTGTAGAAAATTCATAAATTTAGCAAGGACTTTTATCCCCTGTTTTTATGCTTAGAATCTTTTCAGTTTTCTTGCTTATTACCTTGATCGCCTGTGATAAAAAATCATCAGAGCAATTGGAATTAAGTTTTAATTTAGAACTCGTGGATTCCATACGGGTAGATCATTTAGGAGAAATGATGCTATTGGATATGAGTCCCAACGGCAAGCTTCTTCTAACAGCAGATTATCAACAGAATAGGTATTTTTTAATTGATCATGGTGGCACTATTCTCTATACTTATGACAAATCAGGAGATCAGCCAGACTCCTTTGGTTTTGCCTACTCAGAAATGGCTTTTTGGGATGATGAATCAATTTTTGTGATAGGTACTAAAGGGTTGAAATGGTACGATTTGAAGGGAGAAGAACTGAAATTCACTCCATTCAATCCTTCGTATCAGCTCAAAGGTATCATGCGCAATACCGGTGGTGGCCCTAAGGTTTTATCAGCAGCAGAAGGAAATAGAATTTTGTATCGAGGAGGTGCCATCACAGGTAAGCGAACGGAAGGTGGGTATTATGAAAAAATCAGAGGTGGGGTATTCATTGGCCCAGATGATTTTGCTTTAGAACATCTATTCCCTTTGGATAATGAATCCCGGTTTTTTGATGGGAAACACTATGATGATGGAGATTTATATTCCCGTTTGGCGGTTGGTCCAGATTATATCTATGTAACTTATGATGCCAATCCGGTTTTATATGCCTATGCCAAGGAAGCGCCTTATTCACTTCAGTTTAAGAGGCCGTTGGTACTGAAGGATGTATTGCTGAGTGAAGGAATGCCTGAGGAATTTTTGGATTATGATGTCTATATAGAGGCTGCCAAGGGGGGACTTCGTCATTTACAGGCGGATTCCAAGTATGTGTACCTGATGTATTTTCAGGGGATAAGTAAGGAAAAACTAGCAGAATTGGACCAACTGTATGAAGTGGATGAAAAGAAGGCCGATGCAGCATATGAATTGGAGGTTAGTCTAGCAGCCAAAAGGCTGAAAGTTTTTGACTTGGAAGGAGCAGAACTTGCAGATATAGCTATTCCCAATTACTTAGACTCCTATTGGGGATTTTTGGTACGGGATGGGGTTTCATACTTCAATAAAGCCATTAATCTCGAAGAGGAAGAAGATTTTTATACCTTATACAAATTGCGTTTGGATCTATAATTTTCTTCTTACAAGCTCTGCTTCCTCCCCACCTACCTTTGCTTCCTTTGCGGTTAAGTAATTTAGGTACTGAGCTATCTAAACTTTTCACCCTTTCTTCCCAATGATCCTTCGGAAAAATTTCTTTTCGTGCTCCCAGAAAAACGAGAACTGTCCAAAAACAAACCCCCAAACTAGCAATACTGCCTGATATAACGGTAGCACGAGGAGTAGATAAAGAATTGTTTTCCAAACTCCACCTTTTTCCATGCTGATTCCCAGCAGATCAAAAATTGGTTGCTTAATAAATAATATGGTGAATCCGGTCAAAGCAAATACTAATAAGACCAATAATACCTGCCTTAAGCTATTCAATTGCCATTTACTTTGTAGTCTTTCTAGAAAACTTGGTTTCTGAGGTGAATCCATGATAAGCTTATTTTTCTAATCGATATACTGGATAACGGTTATGATCCTGCTCCTTCCATGGGGAGCGCTCATACACCCAACGTAATTGTGCTGCGGCATTGCTTCTGAGACTTTCATCTGCCTCCTTAGCTTCTTCCAAGGCTTTTCTGATTGCTGGATTTTCTTTTAGGAATTCAGCTGCCAAATCTTCAAAGACGTAGGCCGAATATCCTTCCTTGGATTGTAGAATGGTGTCGAAGAAATTCCAATTAAAATAAGAATCTTCGGACTCTGGCTCTAGCACTTCCATGATGAATTTGTTTCGAACCTGATCCATAGGTATGAGGATATCCCCAACCCGAAATTTCATTTGTTCAGTGCTTTTGACCACTTTCGTATTGCTATGTAGGTAGTGTCCCTCAAAAGGTCTTTGGGATGTTTGGTAATCTTGGATATGGTAAACCGTTACTTCCAACGTGCTGTCTTTTTCCAATGTATGTATAGTAACCCCATTTCTTTTCAAGTTTTCGATCACATGGTGCCAACCTTGTGGGATGATATAGGCACTTGGTTTGCTAATCTCCAATTTAGCCTCATAGGTTTCAAAAAACTTTACTTCCGTGCTGAATGGTTGGTTGCGGTCGTAGTATAAGCGTGGCAAACCAGAAACTTCCGATGGTTTCTGAGCTGATTGATATCCATGGAAAGGTATCATGCGAAATTTGCTGCGATCGAGCGTATGTTGAAAGTAAAATGTTTCTTGAGACTTAACGGCTGCCCGATCCTGTTGGTAGGCTTTCACGATAGTGTTCCCATCTTCCCCCATGAGTTGGATAAAAATCTTCAACAATTCATAGGTTGATTCCACGCGAGCCTTGTAGGGCTTGAGCATATGTGTTTCCGGCATAAAGGATGCTGTGCCAAACAATGCCGCATATCCACTGGAATATCTTCCCAAATCCTTGAATTGACTCCAACCATCTTCTGGCTTTCCCCCATAAGCATTGACATAAGGAATCATGGGATAGTCAACCGTATCCATCCGTTTGTATAGTTCAGGGTCTAGTCGTTCACGTAGATAGCTTCCCATCGCTCCACCCAATCTGTTAGACTCGGTCGAGATTAAGGTCATTACATGTTGATAGTCTGCCCCGTTACTCACATGCGTATCCACAAAAACCTGTGGGCTCAACCATTGAAAAATTTGCTGAAAAGACCGGGCATTTTTGGTGTCGGCCTTTATAAAATCTCTGTTCAAATCATAATTTCTCGCATTGCCACGAAATCCATGTTCCTCAGGACCATTTTGGTTGACCCGACTGTAAGAGTTTCTGTTCAAATGCCCTCCGATATTGTAAACTGGAATAATCGCTAGTGCCAACTCTTCTGGATAAGGAATTTTCCCTTCCAAAATGTCTCGCAACAACATCATGGATGCATCTATGCCATCTGGTTCGCCTGGGTGGATACCATTATTGATAAAGAGGATAGGGCGATTGTTTTCGTGCCATTGCTTTGGATCGAATATCCGTGCTTTATCCAGCAAAATCACATGAAAAGGTAAGCCTGCATCCGACATACCCATTTCTACCATTTTCACCTCCTCAAAATCTTGGCTTAATCGCTCGAAATAGCCGATGACTTCGTAATAGGGAGGAGTTTGCCTTCCGTCTGTTTGTTCGAATAATGTAGGATATTGGGTTTGTGCTTGTAAGGAAAAACCAAAACTCAAACAAAAGATCAGGGTGAATGCAAGTATTTTAACCATATCTGGAAATTTTATACAAGAATAGTCCGAAAGGGGGAGAGATGCAAGGGATAGTTGGTAGTGCTATTACACTTCTGTTTTGGGCATGTGATTATATAGTACCTTTTGAAAAGGGGGGATTTTCAATTGGAGTAGTAGAAAAGATTCAGATTATTTTAGATGTTTTTACTTTTACTAGAACAATCAGAACTTAATTAAGTGAAACGAAATCGGCTAGGAAATTTGCTGTTATGCTAACCTTTTTGAGCGGTTTATTCGTCTATATTCTTGATGGATTTTTCATTTTAAAACTCTGTAAATGAATGAAGAGGATATATATGATTTTGATCATTTGTGGGTTATTTGATTTTTCTTCTGTTCAGGCACAAAATTATCTAGGAGATTTAACTCCTTTGATGAGATACGGAGCTTGGGAAGTTGGGTTTCATGGAGCTAACTTGGTTTATTATTTACCGACTAGTAAGCAATCATTGTTAGAGTTAAAATCTGGACTAGGTCCTGGTGCTCAAATGAGGAGTGATGGTGTTTTTGATTATTCTTGGGTCTTACCTGAGCTCGCTGGATTCATCTATGCCACCCAACGGTTTTATCTTAAAAGAGGTAATTTGGTAAGGCGTAATGTAAATTCGTTTAACAATGCGGGGAATTATATTGGGGTTCGTGGTATTTATTCTCATCCTCTGATCAACTATAAGGGTTTCGGTATGGAGCCATGTGCGATGGTTAATATTCATTATGGGATACACCGTTCTTCTGGTAATGGAAAAGGGGCTTTTAGCCTCCATGGAGGAATGGGATATGGGTATTCCTTAGAGAAAAAATCTGGCGGGACTTATCCGGCTGTAGGGTTTACAATGCAATGGAAGTTAACAGACCGTTTGGATAAGAACTTACTGCCTAAAAAATTAGTATAATCTAGTGTTTAGGTAGCCTAAGACCTGGCAGGTTTCAAAAACCCGCCAGGTCTTCCTCACAAATCACTCATCAATTAATCACTACTAACTAAAAAAACACATCCGCTTTCGGCAGATGTGTTTTGGGAATGTATCTCGAAAAGATAGCAAACAGTTAGTTGGATGCTTCAGTTTGCATTCTTTGTTTGTAAGCAGCTTTGATAACTTGATCTCTTCTCTTAACAGAAGGTTTTACAAAGTGTTGTCTAGCTCTCAGTTCTCTGACAGCTCCAGTTTTATCAAACTTCTTTTTAAAACGCTTAAGCGCTTTTTCGATAGATTCGTTTTCTTTTACGTTGACTATGATCATATGTATACACCTCCTTTCAGGGTTGCAAAGGTAGGATTTTATTTTAGCTATCCCAATTAATTTTCAGAAATTCAGTGATTTCCATAAAAAAGAGGCTGATTTGAAAAAATCAGCCTCTTTCTGTTAGTTATAGATGGATTATCCGATGACTTTTTCAGCCAATAGGACAATCTTATTATCTTTTACTTCTACAACGCCTCCGTCAACAACCAAAGAAAGTTTTCCTTCTTTAGTCGTGTAGGAAACATTGCCCTTGTCCAAAGCCGATACGATAGGAGCGTGGTTTTTCAATACTTGAAAAGAACCAGCAGCACCTGGGAAAGTAGCTTCGCTTACTTCTCCTTCGAATACTTTTTGGTCAGGGGTAATTATAGTCAATTGCATCATGACGTGCTTAATTTGCAGATTAGTTGTTTAATTCAGCCAACATTTTCTCACCTTTAGCGATCGCATCTTCAATGGTACCTACCAAGTTGAATGCTGCTTCCGGTAAGTGATCCAATTCACCGTCCATGATCATGTTGAAGCCTCTGATTGTGTCTTTGATATCAACCAACACACCTTTTAGACCTGTAAACTGCTCAGCTACGTGGAATGGCTGAGATAAGAAACGCTGTACCCTTCTAGCTCTGTGTACGACCATCTTATCTTCTTCAGACAATTCTTCCATACCCAAGATCGCGATGATATCCTGCAATTCTTTGTAACGCTGAAGAATCTCTTTCACTCGCTGCGTACAGTTATAGTGATCATCACCCAAGATGTCTGGAGAAAGGATTCTTGAAGTAGAATCCAATGGATCCACCGCAGGATAGATACCTAATTCGGCAATCTTTCTGGATAGTACTGTAGTAGCATCCAAGTGAGCAAAGGTAGTCGCAGGAGCAGGGTCAGTTAAGTCATCGGCAGGTACGTAAACGGCCTGTACAGATGTAATGGAACCATTCTTAGTAGACGTGATTCGCTCTTGCATAGCACCCATCTCTGTTGCCAAAGTTGGCTGATAACCTACCGCTGATGGCATACGTCCCAAAAGAGCGGATACCTCAGAACCTGCCTGAGTAAATCGGAAGATGTTGTCGATAAAGAATAGGATATCCTTACCAGCGCCATCACCTTCACCATCTCTATAATATTCAGCCAAAGTCAAACCTGTCAAGGCTACTCGCGCACGAGCCCCAGGAGGTTCGTTCATCTGACCAAATACGAATGTAGCTTTAGACTCTTCCAGTTTTTTCAAATCAACTTTGGAAAGATCCCAACCACCTTCATTTTCTAAGCTATGTAAGAAGTCTTCACCGTAAGTTACGATGCCTGACTCGATCATTTCTCTCAAAAGGTCATTTCCTTCACGAGTCCTTTCACCTACACCAGCAAATACAGATAGACCTGAATATGCTTTAGCGATGTTGTTGATCAACTCCTGAATCAATACAGTCTTTCCTACACCGGCACCACCAAACAAACCAATCTTACCACCTTTTGCATATGGTTCGATCAAGTCGATTACTTTGATACCTGTAAATAATACTTCCGTAGATGTAGAAAGATCCTCAAATCTTGGAGCAGAGCGGTGAATTGGCAAGCGCTTAGCAGACTTAACTTCCGGAAGGCCATCGATAGCTGTACCTACTACATTGAATAGACGTCCTTTGATAGCTTCGCCGGTAGGAACTGAAATAGGTGCCTCGTTGTCCACACACTCAGTGCCTCTTACAAGACCCTCAGTAGCGTCCATCGCGATAGTTCTTACTCTATCTTCACCTAAGTGCTGCTGAACTTCCAGGATGATCTGATGACCGTCTTCTCTGGTCACTGTCAACGCATCTAGGATATTTGGTAATTTTCCGCCCTCGAAGGACACGTCCACTACTGGACCGATTACCTGTGTTATCTTACCAATGTTTGCCATTTGATTTATTGTGTAAAAAGAAATGATGCTTTTTTAATTCGAGTGCAAAATTAATTATAAAAGCTTAATACCAAAGGATGTTTGGGGATTTTAATCGAGCGATTATTTCTTTTTTGCTAAGCATATAGCTTTTAGGGGCCGATCGGCATATTTTTTCGGCAGATAAGCTCTCATTTCAACTATTTTAAACCTCTTATCGTTTATTCGGAGGGCTTTTATTGGCTTGCTTTTTAAAAAAGTATGGATCCTTAACTGCATACAGGAAGAAGGTAAAGTCTTTTGGTTCGTTCAATAAGCGCTTCAATTATCATTAGTAGCAGAATTGAAAATTGAAGCAATCTATCAAACAACAATATTCATTATCAGCTAATTGAAATTCTGGCTTCATAGAAAAAATCAATCTAAATTAATTTGGATTTAATCTAAATAATATGACCTTTGTCATGTTGTTTAAAATTAATCTTAATAATGATAAGTCGTTTAGTACTCCTAGTGATTCTTGGGACTTTGGTTGCATGCAATGCACAGCAGGTTTCTGAAGAGGTTGAAAAAAAAGACTGGAAGTTGATTACTGCTGGCGGTACCGTATCTGAAGTAGTGGTGAGTCTAGGATATTTAGATCAGATTATTGCCACGGACATTACTTCTACCTTTCCGGCCTCACTACAGCAATTACCTTCCATTGGTTATAGGAATCAAATCAAAGGAGAAGGATTGATGGCTTTGGGTGCGGATATGATTTTGGCGGAAGAAGGTTACCTTACTGATGATGTATTGGCTCAATTAAAATTAGCTGGTATTCAAGTGCATTTATTCAAAAAGCCAACTGCTATAGCTGGAACCTATCGCTTGATTGAAGAAGTAGCTTCTTTTTTGGAGGAAGTAGATAAAGGAAGAGAGTTGATAAAACAAGTGAAGGCTGAACAAGAGGAATTGCAGGCTTACCTACAAGAAAACCCTTTATCTGAACCGCCTACGGTAGCATTTATTATGGCGCGCGGATTGGAGACTGTTTTTTTGGCTGGTGATGATACGTTCGCAGCTGAAATCATCCAAATGGCTGGTGCAAAACCCGCAGGTACTGGTTTTAAAGATTTTATTCCGCTAACACCGGAAGCATTGGTGCGTATGAATCCTGATTACTTACTCTTTTTTGATTCTGGTTTAGGTACGATTGGCGGAAAAGATGGGGTACAGCAGATCAAAGGTGCCAATCAGACGTCTGCATTACAGCAGGGAAATATTCTAAGCTTTGATGGACAGTATTTATCAGGGTTTGGGCCTAGAGTTGCTCAAGCTGCCTTAGATTTAGCTCAAGCCATTAGAAAAAATTAATGCCAAGTTTATTGTCCATATCGACTTCTACTCGAAAGCGATCGCTGATCTTAGTGGGTCTTGGCGGGATATTACTATGTATGCTGGCTATTTCACTGAGCTTGGGTGCTTTTCCTATCAGTCTCGGGAAAGTGTTTCAATTTCTGTTTGGATTTCAGTGGGGAGACCAAGCCTTGACAGTTCAAGAACAAAACGTGCTGCTTCAGATAAGACTGCCCAGAATTGTGATGGCCATGTTGGTCGGTGGCTCTTTGGCGCTCGCAGGCGCTGCTTTGCAAGGGTTGTTTAGAAACCCGCTTGTGGAACCTGGACTTATTGGTGTCAGTAGTGGGAGTGCTTTGTTTGCTGTGGTCTATATTGTTTTTGGTTCTTCTGTAGCTTGGTTAGCATGGATGGGGAAAGTTGGCCTAGCACTTTTTGCTTTCGTTGGTGGATTGGTCAATACTGCATTGGTTTACAAACTTTCCAGCAAGGCTGGCAAAACAGATATTTCCTTGCTAATCCTTGCCGGGGTTGCCTTAAATGCACTTGCAGGTGCTCTGATAGGTTTGGCGATTTTCTATGCAGATGATGCAGCACTTCGCAATTTCACTTTCTGGAGCTTGGGAGATGTGGGAGGAGCAAATTGGCAGAAGGTACTTATTTTGACCCTTATTTCTATCCTTCCTGTAGGGTTGATTTTAGGACAGTATCAAGCGCTCAATGCTCTGGCAATCGGTGAAAATGAAGCTTTCCATATGGGGGTCAATGTGCAACAGACGAAATTAATTGTGTTAATTGGATCAGCTCTCATCGTAGGAACTGCTGTTGCCTTTACTGGAACTATCGGCTTTGTTGGTCTAGTGATTCCTCACCTCTTGCGTATTTTATTTGGTGCTGATCATCGCTTGGTTTTGCCAGCTTCTTGGTTAGCAGGGGCGATTTTGCTCACCATCGCCGATACGCTTGCCCGGACCATGGTTGCTCCTTCTGAAATGCCGATTGGGATAATCACAGCTATCATTGGTGCTCCTTTCTTTATTTGGTTACTCTTATCTATCAAACAAATCCGTTCTTAATATGCTACAAGCGTCCAATATTCACTTTTGCATTCATCAAAGACCCATTGTCAACACCGAAGAGTTGAGCATCGCTCCTGGAAAACTGACTACAATCATTGGCCCCAATGGTGCCGGAAAGTCTACGCTATTAAAAATTCTAGCGGGTGAAATTGTCTGCCAACAAGGTGTGATATCCTACAATGGACAGCATTTGAAGAACCTGAGGGCAAAGGATTTGGCAAAAATACGGGCAGTGATGCCTCAGCATTCTCAGTTGTCTTTTCCTTTTCAAGCAAAGGAAGTGGTGGAATTGGGAATGATTGCCTTGGGTGACCATGCTGACCAATCCATCGTGCAGGAAGTGATGGAAGAGACACAAACTTGGCAGTTTAGAGATAAACTTTACAGTCAATTATCCGGTGGGGAAAAGCAGCGCGTGCAGTTATCCCGTGTATTGGCTCAAATCTGGGGAGAATCCTCCAGTCCAAGGTATCTGCTGTTGGATGAGCCTACTTCGAGCCTAGATATTGCTCATCAGCATCAGGTATTGCATATCGCATCCCGATTGAAGCGTAAAAATATTGGCGTCCTGGCTGTTTTGCATGATTTGAATATGGCCGCTGCCTATTCTGATCAGGTAATCATGCTTAAAAATGGCCGAATTTACCAGTCCGGATCCGTCGAAGAGACGCTTACATCAGAAAAATTACATCATGTCTATGAGTATCCCATCCAAGTATTTGACCATCTGGGATATCATGGCAAGCATATCCAATCATTACCCTTACATCAAATTTCAGCAAAAGTAAAAACAGCATAAATTATGGAAACACTCATTCAATCTTCTTCCCGAGAGTCATTAGCTAGCGCTTGGGAAAATTTAAAATCTTCCGAACCACAGCTGCGAATCAGAGATGCCGCAAAAAGATTAGGTGTGACAGAATTAGAATTGTTGGAGACTACCATTGGTGAGCATACCATTCGCTTGCAAGGAGACTGGGCGTCATTGCTGATTGAATTTAAAAAATTGGGTAAAGTGATGTCTTTAACCCGTAACGAAGGATGCGTATTAGAACATAAAGGCACTTTCCAGAAAATTGATATTCAGGGAGAGGCTCCCTATCAGGTGGCTACTGTTATTGGCCCTATTGAGCAACGGGTATTTTTCAGTGGATGGAAATATGGGTTTGCAGTTATCAATGAAAGCCCTCGGGGCACCATGAGAAGCTTCCAGTTTTTTGACAAGGCAGGAGAAGCAGTGATGAAAGTGTACCTGCAGGAAAAAAGTAATTTGGCAGCATTTGATGATATCATACAAGCGTATCAAGCTGCTGAGCAAGAAGAGGAAATTGTCATAGAGGCTTTTTCATCTCCTGAATATGCAGATAGTATTGATTTGGAGGCTTTCACGCATGATTGGGAAAATATGAAGGATACGCATGAATTTTTCGGAATGCTTCGCAAGTACAAAGTTCACAGGTTAAACGCTGTAAAATGGATCAATGATAAATGGGCTTATGAAGTAGATCGCCTATCAGCAAGAAAGATTTTGGAGGTGGCTTCTGCTGAAAAAATGCCTATTATGATCTTCGCTGGTAACAAAGGAAATATTCAAATCCACCAAGGGAAAGTGAGGACTATCCGTCAAATGGGTTCGTGGTTGAATGTGCTAGATCCTGATTTCAATATGCATTTGAATGAAGATCAAATCGACTGTGCTTTTGTTGTTCACAAAAATACGGAAGATGGGCTGGTTTCTTCCTTAGAGCTTTTTGATAAGAAAGGTGAAATGATCGCTCAGTTTTTCGGCTTAAGAAAGCCCGGAATCCCTCAATTACCTGCTTGGAAAAATCTGATTGATAGTTTATAAGCTACTTGGCGGCTTTACCTGGTATTCTAACTTGGCTATTTATTAGACATGAATTGGCGGGTTAGCCCGCCAAAAAATTTTAAAATAATGTGTAGAATTAATCTAAATAAAAGTAAGATAGTGTTTGCGCTTCTATGGTTAATGGTTGGGGTTGTCTTTGCCGACTCTGGTCAACGCATACAGGTAGTAGATGAGCGTGGCAAAAGTGTGCCTTTTGCAGCCATCGTTTGGGGAGAGGGAAAAGGAGTTGTTGCAGATACGGAAGGTTATTTTTCTTTAGATAAAATTACCTCTTCCACTACCGTCAAGATAACTGCTATGGGTTATGCTGATATGGAGGTATTGTTAGATGAGTTAAAGTCATTGAAAAAAGTTGTGCTCCAATCATCTCTCAGTGAGTTGGGGGAAGTAGTCGTCACAGGAAATTTTGGACCACAAAGTGCCCGGCAGTCAACTTACATGGTCAGGACCATTGATCAGCAAATTATCCAAAGTAGAGCTGCCATGAATTTGCAGGAAGTCCTAAATACAGAACTAGGAATTCGTTTCAGTCAAGATAATGCATTGGGAAGTTCCAATTTGGAGATGAACGGACTCTCTGGGCAAAATGTGAAAATTCTCATCGATGGGGTTCCCATGGTTGGTCGCCAAGGGGTCAATAACGAGATCAACCTGAATCAGATTGATGTCAATATGATTGAGCGGATTGAAATTGTAGAGGGGCCGATGTCTGTGATTTATGGAGCAGATGCCCTTGCCGGTGTCATCAATATCATTACCAAAAATGGTCAGGGAGTTAATGCATATTCCATTACAGCGAGAATTCAGGAAGAAACAGCTGGCAACGAGTATAGTCCTTTTGTAGGTCGAGGAACGCACATCCGTTCGATTGGTGGAGCTTGGAGAGCTAGTGAAAATGTGTCTGTACGAGGTGGATTTACACAAAACAATTTTGGCGGATGGAAAGGCGGAGATGAAGGTAGACAACATCGCTGGCTACCTAAAAGTCAAAATTTAGCAAATGCATCGGTGGCCTTTACCAAGGGGGATATCGAGTTGGATTACAGTGTAGATTTTTTGGATGAGACGATCAATTCTTTGGGGCCTGAAAATAGACTGGAAGTCATCGATACTGACTTTATCACTACCCGATGGATGCACCGTGTAAACGGCCGCTGGGAAGTCAAACCAACCTTTCAACTTTCTATGCAGGCTGCCTACACTGATTTTCAACGAGAAACTCAGACTTGGGTAACGAATGTCCGCACCAATGAACGGAACTTATCCAGACAGCAGGGTTCACAGGCTATGCTCAACTATCAGGGATTGACGTTTCGTCTTCTAGGAAATTGGATGCTATCACCGAAACTAACATTGGTGCCAGGGATAGATGTGAATACTGAAAATGGTATTGGAGATAGGATCAGTGAAAATACGGGGATGCAAGATTATGCAGCCTTCTTAACGGGGGAATGGAAGCCAGCTAAATTTCTTCAAATCAGACCTGGATTAAGAAAAGCATATAATTCAGCTTATGAAGCTCCACCTGTTATTCCTTCATTGAATGCAAAGCTTGCATTAAGTTCAAATTGGGATTTCAGGCTGTCTTATGCCAATGGTTTTCGTGCACCTTCCATTCGCGAACTCTATTTTGATTTCTTTGATGCAAGTCATAGTATCCGAGGCAATCCTGATTTGCTAGCAGAGACCTCTGATAGCTATAATTTCTCTCTTAGCCATGAAAAAGCTTTCCAGCAATACACCTTCAAGTTTGCATTCAATGGCTTTTACAATGATGTGCGAAATAGGATTGCATTTACCATAGACCCAGAAGACCCACGGATTACCACCATGTTCAACATTGACAAATTCCGTTCACAGGGCTTAATGGCGAATGCAGGGTTGACTGGGAAGCAGTGGTCAGCTGAGTTAGGAACATCATACATCGGTAGATTTAATCAACTCGCTGTAGAACAGGTTGCATTACCTGCGATGCTTTATTCACCGGAAATCAATGCCAATCTTACTTATACCTTGACTGGCTTACAAACTCAATTGAATCTGTTCTACAAATGGACAGGACCACTTCCAGCTTTCCAGATGCAACTTGATGCAGCAGGTGAATTGAGACCTATGGAGGTAGAATTGGAAGGGTTTCATTGGATGGATTTTACCATCAATCAGCCACTAAAAAATGGGCTTCGAATAAATGCAGGGATTAGAAATGCTTTAAATGTAGTGGATATAGAAAGCACTGCAATGGCTGGCTCTGCTCATGGAGGAGGTCCCATGAGGCCTATGGGCGTGGGTCGCTCCTATTTTCTTGGAATAACATATCAACTATCAAAATAAAAACCACAATGAAAATTAATCAATTACTCATCGTACTAGTAGCCTTTTCATTAGGGCTATTCTCCTGCGAAAATTCAGAATCTCCTGTGTTAGAACCTGATCCAGCAGCGGATGGATTTATAGAAATCAATGGTGGAGGAGCTACTTTTCCTAATATGGCATTTATCAACCTGAGAACAGGTGAGCAAACAACTGTGCAGCGCCAACGATGGGATCTGGCATTTTCCTCGGGCTCAGATTTCAGAGTGCTGATCAATGGTACCACTGGTGCTATGGCCTATGAGACTTCAGCTACCGACCTCAATCAAGTGGGTGAGGCACAGGCAGCAGAACTAAGGTCCACTGGAGGCTTGGATATGACTTTCAGTAATATGGAAGCGATTTTACGTGTGGACAATCCTTCCAATCCCTTGAATCAGCCAATTATTTCACCAGTTAGTGCCGTACAAGCTGACAATAAAGTCTATATCCTCAATAGAGGAAGCATGGGAGCTGATGCGCGGCCTTGGAAGAAAATCCGAATTGTCCAGCAAAATGGAAGATACTTGTTGCAGCATGCAGATTTGAGTGCAACAACATTCAATACCTTGGAAATCCAAAAAGATGCTGACTTTAACTTTGTGTACGTATCCTTTGAGCAAGGAAAAGTGGATGTGGAACCTAAAAAAGGTGATTGGGATTTTGTATGGAATGCTGGGACGTCCACTACACCGTTCCCACAGGCTGTAAACGGAACCTTAGCGTATTTCTTTCAGGATTTGGTGTTTCACAATATTTATGGAGGGGTGACTGCCGTTCAAGTATTGGAATCTGAAATCAGCTACGATAACTTCAATGAGTCTCACTTGTCAGGACTGACCTTGGTGGCAGATAACCGTCTAACGATTGGTTCCAACTGGAGAGGTGGAGGTGGGCCTAATATGGCGCCTACAATTAGAAACGATCGTTTTTATATAGTGAAAGACTCTAGAGGTAATTTCTACAAGGTAAGGTTCCTATCCCTCACGAGAGATGGAGAGCGAGGAAGGCCTTCCTTTGAATATGCCTTGGTCAAAGCAGGATAATCCTTAGATTTTTTTATGGTGTTTAGGCCCTGTCCATTTCCAAAAGAAATGTTCAGGGCTTTATTTTTTCTCATCCAAAATACGTCTTCCGAACAAAAAAGCTTTGGACCAGTAGGGGTTGGCGAGGTTGTCTTCTGTGACTCCTAGACTTGTTGAAGAGTGGATAAATAAGATTCTTCCACGTTGGTTTTCTGTTACAATTCCGGCATGTGACACCTGATTTTTTCTTCTACCCGTTGCAAAAAAGACCAAATCCCCTTTTTGAAGACTTCGTTCATTGACTTTTTTACCCATTTTGCTTTGAGCCTCAGAGGTGCGAGGCATTTGCACTCCGATGCTTGCGTAGGAATGGTAAATCAATGCAGAGCAGTCAATTCCAGAGCGCGTAGTGCCTCCGTACCGGTAGGGTGTACCACGGTAGGATTTGGCAGTGTCTACTACTTTGTTGACATTTTGGGTGTATAATTTTTTGCTAGAACCGCATGAACTAAAAAAAAATAGAAGTAAAATCGCTGATAACCAATAGAAATGTTTGTTTTTGCGATTTTGTTGGGCGATAAAATTCATTTTCAACTCAAATATTTTTACCTTCAATAATACAGAGCAAGTCTTGCTTCTCAAAGTTTTCTAACGCTAAATATAGATGTTATGATTTCCCGATTTTTAGTTCTTCTATTGTTGGTGACTGCCTGTCAGTCTGAATCCAAAAAAGTGAACGTTCAGTTCGATCACATGCATATGCCTGATTTGAAAGTTTTTCAGGGCTTAAGCTTCTTGGGGGATTCTTTGTTTACGCAAGTGGATTCCCTTTCTCAGAAAAGTCAGTTGGAGAAACTTCAACTGGCAGACCAAGCATACGAAGAGGAACAAACCTTGGGAAATCTTATTTGGATTGGAAGGAGGGAGGCGTATTTAGGTAGATATGACCTTGCAATCAAAACTTTTTCAAAAGCGATCAAAGATTTTCCATCAGCATATGAACCTTTGAGGCATCGAGGACATCGGTATATCAGTATCCGAAAATTGGATGAGGCGATTGCTGATTTTGAAAAGGCAGTACGCTTGATGGAAGGTTTGCCTACCCAAATCGAAGAAGATGGACTGCCCAATGCCTTGAACATTCCATTATCTACCGTTCAGTTTAATGTGTGGTACCATTTAGGTCTTGCACATTACCTCAAAGGTGATTTTGAAAAGGCCTTGGCAGCTTATCAGCAATGCATGCAGGTTTCTGATAATGATGATTTGATTGTTGCTACCCTGGATTGGTATTACATGACCTTGGTAAAGTTAGGTAGACTTGAAGAAGCCAAACAGGCGATTACTATAGTTCGCCAGGATATGGAGATTATTGAAAATGATGCCTATTTCCGACGTATTCTCATGTATCAGGGGAAAATCTCACCGAGTGATTTGATGACAACGAATAAAGCTTCCGACGAGCAGCGCTTGCAATATGTCACTCAAGGCTATGGATTGGGGAATCATTATTTAGCCTTGGGGGATACGCTGATGGCAAAAAGTATCTTCCAGCATGTCTTAGAAACGGGATATTGGTCTGCTTTTGGCTATATTGCGTCAGAAATGGAGTTGGCAAAATTAGAATAAATGGAGCGAGAGGAGTTTAACAAGTTACCATTGCATAAGAAAATACAGAAACTGTATACGGAGGGCACCTTTATTGTAGGTATTAGGTACTACTCGCATAAAGTAAACCTGTATTTATTGGAGGATCGGTATGTGGAGGTGTTTTATAATCACAAACTCGATAAAATTGACACCATTGACTTTTTGCCAGAAAAACATAGCCGCATGAAATTTTACCTGGATCAGATCAATCTGAATTTTTAAGCTCAGCTTTGGCCAGAATCTTTTCGTGGATTTTTAATACTTGTGGAATCAGGAGTTTGTTATCTGCATTTTTGATGATAAAATGTGCTAAGTCATTTTTGTGATCATCAGGTAATTGCTTATCAATGATTGCGTGTATCTGTGCTTCTGTACGATGAGGATCTCTTAGTAAAATCCGTGTCATGCGTATAACCAGTGGACTACTGACATTGATGACGAGATCTAGCTCCTTATAAGAACCGGTTTCAAATAAAAGAGCAGCTTCTTTTAAAATGTAGGGGCTGTTTTGTTGACTCACCCAATGCTCAAAATCTTCTCGCACAGCAGGATGTACTAAACTGTTGATGAGAGTTGTTTTTTCAGCGTCATTGAACACTTGATTGGCAAGGAAAACTCGATTAAGCGAGCCATCGGATAGATAAGATTCCTCGCCAAAATTAGCGATTATAGCTCCTTTAAGCTTAGGATCGTGTCCCATCAGCCACTTCGCCCGATCGTCGGCATAATACACTGGGATTCCTAAAATGGTGAAAATTTTAGCAACAGTTGACTTTCCAGAGCCTATGCCACCTGTAATTCCAACCATAAGAGGGGTATTATTTCTCATACTTGATCCGAAGAATATCAGGTTTGATTTGAATATTTTCCAAAAATGAAGGATTAGGAGATAATTGTACTTTTACTGTGCTATCCTCTCGGTTGCGATTGTTGTAATTGATAATAGCCTCAAAATCCATTTCCGATAACTGACTGGTTTTGCGCTCGTCGACTAGATAGGACATCACAATCGTTCCAGGATCATCTTTCAAGGAAGCATTTTTAGGGAAGTTGATCAATTTGGTTTTGATTCGTTTGTTTCCTTCCAACATTTGAAACACGTCAAAGCGGATATGCACACTTTCCTCATCCAATTCTAAAAAATCTTTTGTTTCGGCTGGTAGCTCCAAAGGTAAAATCTTATTGTAATTGCTTGAAAGCTTAGCTTCCGTAATAGGCACTAGGATCTCTCCGTTGAGAGCCTGTAAGATGGATGTAGGGCCTTTGACGGATACTATGGATGGATCGATTTCGATGCTGCTTGCTAGACGGTAGTTTTTGGCCAAACTCAAATTGCTTGTATCTGCTACAATCTTGATTTTACGCGTAACAATCTTGTCAATTTTGAATTTGACAGTATCGGTCACCATAGAAATCAAGGTAGTAGGACTGATATTTTCAGCAAGACTCCTGCGGATATCAGCGGTCAATAAGTAGTCTTTGGTGGAGGGATTATTGATTTCAATCAGAAAGGGCGTCTCATTGAATTTGAAATACTTGCGGAGTAAATCCCAACCGTTGCCATTGACTTCGATTGTGACACGGGATGGTAACTTTTCCACCGCCATAAACTCTGTTTCATCAAAAATTATTTCAATGGGATAATCCACAACGGTATTGTAGTTATCCTTATTGAGGGCGTTTAAAACCCAAAAGGTGGCAGCTGCCAAAAAGCAGGCAGCTGCCACCTTGAGATTTCTCACCTTTTCAGGGGTGAGCTTTGGTAAGAATCGGTTGATTTTTGCCAAGGTTGATTTATTTAGTTCCTGTTGCTTTTTTGGAGAAATCAGCAGAAATCGCAGTCTTTTCAACCTTCAATTTCATTCCTTTATCCAACTCAAGGATAACAGTTTCTCCTTCCAAAGCAGATACTTTAGCATGAATTCCACCGATAGTGACCACATTGTCGCCCTTTTTGATGGAATCGATAAAGTTTTTGGTTTCTTTTTGTTTTTTCTGTTGCGGTCGGATCATGAAGAAATACATGATCAAAATGATGGAGCCAAATAAGAATACTTGGCCCATAATTTCACCACCCATTGCCTGGGCAAGAATCCAATTGATTGTCATAAATTAATCTCTTTTTACAGGACCGGCAGCAACTGGGCTGGCAGATAGTTTAGGTGTCACATTTCCTCTCATGCTCAATCTTGTCACATTTGGTGTAGTATTGGCCTGAATAGTTACTGTTGGTGCTTGAGCACCGGTTTTGGCAGTTGAGTTGAATACAACTTTCACAAAACCTTCTTCACCTGGTTTAACAGGAGTTTTAGTCCAGTCAGGGCTTGTACAACCACATGATGCCGTGATATTAGAAATCACCAAAGGCGCCTGACCTTCGTTGGTGAATTTGAAGATTTTTTCAATCACTTTACCTTCGTCAATTGTACCGAAATTGTAATCAGTCTCTTCAAATTTAAACTGACCTAAGCTTGAAGGATCTGTGGGTGTACTATTGGATACATTGGTTGGAGTAGCTACTGGCTGTGCTGCTTCCAATCTCGCTAATTTTTGCTCTAATTCGGCAATTTTAGCAGCTTGCTCTCCATTGCTCTCCGACTTGCTATCACAAGCAAACACCATCAAAGCTGCTCCCAGCATCAAAGCTGATACTTTTAAGTATTTCATAATCATTAAGGGTTTTAATTTGTTGCTTCTTTATTGATTTGCTCTATCAGTTTATTGACATCGCTTAATAAGTTCTCTGCTTTATTTTTCGCATCTGAAATTACGCGGTTACCTTCAGATTTTGCTTCGTTGAAAGGCATGTTTTTGCCTTCTTTCAAATCTGCAACCAACCTTTCTAATTCTTCTTTGTATTTCGAAAGTTGGTAAGAAAGTTTATCCCGTGTGTTTTTTCCGCTATCAGGAGCGAATAAAATGCCCAATGCAGCTCCGATTCCGGCGCCTGCTATGAAGGCTATCCATGCATTTGAATTTTTGCTCATGTTGTTCTGTCTATTTGTTGTCCAAGAGTCCTCTACCACTTTTACGGATCAAACCCTTATCGGTTAATTCTTTTGATAAAACATCCAACAAGCCGTTGACAAATTGCTTACTCTTTGGCGTGCTGTACGTTTTAGAAATGTCGATGTACTCGTTGATGCTTACTTTGACAGGGATACTTGGGAAATTTTGCATTTCGGTCAAAGCCATGGATAAGATGATTTTATCCGTTTGGGCAATTCTTTCGATATCCCAATTCTCCGTCTTTTTGGCGATCATTTCTCTATTTCGATCGTCATTTTGGATGGTCAAGTTAAAGATATTTTGGAAGAATTCCTTGTCTTCCTCCCAATTCAGGGCAATTTCCGGAAGTACTTCTCCCGTTTCATCCAAATGAGATTTTACATTTTTCAACACTTTGGATGCCAAACTGCGTACCACGGACTTATTTTCAGTCCAATTCATATCTTTTTCTGAGAAAAAGTTGAGAATCACATCGTTTTGGAAGATAACCTTCTTAAGAATGTCATCTGTAATCTCGAAATCTTGTTCTGCAGTCGGCGCAGAGAGTCCTACATATGCCTTATATTCTTCCAAAGGCCTGATGTAATCACGGAACCACTCTTTGATTTCAAGTTCCAATTCTTCCAGATCTACTTGATTACGAGTGCAGGCTGCTTCAAATTCTTTGGATTGACGGATTTTATCCAAAACAACATTTTTGGCAAGATTCATTTCACCAACCGTCATGGATACTTTTTCTCCGCTAAATTTTCTTTTGCGTTCGGTTTCTCCGGCTACATGCTCACCAAATGCCAAGATCAACTTGATAGCATAAAGGTAGAGCTGAGGCAAACGCTCTGCTGAGGAAACCATGTTTTTGATTAAGAAATCGTAGTCTTTGGTATTCGCCTGTTTGTAAAAGTTCAAGGCGTCTATGACAGCCTGTTTGATTTTTGGCTGGGTAAAATCCCTCATATCGAGGAATTCATTATTCAGGTTGGAGACAAACAGATCAGTTGCGATGGCAGCTTCTTTTTTGAGGAGGCTTTTGTCCTGAACCTCCATACTATTCAAGTCGGGTTGAAAAGCATCTCTGATGAGATCTTTGGCAAGGTTGAAATTGGATGCCTTGCACTGATCATAGGCATATAGGTTTTGGAAAGCCTTGACCCGGAGAATTCTTCTGTTTAACATACCTGATTTTAAAGAACGTAAATATACTCAATTTGTAGGAAGCAAAGGATTTCCGCCTTTAAATCCTAAGATTATCATAGCAAAAACCGCTCTGATTGGTTATGAGTTCCAATAAGAGCGGTTTATTTATATCAATTAGTAGGATAATTTTACTTTACCTACTGCCTCAATTCTATTCCAAGCCATTTCAATAGCAGCCTGCTGAGATGGGATTTGATCAGCTTCTGATTTATTCAAAATAGCCAAACATGTATCGTAGATTTTTTCAGCTTGACCGTAAGCGGTTTCACGTTTGTAGCCTCCTTGAAATTCTGTATACACATTGATCAAACCACCTGCATTGATCAAGAAGTCAGGAGCGAAGACAATTCCTTTTTCTAATAATAATTGACCATGCTTCTCTTCATCCAAAAGCTGATTGTTGGCACCACCGGCAATCACTTGACACTTCAATCTTGAAATGGTGTCGTCGTTGACAGTAGCACCCAGAGCACATGGCGCATAGATATCCATATCGATGTCATAAATCATTGCAGGGTCCACAACTGTTGCACCTGTATCAGCAGCAACTGCTTTCAATCGATCTTCAAAGATATCGGTGATATAGACGATTGCACCTTCTTTTACCAAGTGATTGACCAAGTATTTACCTACTTGACCGATTCCTTGTACTGCTACTTTTTTACCTTCCAATGAGTCTGTGCCATACGCTTTCTTGGCAGCGGCTTTCATTCCTAAGTATGTTCCATAAGCAGTTACAGGAGATGGATCACCACCACCACCTTTGTACTCAGGTAGACCAGTTACGTGTCTAGTTTCCATACGGATAAATTCCATGTCACTGGTTTTGGTATTTACGTCTTCAGCTGTGATGTATTTACCATTCAAGCTCTCAACGAATCTACCAAACCTTCTCATGAAGGCCTCATTTTTTAGCTTTGGATCTCCGATGATCACCGCTTTACCACCACCTAGATTCAATCCAGAAATAGCAGCCTTGAATGTCATACCTCTGGATAATCTCAAAACATCTGTAATTGCTTCAGCCTCGTTGGCATAGTTCCACATACGTGTACCACCCAATGCAGGGCCAAGTACTGTGTTATGAATGCCAATAAGCGCTTTTAAGCCTGTAGGTTCATCATAACATATGACCAACTGCTCATGGCCTAGAGAGGTAATCTGTCCATAAATGGAACCTTCTCTCACTTTTTCCTCGGTTTTAGTTTCTACCATTTGAACTAGGAATTTTTAAATGCGTTATATTTGGGATTGCTGATTGGTAAAACAACTGCACAAAATTATATATTTTCTACAGGCTTTACTAATGCAATTAATAGAGTAATCTAAAACTTATCAAGAGATTTTAAAGTTTTTCTTTCGTGAAACCACTCTGGCGCCTCAATAAATATCTTTACAAATACAAGGGTTACCTCTTGTTAGGAATTTTATTTACTATCATTTCCAATATTTTTGTAATAATCCCTGCTCAATTGGTGAGAATTGCCATAGATTATGTGGTAGAAAGCTTTACCATCTACAAGGTCATCGAGGGCTTGGAATTATCAAATTATGCACGTGCATCTTTTCTTCAATACATCCTAATTTTCGGTGTTTTGATCTTGGTAATGGCCTTACTGAGAGGTTTTTTCCTATTCTTAATCCGTCAGACAATCATTATCATGTCCCGATTGATCGAATATGACATGAAAAATGAAATCTTCGATCATTACCAAAAATTACCCTTAAGCTTCTACAGGAGAAATAGCACAGGGGATTTGATGGCCCGTATCACAGAGGATGTCAGCCGTGTGCGGATGTATCTGGGGCCTGCAATTATGTATGGACTAAATTTGCTGATTTTGTTTCCCATGGTAATTGGTTACATGCTTTCAGTAAATGTAGAATTGACTATTTATTCGTTGTTGCCATTACCAATCCTGTCTATCAGCATTTATTTTGTCAATAATCTGATTAATGAGCGCTCTGAAAAAATCCAGCGTAGTCTTTCAAGCTTGAGTACATTTGTTCAGGAAGCTTTTTCCGGGATTCGTGTTTTGAAGGCATTTGTAAGGGAGGATGATTCTTCCAATGAATTTACCAAAGCTTCTGTCGATTATAAAGACAAATCCATCCGATTGACCATAGTGCAGGCCTTATTTTATCCAGTTATATTGGCCTTGATTGGTATTAGTACCATTTTGACGGTATATATAGGTGGTATTCAGGTGATCGAAGGAACAATAGGTTATGGGGTGATTGCAGAATTTATTCTTTATGTCAACATGCTTACATGGCCTGTCACTTCTTTGGGTTGGGTTACCAGTATTGTACAACGAGCGGCTGCTTCCCAAACACGTATCAATGAATTTTTGGATGAGAAAAATGATATTCAAAGTACAGAAAACTTGGAAGTAGCTATCAAAGGAAATGTGGCTTTTGAGGATGTTTCTTTTGTATACCCTAATTCTGGTATACAAGCCTTGAAGCATGTATCGTTTACCATCGATGCAGGCCAATCGTTGGCGATTATCGGGACGACTGGTTCGGGTAAGTCTACCATCGCTAACTTACTCATGCGCATGTATGATGTCAGTGGAGGAAAAATTACCATCGATAATCGTCCGATCCAACAATATGAGTTGGCTTCTCTCCGCAAACAGATTGGATTTGTACCGCAGGATGTGTTTTTATTCAGTGACAGCATCAGTAATAACATCGCTTTTGGAATGGATACCGTGGAACTGCCGCTAGTAGAGCAGGCAGCCAAAGATGCGGATGTCTACAACAATATCATCGATTTTCCGAGTGGCTTCGAAACCAAGTTAGGAGAGCGAGGAATCACACTGTCCGGTGGTCAAAAGCAGCGTGTGTCGATTGCACGTGCGATTGCGAAAGAGCCAAGTATATTATTGTTGGATGATTGTTTGTCAGCAGTAGATACCAAGACAGAGAATTCTATTCTTTCTGCTTTGAAGCGCATCATGCAACAGCGCACGTCCATAATTATTTCTCATCGAGTATCATCTGCCAAGCTTGCAGATAAAATTATCGTGCTAGACGATGGACAGATTGTGGAGCAGGGTACGCATGACTCTCTTGTGGAGCTGAAAGGAGTCTATGCCGAATTATTTGAAAAGCAAACACAGCAACCTGAAACCATTGAAGATTGATGGTGGATGCGGAGGGAACCAAGCAGGTTTTAAGGGGAACTGATCAAGGAAAAACTATTGGTACCTAAGTAAACTTGCTAGGGTTTTTTCATCACCAAATTCAACGTGCATGGTTTTTCTCAATCTCTACCTTTAGCAAAAAGATCAAAACCTATTTTTTTTGGGCTCCCCATGCTAGAAGTATGTTCGATTTTTTGATGATAGCTAATCACCATGATATCCTGAAAAGCTGGCGGGAGTAAGTCATTTTCCAAAGCAGACATCAGCAGTTGTTCGATCAGGCTACGTTTTTTCTCATCAGTGATGGGGTTGTCTTTCAATTCTGGAAAATTGAATACGATCTTACGTTCTCCTTCAAAAAAGAATTTTTTCTCCTTATTGAGCAGTAGTCGACCTACCAAATAGCCAAGATCATCTAAGCGATTGAATAGAATGGTGTCGCTCAAAAAATTGTAAATTAAAATCTGACCAAAATACGTTAATTCTGCATCACTTTTGAGGTATTTAGATTTGCTGAGGTAAGAGTCCTCAGGTAATCTACTGATATTACTTTGCAGAATAAACACTAAAGTATCACCTCCAATTTGGAAGATAAATTCATAATCATTGATTCGTTTGACACCAATCCTTAAATCATCCAAATCAGGGGCCTGGGCTCGTAGTTCTTCTGAGATTTCATGCGCTGTTTGTTCCAGCTCATTGAAGAGATTAACGGTGTGTCTATATATTTCATACTTCAATTTACTGGTAGTTTCGAGCTTCTGTAGTATCTTGTTAATCATTTGGATAAAGTCGATAAATCATGGAACAAAGAAAAACTGGTCTAGAGGAAGTGGAGTCACTTCTCAAAGATATTGGGACTAAAATAGAGGAATTAATCGAAAAAGGCACGGAGTTGGGAGGAGAAGCCAAGGAAGAAATTGAAAAAAAGATTTCCGATCTTCGAGAGAAAAAGACCACTTTGGAAGCTGAATTTGAAAAAGGAAAAGAAAAGTTGGAAAAGCTCTATCAGGAGAAAAAGACGGAGTACGAACCTCAAATCAATGAGTCTTCGGAGCATTTTAAAGAAGGTATCAAACATATTTTGGAAGGAATTAAGACCCTTTTAGGAAAGTAAGGTTCAAATCTTGTACTTCCTGCCTATCTTTGTGGTATGAATTATCTATCAGTTGAAGGCCTGAGTAAATCTTTTGGCGAGCGTAAACTTTTTCAAAAAATATCCTTTGGTATAGACCAAGGTCAAAAAGTAGCACTAGTAGGTGTCAATGGTGCCGGAAAATCCACTTTGATGAAAATCATCATGGGTATTGAAGTCCCTGATGAAGGCAGCATCGCTATCAATCAACAGGTAAAGGTGTCCTATGTGCATCAAAATCCAGTGTTCGAAGGGAGTTTGAGTATTTATCAGACCATCTTTGACGGAAGTAGCAATGAGGTGTTGAAGGTGATTGAGCGCTATCATAAGGCGATGATCGATGCTGAGAATGGCATTGATAATGGGGATGATCTTCAAAAGCTATTCGAATTGATGGATAGTTACCAAGCATGGGATTTTGAGCATCAGATTAAGGAGATTCTAGGTAGATTAGGTCTACATGACACCGATTTGCCTGTGGGTAGTTTGAGTGGGGGACAGCGTAAGCGTGTTGCTTTGGCTAAAGCAATTTTTGAAAAGCCGGATTTACTCTTGCTAGATGAGCCTACAAACCACCTGGATTTAGAGACCATTGAGTGGTTGGAAGATTATTTGTCTAAGGCCAATTTAGCGCTTTTTATGGTGACACACGACCGATATTTTTTGGAAAAGGTGACGAATCAAATTTTGGAATTGGATAATGGTGGTATCTATCGTTACCTAGGTAATTACTCTTATTTCTTAGAAAAGAAAGCGGAGCGAAGAGAAATCGAAGCCACTGAACAGGAGAAAGCCAAGAGTTTGTACAAAAAGGAATTGGACTGGATCCGCAGACAGCCAAAAGCCCGAGGGACGAAAGCCAAGTACCGAGTGGATGCTTTTGAAGAAACCAAAGAAAAGGCTTTCCGCAAAAGAGAGGAGCGTGAGATAGAATTAAATGTGACTACTCAGCGCTTGGGCAATAAAATCATAGAAATTGAGAAGTTGCAAAAGTCTTTTGAATCCAAGACAGTCATTCAGGACTTCAATTATATTTTCAAAAAGGGGGATAAAATTGGAATCGTTGGGCCTAATGGAGCGGGGAAGACTACCTTCCTGAATTTGGTGACTGGATTAGCTCAGCCAGATGCTGGGAAAGTGACTATAGGACAGACGACAGTGATTGGTTACTATCGTCAGGAAGAAGACAGTTTTGACGAGGAAAAACGACTGATCGATATAGTCAAGGACGTAGCAGAAGTCGTGACAGTCGCTGGGGGAAGTACCATAACCATTGCTCAGTTTTTGAATAAATTTGGGTTTCCTCCCAAGCAGCAACATACACCCATTGCTAAGTTGAGTGGAGGAGAACGTAGAAGATTACAGCTCTTGATGGTTTTGATTAAGAGTCCTAACTTCTTGATTTTGGATGAGCCAACGAATGATTTGGATATCATGACGTTGAATATTCTGGAGGAATTTTTGGATGATTTCCCGGGTTGCTTGGTGGTTGTCTCTCACGATCGATACTTTATGGATCGTTTAGTAGATCACTTATTTGTGTTTGAAGGAGATGGGGTGATTTCTGATTTTCCTGGCAACTATACTGATTTCAGAGAGCGGGAGAAAGAACAGAAATCTTCCAAGAAAGAAGCAGAGCCTGTCAAAGAAGTCAAAGCTGAACCAACAGCAGCCCCTAAGCCAAAAGCCGCCAAAGCAAGTTTTAAGGAAAAAAAGGAATTTGAAAGCATTTCTAAAACTTTAGAGCACCTACAGGCGGAAAAGGCAACCTTGGTGGACCGACTATCCGCAGTTACAGGGAATCATGAGGAGGTTTTGGAGATTTCTACCAGAATCAAGGAAATTGAGGAGGAGGCTGAGTTGTTGGAGTTGCGCTGGTTGGAATTGAGTGAATTGGAGGGGATAGATTGATTATATCCTCCCCTCCAGAAAATCCTTTCGCATAGGCTCCTCAAATTTTTCTATGGCATAGCGCAGCATCGTACGAGGCATGCGTGAATAGTACTTAACAAGAAAGCCATAAGCAGCATCAAAATCCCGTTTTCCCACTTCCCGTATCATCCAACCGATGGCTTTGTGCATCAAGTCATGGGGATGATGCATCATTTTCTCAGCTAAGTAAAAAGTATCTTCGAAATCTCCCTTTTTTAAGAAGTAGAAAGTGGTGAGGATACTGATTCTGTTATCCCAAAGGTTAGGACTGTCCGAAAGTGTTTGTAGGACACTTCGATCAGTTTTTTCATGTAACCACCGTCCCAATACATGATGGGCCGAATTGTCCACCAAATCCCAGTTATTGATACCCGCTTTATTGTCCAAATAGACCTGAGCCCATTGTTTGATCTCATCTTCAGAGCTGCTCTTTTGCGTCTTTTGGATGAGGACAAGTGCCCCTGTCATCCGTACTTCGTGGGCAGGATGATTGAGTAATGCAGCTATGTCTTCTGTTGAGCAATCTTTCCAAAATTGCTTGACGATTTTTCGCTGTTCGGGCAATACAATTCCCCAAAAAACATCTCCTTCGGCATACTGCCCGGGACCTGTTTTAAAGAAACGTTGGAGGAAAATCGCTTTTTCCTCGTCTCGGAGTGCGGATAAGGCTTGGATGATTGCTTGTGAGGGTTTCATAAGATTTTATTTGAATAAGAATTAACCTACCCTATAAATGAAATTGTGAACAACAGTACCGAATTGAATTGTCAAATTCCATATCGGTACTACTGTTGACTGTCCAACCGTCCAACTGTTGGCTTAAAAATCCATATCCTCCCCCATATCTCTACCGCCACGCTCGCGATTGCCATTTCTATCTTTGAAACCACCAAAACGGTAGGTGAAAGCAACTGTACCGATTCTTGTCTCTCGGTTAAACATACGGTTCAAATCAAATCGACTGTCATTGGTGGTGATTCTGAATATCCTAGTATCAAAAATATCGGATACATTCACACTGATAGTTCCTTTTTTATTGAGTACATCACGTTTGATCCCCAAATTGATTCCCCATAATGGTTCGATTTGTCCTTGAGGTAGCACAATCGGTCCTCTATAGTCTCCCTGAATCTGCACAGAAAAGAGATTGGGAATAGACATGGTAGAAAGCATGTTCACCGTCCAGCTAAAGTTGGAATTGTTGAATCCTTCACCCAAGTTTGCTCCAAAGATTTCTGAGTAGAAAAAGTTTCCTGTAAGCGCCACATTCCACCAGTTGGTAAACTCAAACTGATTGACCAATTCAAGACCTGTGCTTCTCCGGATATCGGCATTTTCCCGACTTTGGATGGTGATGTTATTATCCAATAAGGTGATGATTCGGGTCTGTACATCGGTACTGTAGCGATGATAAACCGTAGCATTCAAGAGGTAGCTTTTGAATCCCTTCATGTAGCCGACTTCATAGCTATCGGTAAATTCGGGTTGCAATAATGGGTTACCCACATTAAAGTTTAGCTGATCTCTCAAGCTTAAGATTGGTGAAAGTGCCCAAATACCTGGTCGGGAGATTCTTCGGCTATAATTCACGGAAATTTCTTCTTCGTTCCCCAGTTTGTAAGTGGTGAAAATACTTGGGAAAATGTTGAAATAATCATTCACAAAGCGCTCGCCATTGCTGAAAAGATTTCCCTCAGTCTGTGTATACTCCGCCCGGGCACCGATCTGATAGCCAAACTTATTGATTCTGTTTCGGTACATAAAGTAAGAGGCATATACATTTTCATTGAATGAGAAAGTGTCACTCAGCGAGTCAATCTGTGTAGGTTGGAAATTATTACCCAAATCTCCCTGTGAAAAAGCAGTTCCTCGCTCCCAATATCCGAAGGTTCCTTTCAATCCAGTTTCAAACTTTCCATTTTGGCCCACTTTCTTTTCATAATCCAATTGTAGGATGGCTAAGCGGCTCTCTCTAGTCATATCATCCAACTGATTAAGCCCATTTGCTGGAATCATTTCGTTGAGCGAGTTAAAAAAAGTCTGATCTGTACCTGTAAACTGTGTTCTGCTGTCCCAAGCGATAGAAGCAGAAGAGTACAAGCGCTGTCCCAAGCTGTCAATGTTCCAGGTATAGTTCAAACCTGTTTCAAAATTTCTGCCACGCTGCTCCTGTGCTCTATCTCGTACAAAAATAGAATCAATAGCTGAAAACTGATTTAAACTTCGCTGATTGGTTTCTTCAGTTTCGGTACCGTCACTTAGATTACCTTGTGCATAAAAACCCAAAACCATGTTATCCCGCATGTTGTAATCAAAACCGGTACGCATGAAGGCACTTCTTCTTCTGGATAATTCAAAGTCATCCTGATCTAAAAACCTGGACACTCCTGGGATAAAGTTTTCTCGGAATCCTTCTGCTTCTCTGAAAAGTAAACGGTCTTGGGCATTCAAAGAGAAGAAGTAATTAATTTTTTCAGTAGCATAGTTTAAGTTTGTCCCCACTTGATACTTATCTCGGGTACCTACAGAAGCATTCACTTGTCCATTAAATCCTAAATTTTGATTTTGCTTCAGGATGATATTGATGATACCCCCTACCCCGGCAGCATCGTATCTGGAAGAGGGATTGGTAATCAATTCTACTGATTTGATACTATTTGCAGGGAATTGTGCTAAGATACTTTCCATGTCCCCACCTCCTAAATTCGATGGTCGCCCATTGATGAATATCATCACCTCACCGCTGCCTCGCATAGAAATACCCCCTTGTTCATCTACCTGAATGGATGGGAGGGTACTGAGTAGTTCTGCCGCTGTAGCTCCTTCGGCTACAATACTATTTTCCACATTGTAAGTTCGCTTATCAATGTCACTTTCAAAAATAGATGCTACTCCCTCTACCACAACTTCGCTCAAATCTGTAGCTGCGGGCCTTACCCGAATGTTTCCTAAGTTGTATGGATTACGATCTCCAATCTCGAATTTTCTAAAATAGTTTTGATAACCAATGAAATTAACACGTAACAAATACGGACCCTGAGGAAGTTCTAATGAAAAGGTACCGTCAAGCTCACTCACAGCTCCCTTTACAAGACTTGAGTCTTGTGGGGAAAGAATGGCCACATTTGCAAACTCTAATACTTCTGAAGTTTCGGCATTGATGACCCTACCTTTGACAGTCACATCTTGGGCGAGGGTTTGAAAAGTAAAAAGAATAGAAAGTAAGAGACAGCTAACTGTCATGTAAAGAGATTTCATAATTGTTGGTTTAGTTTTTGGCGCAGCGTTTAAATATTCTATGTTAAAAGAAAATCAACATACATGTACTGGTCTGAAATACAATAATTTAATTGTGACGCCACTCTATTAAACGATTCCTAAAGCCTTATGTTTTAAAAATCTCTGTATATACATCAATAGTAATTTTTCAGTCTAAACTGCCTTAAAATTTTGTGAGCGGTCTGAAACTATCTGGCGTTTTTGTGGGTAAATGTGAATGAATATTTTGTTATTTACAGTTAATTATGGCTGATATGAAAATAAGTGTTGTTTTTTGCCTAGTGTATCTATGGTCTTTGTTCTTTTCTGCAGAAGCTTATACTCAAGTGGAAGGGAATTCTCACTTTTGGGAAGAAATTCAACAAGTAAAAACTGAATCGGAGCGCTTTCAGATTTTTAAAAGAGCGCTAACAGATCAGCGGGAAGAAGTGCAAAAGCTTTCCTCAGAAGAGCAGATTAAAGTTTATCGAGAAGGTATTGTCACTGCTAGAGCCTTAGATTCTTTGGAGCTAGCAAGCCGTTGGACAATTGATTTGTTTAATTTTTTTGAAAATAGGCAATATGATTACGAACAGGCCTTAGACCTGATGCTTGATTCAAAAGATTTGGCAGAACGTGTTCCTTCAACCCGACTTGGTGGGAATCTTTATTTGAAATTAGCAGCTGCCTATTACAATTTAGGAAGATTTGACGATGCTATTAATTTTTACACAAAAGCGGAGCAACGCTTTAGCGTACAGGATTCTATTTTCGTTGCCGATGCGATTTTTTTCAGGGCGCAGGCCAAGGATTATAAGGGTATGTTTTTGGCATCATTGAAGGATTATGAATTGGCTAGAATCTATTATGAACAATTGAATGACCCTGAATTTGTAGACTATGTGTTAAATGGGATCTCTATTTTATTTTCAAAATATGGTTTGCGAGAGGAAGCTGAGAAAATCCGCCTCCAATTACTGGAAAGAACAAACAAAGAAACGCATCCACGGGAATGGGCGGTTTTGATGTATAATCGAAGTAATGATTTTAGAAAAGGTGGAGACTACCAAAAGCATTTGGAGATTCTGCGAGAGGTCGAGGAAATCTTACCAGATACCTTTGATGATCCTTCTTTTCAATCTTTGATTTATTTCCAATTTGCAAATTACTATGCGGCCAAAAAAGACTTCGAAAACTATGATAAGTATTTTAAACTAGGGGAGTCTTTACAAGTAGAAAATAATATTCAAAGTGCCTTTGCAGATATGAGTATTTCCAAGGCTAGATTGGTAGGGGCAATAGAACGTGGTCAGCGGGAGCGCTCGCTTCGATTGGCTGAACAGTTTTTGGAATTGATTTACCAAACCGATAATTATGATTATCGCTTGGATGGCTTGGAGCTGTATGCCCAAGCACTGAAGCTTAATGATAAACCTGTGCAAGCATTGAAGGCCTTCGAAGATTATCACGCTTTCAAAGATTCGGTCTTCGCTGTCAATCAAGCAAACTCTTTTGCATACTACCAAACTATCTATGAAACAGAACGGAAGGAGAGAGAATTGCTGAATAAAGCTATTGAAATAGATACCATCACCCGGGAGAATGCTAACAAAATCCGCTTATTAGTGATTGTTGCTTCTCTACTTATTGTAGCGTTTTTTCTATTGTATTTGGTGAATCGATTGAGTAATTTGAAAAAGACCCAACAGATGCAGGCTCAATTTGCGCAGGACCTTTTGCTCTCTCAGGAAGAGGAGCGAAAAAGAATTTCTAAAGATCTACACGATGGATTGGGACAAAGTTTGCTATTGATTAAAAATAAGGTTGCCTTGGAATCGGATAGCTCTACTTCGAATTTGTTGGGTTCTGCAATTGAAGAATTAAGGGGCATTTCACGGTCTCTACATCCCTTTCAATTGGAAGAGCTAGGTTTGACCAAGGCCATTGGGTATTTGATTGATCAGATAGATGAGAGTCAGGATATTTTTATTGATGCCAATTTGGAGGACGTGGATGATTGCTTTCAGCGAGAATCGAGTTTGCACGTCTATCGCATTGTTCAGGAAGTTTTTAATAATATTTTAAAACATTCTCAAGCAGAAGGCGTTCGTTTTAACTTGAAGAAGCAGGCGGAGGCAGTTGTTTTGAGCATAGAAGATAATGGGGTCGGGTTTGATTTTTCAGAGAAATACAATGATTTCAAAAGTTTGGGGCTTAAAACTCTAAAAGAGCGTACAGCAGCTGTTTCAGGTTCCTTGAAAGTGGAGTCAGAAAAGGGAAAAGGAACCAAGTTTACATTTCAATTTCCATGCACATGAGCAAAACCGTCATAGTAGCAGATGATCATCCATTATTACGAAAGGGAGTTGCTTCTTTTTTGGAAGAATATGGATTTATCTTGAAAGGAGAGGCTGCCAATGGAAATGAAGCTCTTGATCTGATCAAAAAATATCAGCCTGATTTGGCAATTGTCGATTTGGAAATGCCATATATGACTGGTTTAGAAGTAGCTAAACAGGTCAAAAAACTAGGCATACCTACTAAAATGATCATTCTGACATTACATAAGGAGCTGTATTTGGTAAAGGATGCTGATAATTTAAACTTATCAGGCTATCTTCTTAAAGAATTCGCCATCGAAGAAATGAAGCGCTGTTTGGATAAGGTGATTGAAGGAGGACAGTATTTTTCAGAAAATTTATTTCCAAAGAATGAGGACGGCCTACTTGCGGTAACAGATGCTAAGATTACGCCCTCAGAAAAAAAGATTTTACGCTTGATTGCAGAGGGATTGGAAACACGGGAAATCGCCGAGAAATTATTTATTTCCGACCGAACAGTAGAGAAACATCGCAGCAATATCATCCAAAAATTGCAATTAGATAAAAAACAAAATACCCTTTTAATCTGGGCTCAAAAAAATAAAGGCATCATTTTTTGATATACGAATGAGGAAAACCTGCATACAAAAATACGTGGTAGTACGTATTGATGAGAGTCCTAGTGTGTTGTAATTTTGGAATAAATAAACACTAGGGACTATGCAGATCACGACTACTTTTGGGACATTTAAGATTATTCAATTGGTTTCTGATAAAGATGAACTATTGATTGTATCAAAATGGGCTTCTTTGGTACACTTGTTCGAGAGCAAGCGAGTTTTCCGACTCAATCAAGATGATCCCAGTTTTGGGGTGTATCTTTGCAAACAAGAGTGTGCAGAAATCTTAACCCAACTGATTAAGAGCTTGGATTACAGGGATTGGGATCAACTCAATTCCGTCCCAAAGGATCGATATTTTTCTGTTAGTAACTTAGCATAAGGGTGATTAAGCAATTAATTGGCGGGGTTTTACTCCGCCAATTTTTTTAAGGTATGTTGAATTAAATTATCTACGATTTCATACGAGTTAGGAGCAAATTCTTGCGTTACTCGGTTAGCCACGATAGCATTCAAACTCAAGACTTCGTGTCCCAATAATCTTCCCATCGCGTAATATCCTGCCGTTTCCATTTCAAAGTTGGTCATCTGAAATCCATCCACATTAATTGCTCCTAACTTCTCAATGATGTCAGGAATGGCAGGCTTCAGGCGAACTTCCCGGCCTTGTGGACCAAAGAAGCCAGGGCAGGTGGCTGTATTGCCAATAATCATTCCCTCACCCAATTTTTCCAATAATCTTCCAGAACCTTGTATACAGTAGGGTAGGAAACTGATGTTAAGGGATTCTTGGATTGCTTTTCCAACTTTCTCCTCCAATTCTGTGTAATGGGTGGTATAAAATGTCATTAACGTATCCAGTCCAACGCCATAAGCCGATGCCAACATGGAGCCAGCTGGGATTTCCTGGCGCATGCTGCCCGAAGTACCGATTCGGATGATGTCCAGAGATGTATGCGTCTGTTTGGGTAGTCGAGTTTCCAAGTCCACATTGACCAAGGCATCCAATTCGGTCATAAAAATCTCGATATTATCCGTCCCCATCCCAGTGCTGATTACCGTGATGCGCTTCCCTTGATAATAACCGGTATGTGTTACAAATTCCCGCTTAGCTATTTCAAACTCTATGGAGTCAAAATACTTGGAAATTTTGGCTACCCGCTCAGGATCGCCTACGGCAATAACAGTTGAAGCCAGGTGCTCTGGCTTCAAGTTGAGATGATAAATACTCCCATCGGGATTAATGATCAATTCAGACTCTGGAATTCGTTTACTCATGAATCAAATTTTTGATTGTTTCTTTAGTTGGCTTCCTGAATAAGCCTTTGTAGGGATTGTACCCATTCGTATTTTTTTGATAGTAGCCAGTACCGTCGTAAGGTCTCTTTTCGGGATGCTCCTGACAGGATGTGCTGCATGCACCTTCCAGTTCCCAACCACATTTTTCGCAGATTGGTAAGTGTGCATTACAACTTGGGTTGGCACAGTTGACCATGCGGTCACAATTGGTGCCACAAACATGGCAAGTAGATACTACTGTAGGGTTTATCTTGTTGATATCTACAGCAATCCTATTGTCAAACACATAGCATTTGCCTTCGAAATCTTCACCTCCTGCTTCCATGCCGTACTTGATGATGCCTCCATGTAGTTGGTACACATCTTCAAAGCCCTGTTCTAATAGAAATGCAGAAGCTTTTTCACACTTAATACCTCCTGTGCAATAAGTCAATACTTTCTTGCCTTTCAAATGCTCCAATTCCTTCACTTTTTCAGGGAAATCACGGAAGTTGTCGATATCCAAGCGTACAGCATTTTTGAAATGTCCCAACTCATGCTCGTAATTGGATCGCACGTCCAAAATCACTACATCCTCCTGATCTTTCAATGCTTTGAACTCCAATGGCTCAAGGTGCTTGCCAGTTTTCACATTCGGGTCAAGGTGTCTGAGGGAGCTGTGAACGATCTCTGGCTTGACGCGAACATGGATTTTTGTAAAGGCATGTTTGTCATGGGCTTCGATCTTGAACTCTGTTTTTGCAAAGCGAGGATCTGCATGAATGTAAGCCATGTACTTTTCACAGTCTTCTTTCAGGCCTGATACGGTACCGTTGAGGCCTTCCGGAGAGATGATAATTCTGCCTCGGATGTTGTTTTCAATGCAGAACAAGTGATGTTCTTCTCTGTATGCATCACAATCTTCGATCGGTGCATAGCAGTAATAGAGTAGGATACTGTAGTTGTTGTTTTCCATAACGTCAGCCCTGTTTCGGCAGGGTGTTAGGTGTATTAATTGATTAAGAATTATTTCTTGATAGGAACAGCGGGGTTCCCAAATACGGTTTCGTTGTCTTTCACATCAGAGATTACCACAGACCCTGCGCCGATTCGAGCATTTTTTCCGATGGTCAATCCAGCTACAATGGTCACGCCACTTCCAACAAAGGCACCTTCTTTTAAAGTGACTCCAGCATTGACAATCGAACCTGCACCCACTTGGACAAAATCTTCCACTTGGCAAGTATGATCAATGATCGCACCGGTATGGAAAATGCAATGACTTCCCACAGTACTTCCAGCGCCAATATTCACTTGGGCATTGACAAAGTTGCCATGGCCGATGCTGGCATCTGTAGAGACATAGGCACGCTCATGAATGGCATTGATCGGCTGCACCTTGCGACGTTCATTCAATAGTTTGACCAAAAATTGTCGGTACTTATTATCATCTACCGCGACAAATGCCTCGCATTTTTTACCGATTAACTTCAAAAAACCATCATCTTCGGGGTGACCCAATACAGGCACTACGTTGATTTCTGTGCCGTGAAGGCTTGCCTCTTCCTCCAAAAAGCCATAGACGATGACTTTATTACTATTGAAGATTTCCAATGCGGGATGAGCAATTCCTTTGGCTCCGAAAATTATTACTGGTTTTTCCATGTTTGCGTAAATCGACTCGCAAAATTAGGTCAATCCCATCTCTTAACCAAATTTCCTTTCTTTTCAGGCTTGCCCATTTTTTGAGGTTTGATGATGTTTTGCCCGATCTTACACTCGAGGCATTTCTTTTGGGAACAGTAGTTGTGGAAAAGCCCCAACATTCCCTGTGAGTCAAATGCATGCTGTACGGGCAAGTTTACCGCCGTGAATTTCCGAAGGATGTAATTGTTTTCGGCGGGGATAGTCTGCAAAAAATCGATGCATTTTTCTTTCCATTCGGGTTCTTGCATGTATTTCCCATAGCTGTACCAGAGAGGAACCACAAAATTGATGGCTAAGTGATAGAGACTTGCTTGGCTGAGTCCTTTGGAGGTGGTTTTTTCAGCTTTTTTACCTAAGCGGTAATGCTCTTGCCAATAGGTAGGAAGCGCAATAGCAAAAATCTTTTTGAAGTTTTGAAAGGTATCCAAGTCATGTAGAACCGCTGAAAAAAGGTTGGGATTTTGCTTCAATACTTGCACCAATTGAGCGAGTCGGATACTTGGGAAATTGCTTGGCCGAACACCCATCATTTTCCATTCCTGAGCGTGACAGGCAAACTTTAGACCGAATTTTTGTTGTTGAAAAAGGAATTCTTGTTGCAAATCTTTGGTATATGTATCTGATGCCTCGTCTTCCAAAAAACCCGCCTGCCCAAACAGAATTGCCTCCAAACTTTTTTGTTGAAAGCTTAAGCGCTGTAAAATCTTATAGGGTACAGCACTCGCTACTTTACCCATGGGAACTGCATTGGTTTTGAAGCCAAAGCATTGAAATAGCCAACGATAGGTAGTTTCCTCCCAATCATTGTTGGTTTGGGCTAGAATATCCAAAATCTGGATGGACTTTTTTTCCAATCGTTCGACCAAGGATTTTTCAATCATGGAAAATTTGAGGATATCCGGGATTTCTGGGAGTTCATCTGCACAAAGCAGTTCCGAAGACTTGGTGATCAGCTGCTCGTAATTTCTCAGCACATCTAAAAATATCCTTCCCTTCAGTTCCAAGGTGGGGATGAGCGTCTGATCTTGGCGCTGAATGTCTTTGTCATGTTCCCAGACTACATGCAAGATGACAGAATTGTAGCGGGAGTCACCTTGATGTTCGTGTTGATTCCATTCGGAAGCATATTTGTGGATTTCCACGTGTCCATGATACTCTAGTTTGCCGATCTTGATATGAGCTTCCAGAAAATCAGGGCCTTCATGAAAATTATGGTAGCCGATTTTTTTGATTTCTATCCGCTCTCCTGTGACAGTCTCTAAACTGTTTTTGTCGAAGTACTGATACTTCCAAATGGTTTGTAAAAAATCCTCGTTGAAGTTGGCCATGGCTTTAGGGGTTATCTGATGATCAGGTTCAGCTTCGACCTAACTTTTCCAAAGTTCTAAACTTTGGAAAAGTTTCCCTTGATACCCGAGCATCCGTTGTTGATACCTAAAAATAACCAAGCCCTCAAAAATAAAGAAGCCTTTGGAAGTGCATACCCCTCCAAAGGCCCAACTTAAGTACTTAATTTCATCAGAGGTATTGATCCAGCAGTTTTTTCATATCTTCCTGTAACTTTTGGGCTTCCATTCGGGCTGTTTTCGCAAAGTTTTCAGAGCTGTCTGCATAGATGATTCCTCTTGAGCTATTGACCAAAAGGCCGCATTGCCTGTTCATGCCATACTTCGCTACTTCCTCCAAACTGCCACCTTGAGCTCCCACTCCAGGAACCAAAAAGAAGTGGTCGGGAGCCAAACTTCTTACCTCTGCGATTTTTTCTCCTCGGGTAGCGCCTACCACATACATCAAGTTGTCAGGGGTACCCCATGTTTGGCTTTTTTCCAATACATGCTGAAAATAAGGTCTGCCATCTGATGATTTCAATGTCTGAAAATCTTGACTACCTTGATTGGATGTCAAGGCTAGTAGAATCACCCATTTGCCTTCAAACTCTAAAAATGGACTCACACTATCTACACCCATGTATGGTGCAACGGTAATCGAATCAAAATCCATGGTATCAAAGAATGCGCGGGCATACAGTGCAGAGGTATTACCGATGTCTCCCCGCTTGGCATCTGCTACAGTAAAGATATTTTTTGGGATATATTCCAGTGTTTTTTGTAAGGACTCCCAACCTTTGGAGCCCAAAGACTCATAAAATGCGATATTGGGCTTGTATGCTACCGCTACAGCTGCCGTTGCATCAATGATCTGCTTGTTGAACTCAAAAATCGGATCAGCTTCTTTGTGGAGGTGTTGGGGGATTTTATGAATGTCTGTATCTAGCCCAACACATAAGAAGGACTCTTTTTGTTGAATTTGCTGGAAAATTTCTTGGCGAGTCATGGGTTACTGGATTTTGTCAAAAGTAAAATAAATTTCTCGCTGATAAAACGGATTTGTCAGATTTGGCGCAGATTGAAATAATAAAGTGCTCGCAGAAAACGCAGAAAACGCTGAAAAATACTTGATGAAAAGGTTAGTATGTTTACTCTAAACCCCTTATTGACTTTTTGGATTTCGTTTTTTAGTTTAGATTTGCCGAGTTGATTTTGCGCAATAGTAACAGGTAGGCGGTTCCCGAAAGGCTTTTGGACCAGGAGGTTGAGTTGTATGTAATACACTCAATATAGGTGAAACATTAATGAAACTTGAAGAGGCTATAGTTGCCCATGCTAATTGTAAAACAGGAGGTTGAAATGCAAGATTATTATTACATATCCATGCTTTGTGTAATATTGTATTACCTAGGTGATTATCTAAAAAATAAAGAATTGTTTACTGATTTGAAAGTGCTCGTATTGGCAATTTTAAATTTGGCTTTTTTGTTAGTTTTTCTAGATATCCTTTTGTTAAATTCTCAAAGTATTTATGAGCGCTGGTGGTTATTGTTACTGGGAGCTATACCTGGTGTTTATTACCAAATATTAAGGTTTAAAAAGAGCAAGCTTCCATTTTTTCAAAAAGCTATCAAAATAGGAGGTATGTACTTGATAATTATTTTCACGTTAATTAAAGTGTTGTAATTTAAGTATCGACCGAAAGTTTGAGTAAAATTAACTTTGTTATATTTCTCTTGGTGACATCTCTCTAAAATCTCCTTTGTGTCCTAGTGCCTTTGTGGCCCTAAAAAACTGCGTCTTTGCGTCTTAGCGTGAACCCTACCTCAAATCAATTATCTCAATCTTCCCATATTTCTGAGGATTGAAAGTGAAGAAGGTGTCAGGAAGGTCAGCGTTGGTATTGACAGACTTAAACTCATAACGGAATCTTCCACCTTGGTCATCCATTATTTCCCAAGCTTTCAAATCCTTTGTACTTTTCTCAACCCACAATAAAACCCGCTGAAAAGGTGCACTGCTACGTTCTGCTGTCAGTTCGATTTCTTGCAATACAACACCATTTTCTGTTTTCTCACCAACCAAGCGGAAATTGTATCCTTTTTGGTACATGGAGTACACCGAAGAAGGTGTCAATTCATCTTCCAGATCTGAGGCATTGTTGATGGTAACTTCTTTGTAAGTACCCGACTCAATGAAATTCCAAATGGTCTTGCCATTGTTGAAAATTTCTTGCTCCGGAAGCTTCAAGTGGTATTTATCACCTTTGATGGCTATTTCCCCTTTTTGGGACTGTCCTTTGGTGTCCCCACTTTCAAAATAGGTGACTTCAAAGCTTGCTTTCAAACCCTTCAAACTTCTGTATTTTTGGCTCATGCCATCCAATACAGCTTTAGCTTTGGGGTCTTTTTGTGCAATAGCTTCATTGGAAAAAGAGATGCAAGTAAATGCTATAAGTAAGGTGAGTAAGAAACTCTTCATGATTCTTGATTTGGCTGGAACTATCCTTTTATAATCCGCTCAATAACCGTTCCAAACTTGTTTCATCCTGAATCAAAACTTCACGGGCTTTGCTGCCTTCGAAAGGTCCTACTACGCCTGCTGCTTCCAGTTGATCCACAATTCTGCCGGCACGGTTGTAGCCAAGTTTGAGTTTGCGTTGGATCAATGACGTACTTCCTTGCTGGTGCAATACAATCAAGCGGGCCGCATCTTCAAATAGGGGGTCTCTATCTGAAAGATCAATATCCCCTAGGTTTCCTTCTCCTTCCTCACCGACAAATTCCGGCAAGAGGTATGCATCCGGGTACCCTTTTTGCTCTCCAATCCAGTCGCAAATGGCATCTACCTCAGGTGTATCCAAGAAAGCACATTGCAATCGGGTCATTTCTGAGCCAGTAGATAACAGCATATCCCCCATACCTATCAGTTGGTCAGCACCTCCGGCATCCAAGATGGTTCGGCTATCGATTTTGGAAGTCACTCGGAATGATAGACGAGCTGGGAAGTTGGCTTTGATGATACCGGTAATGACATTAACGGATGGTCGCTGGGTAGCCACTACCAAGTGAATACCGATCGCTCGCGCCAATTGTGCCAATCGTGCAATTGGAGCCTCGATTTCTTTGCCTGCGGTCATCATCAAATCTGCTAACTCATCAATTACGAGCACGATATAAGGCATAAATCGGTGTCCTTTTTCAGGATTCAATCGTCTGGCTACAAATTTGGCATTGTATTCTTTCAGATTTCTACAGCCTGCATCTTTCAGCAAATCATAGCGCTGATCCATTTCAATACACAAGGAATTGAGCGTGTAGATTACTTTTTTGGTATCGGTAATAATGGCTTCCTCTGCTCCTGGGAGCTTGGCTAAGAAATGACGCTCAATTTTGTTGAATAAGGTCAATTCCACTTTTTTAGGATCTACCAAGACAAATTTGAGTTGGGATGGGTGCTTTTTGTAGACCAAGGAAGCCAAAATCATATTCAACCCAACGGATTTACCTTGTCCAGTAGCACCCGCCATGAGTAAGTGAGGCATTTTCGCTAAGTCCATAACAAAGACCTCGTTGGAGATGGTCTTGCCTAATGCCACCGGCAGGTCTTTATCACTTTTCATGAATTTTTCGGTACCGATAACTGCTCTCGCAGGTACAAGTTCCCTGTTTTTATTAGGCACTTCTATACCGATAGTACCTTTACCTGGAATAGGGGCAATGATCCGGATTCCCAAGGCAGATAAGCTTAACGCGATGTCGTCTTCCAAATTTTTGATTTTGGAGATTTTTATTCCTGCTTCCGGGACAATTTCATACAAGGTGACAGTAGGACCTATAGTGGCCTTGATTTCCTGAATACCGATTTTAAAATTGATGAGGGTATCTACGATTTTGTTTTTATTATCCTCTAATTCTTCACGGGTAACGGTTACTTTTTGAAAGTCATACTCATTCAATAAGTCCAATGTTGGGTATTTGTAATGAGGAAGGTCAAGTGTAGGATCGTAGGGATCTAAATTCTCAACTTGATCTGCTGTCTTTTCTTCACCTTCTTTGACCGCTACAGAAAAGCGCTGTTCTTCAACAGGTTTAGTAGTTGCTGGTTTTTCCTTTTGAGGAGTGCGGGAATCTTCAATATTCAGTACCAGTTGACCAGTGGATGCAGGAGGGTTGCTTGGGGTGGTTTCTGTTCCTTTGATCACCCACGAACTCCCATCATCGCCTAAGCCATCTTCCTGCTCATTGATATCTTCAAGTTCCGGTAAGTCGTCCTCGTCTTCTTCCAATTCCTCATCAGATTCAAAGGGAGACCTTGCTGGCCTTTTATTCTGTGCTAATGCTTCCTCAGAAGCTTTTTCTTTCGCTTCACCCAAGCTTCCGATTTGTTGGATGTTATAAAACAGGATTAAAAAAATCAATAAACAGCCGATGAATAAGATCAAACTTCCCCAGCCGAGTAGATTGTATAACCAAATTCCACTTTCATGGCCAAAGCCACCACTCCATTCACTCAAAAAAGCTAAGGAAGGATTGAGTGTTGCCATGAATCCCAAAAAGGCACCAACCCACACGAGAAAGAACATGCCAAATATCGTGTATCGGGTAAGTGAATACAGCTGCTGACGGAATACCAATTGAATCCCTGCAAGTAGGAGGAAAGGAGGAATGAAAAAGGCTCCAATGCCAAACCAGCGACGGATAAAGATATCAGAAACTCTGGCACCCAATAATCCAAGCCAATTTTTTGCCTGTTCGGTGGTTTTGATTAAGTCATCATCTACCATTGGACCTAACAAACTTTGGTCTGCTTTACCTGAGAAAAGATGTGCCGTAAATGCAAAAAGCAAGAATATCCCTGTAGAGAGGAAGAATATCCCGAAAGATAGGGGAAGTCTTTTGTCTTGAAAGAGGCTTAAGTTCCACTGTCGCTTCGGTTTGGAAGTGCCTTTGGAAGCATTTTCGGATTTTTTTCTAAAAGTATTTGCCTTAGGTTTATCTGAAGCCATTGGTGCCTGCTGAATTATGGGAAATGAAGATAGAGAAAATTTGAGATTTATGGATTAGATTTTTTGAAATGTTCGATCAATCCTTGTTTAATCCGCTTAATCAGGTTTGGTCCCTCATAAATCATGCCTGAGTACACTTGTACCAAGCTTGCTCCAGCTTCGAGTTTTTCGATGGCATCGGCTGCGGAATAAATACCGCCTACACCAATAATCGGGAAGGCTTGCTTGGATTGTGAAGAGAGGTATCGAATGACTTCCGTGCTTCGCTTGCTCAGCACTTTGCCACTTACACCTCCTGCACCGATAGCTTCCACAGTCTTTGCGTCTGTTTGTAACTGGGATCGGTCGATGGTGGTATTGGTAGCAATAACTCCGGCTATCTGTGTTTCCTGCACAATCTCAATGATATCGTCCAATTGCCCATTGGTCAAATCGGGAGCGATTTTGAGCAGGATGGGTTTGGGTTTTTCATAGGTATCGTTAGCTGCCTTGACTGCATGCAACAGGGCTTTCAGAGGTTCTTTTTCCTGCAAATCTCTCAAGTTGGGGGTATTGGGCGAACTCACATTGACCACAAAGTAGTCCACATAGGGGTGGAGGACTTTCAGACAATACAGGTAGTCATTCACGGCCTCTTCGTTGGGAGTGACTTTGTTTTTACCGATGTTGCCTCCGATGATGATGGAGGTCTTACGTGTTCGTAGTCGCTCCACTGCTGCTTCTACCCCTCCATTGTTGAAACCCATGCGATTGATCAGGGCTTCGTCTTGTGGAAGTCTGAATAATCGGGGAAGGGGATTTCCCTCTTGAGGTTTGGGTGTCAATGTTCCGATTTCAATAAATCCAAAACCCAAAAGAGCCATTTCGTCGATCAACTTGGCGTCCTTATCAAAACCAGCCGCAAGTCCTACTGGGTTCTTAAATTTCAAGCCAAACACCTCTCGTTCCAAAAGCGGGTTTTCCAGAACAAAGCTTTTTTCAAGGATTGGCTTCACTACTGGCAGTCCAAAGGTCCGCTTGATCCAATCGAAGGTAAAGTGATGAGCTGCTTCGGGGTCTTTGGTAAAAAGGATGGGTTTGATGAGGGACTTGTACACGTTGCAAGGGGTTGTTGACAGCTGCAAATTTAGGGTTTTTTAATGAAGAAGTACTTAAAAAGGCAGCCCTAGATAGAGCTGCCTTTGAAATTTCCTGATTGGGGTTAGTTGAGAGGGATGTTGAAACTGAATGCTATAGAAAAAATCAAATTGTTTGATTTTTTACAAGTGTATCAAAATTGTAAATAAGAATTTATTTTAGTTTTACCGTGAGGTAAGGGTAAATCATAAAGTCCTCGACTCCACCGACTACGGGTGTAATGTTTGTTCTAGTTTGGACTCCAAAACTTATTAAGTCGCGTTTGATGATTTCGTAACCTATGATGATTGGGATTGTAATTTCCTGCCATTTTCTTGACTCGATAAAGGCAAATTCGTCAAATATGGTTATTTCTTGACGGTTGGAAAGAATGATCCCTAAGCCAGTCCCTAAAATTAAATTCTTGATAGCTCCTTCATGAGTGTATATGAGTGAAATTGTATTGTTGTTATTCTTTAACCTCATATCAAAAATATCCATAATAAAACCTGTGCTTTCACTTGTAAATTCGAAATCATACCAACCTACGTTTTGACTACGCGTAAAATCGAACCCTATCTTGTTCTTTTTATCCAAAGAATAAAAGAAACCCAGTCCACTCATGGTTCCGAGTGCGTTTTTTTGGTACAAATCGAGGGTGAAGTCATTTATTGGACGAATGAAACCATTTGTTTTATTGACAGGTCTACCGTAGTCCACAAAAAAGCTGTGCTGGATGCCTGTATATATTCTAGCTTCAATTTTGCCTTGTTGAGCAAATAGTAGATTGCTAAATAAAATTAGGATGAGTGTATTGATAATTTTCATTGAAAAGAAAGTAAAGTGATAGTTAGTATAGTTGGAGATATTTACCAAGGGCTTAAATGAAATTCCACCAACTTGAATTTGTAGATTAATAAAGGGGAATAGTTTGTACGAACTATTCCCCTAGGAAGACGTCTAATTTTAATTAATTTATACCATTAGTTAATGGGTATTCGGAATCCGATCCAGAGCATTCTTCGTGTCTTTCGCTCATCCATGCCTACATCTACATTATTGATTGGCGTACTGCTACGTGACATAGATAAGCTTCTGTCAATCTGAAAATCAATACTCAAAAGCTTATAATCTAGTCCTATACCCGCAGACCCATTGAGATAAAATCTTTTATAGGAATCTATCAAATCTTGTCTCAGTTCACCAAGCGTATTTTCCAAGTCTCTTTTTAAAGTAGGGTCTATGTTTGGGGTATTGACTCTAGGATTAACAGGACTATTTCCAATAGTCGATGCGAAGGTCGGGACCACTCCTGCATATACCCGAATGTTTTCCAAAAACTCCAATCGATGACCTATGTATAGTGGTATCTCAAAGTTTGTAATCTTGATATCAAGTCGAGACCAAGATGAGGAGTTTTCTCGGACATTTAAAGGGATGGAGAAGAAAAGAGGTTCCTGAGTATAATTTAGACCTGTTTGCAAATAGAAATTCGTAAAGTTTTTTCTTCCAAAAGCCCGTAACATAATCATTCCAAATTGTTGATCATATTCGGCAATCCTCATAGCACCCATCATATCCATATAATTAAAGGGGTAATTTTGAAAATCAAAGGTTCCTGCATTGCGTAAAAACTCCATTGATCCTGCTTCTTTTCCATTGGCATTCCAAATAGAATTCCAAAATCCTCCCTGAAATCCAATTTCATATTTTGGAATTTGAGCGATTGCGCTGCTTGCTAGAAGGAAGCAGCTAATGAGTAAAGATATTTTTTTCATTAATCTGGATAATTATAGCCAACTACTCCGTATGTATAAAACACTTCTCCGTTTTTTCTGTCAAATTTATGAAGCCGAACAGCATTGCCATTATAAGTTCCTCGTGAATCTGCATTGCTCCAATTTTCGAAGAAAAATTGATGGCGACTGTAAATCATTTCACTGATCTCATCTGTTCTAGTTACTTTGAATTTTACTGAGGCATTAAATTGCGGTCCTAATTCTAAAGTTAATCCTTTTTCATCGATTTTTAATTTCGGCGCATACTTAATACCGAAGTCAAAAGTTTTTTCAACATCACTAGTTGTTTTTATAGATTCAAAGACAAATAGTTTTTCAACTTGATTAATCTCCCAATTTTGGTCAACCACCACATTCACTTCAGTCCAAAGTTGATTAGTTGCTCTGAATCTTGAAATATATGTTGAATTTGAATTTACAGCATTTGTTGTTGAAGCGCTATTATTAGATGGAGATGTTTTTACTCTAACTTGATTTTCTCCACCAAATAATCCTCTAAAATTTCTCATCACACGTACATGCCTTAAATAAATTTTATTAACCTGATGACTTCCATTTAAGCGAATTGAACTACAGCATTGGAAGTTTATTTGATTGGGATCAGAAGGGAATGTGTTACCGTCATCTTCAGGTTCATCTATTCCAGCAAAGAAATTTGTTCCAGAGGCAATGTTAAATGCAGTATATTTTCTTGAGGCAGCATCACTTTCTTCCAAATATTCATGATTGTCAAAAATCCATACAGGGTATAAAATAGCATAATCTTCATTTACTAAAACAGTATCTTTAAAAACATAGCCATTATTGAATTTTTCAAATCGTAATCCTTCATTTTCAAATTCATTATCAATTGGATTATATGTCAAAGTAATACTATTGAGATCTTGATTATCGTCTACATATGGCCAGTATATCTTAATACTACTATCATTAATTAAGTCTAAGATGTCACGTTGAGCCTGTGGGGTTACTTTCGAACCAAATTTGGTTCCAAAAGAATATCCTAATGATTTATAAAGCTCAGAATTTGGTTGAATTAATTCATCAACTAATATGATGTGCTGTCCTTCGTATTTTAATAAAGTAGCCTCCTCTATAAGTTCTGGCAATTCATTAAATTCCGTAAGTAACTTAGAAAATAACGACGTAGTTTCTTTGAGTTTATCCACGATTAGGATTTCCTCCGCTGTAAGTTGTTTTTTAGTAAATAAATCAGTCTCTTCTATGAGATTTACCTGAGGGTCTAAAGTCTCTTGACACCCCCCCCTACTAATAAAATAGTACTTGTTGTAATGATCGCTAACGCATAGCGAAAGATGTTCTTTTTCATCTGTTTAGGATTTGTTTGTTTTGGAATAATTTAATACAAATACCTTGCTTAAGGAATCTTAAAAACAATTAGTTAATACCTAAACTCAGTAGACTGATTGCTAAAAAAGAAAATTAAACTCCGTATAGGTTACAACAAATTTAAACTTAATTTTTAAAAATACAAATCATTGAATTTTTATTTGGCTAATTAGTTTAAGTATATGGCTTTGATGAATTATAAATTGTGTTTATTCAACAAGAAACTGTATCAATCAGTACTCATTCGCTTCATCTCTTTTTTACTCAATTCTTTGACAACGACCTCTTGGGGGTGGGATACCTGTATGTCTGCAAGAGGCTGATTGCTGACAAATTCCTGCTTATTGCCCCAAATTTTGACAGGAATCTGAATTTGGGAGATTTCACTTTTCTCTTTGATCAGCCGTCTTTGTACCATCCGTACATGTCTACCACTCTCAAAGTGTTCGCCTGCGGAGCTGGCGAGTATCTGCCCTGGAAGTACGGTGTCGCCAATTTTTACTTGCTCCGAATTTGCTTCCAACACCATCAATCGGGTAAAAGTGCCATCTTCGTGATACAACTCGATGAAGTTGTCTGTGGCATTGAAGTTCAGGTTTTTTCCTGTGAGTTGATTGGACATGTTCATATCGGACACTATCCCTTTTCTTGGGGCGCAGATGTCCGTAGGTGCTTCTAAGTAAATGGCAGTACCTACATAGGTTTTGTTATCAGCTTCCTTATTATACACGTTTTCGAGATGGGTCATGGGTTGGGCGCGCACAACTTGGTCTGCTTTCACAGGAATGAGGTAGATAGGCTCTTCCTTACTTTTGACGAGGTAACTACCCTTATAGAATTTTGTACTGTATCTGTAGGAGGTGCCTTGGCTGGAATCATTTTTCTTGAGTCGTGCCACCACACTTCGACCGGGGTTGGCTATAGCAATTACTGTTTGGCCACCTGTGGAGGATAGATTACTCAGGGTGGTAAAGTCCAATACAGCTGTGTATGGAATGACCTCCGCATTGATTGCATAGATGGTTACATTGCCGTCTTTATCGTTTTCAGACTCAAATTTTAATTGAGCAAATGTGTAGGTCTGCACAAAAAGTAAAAGGATTACAAAAGAAAAACGCATGGTTTTTGATCGGTTTTATTAGGAATTTGTGTAGGTAAGTTTTATGTAAAAGGTGTCGAATGAATGGAGACTTAAGTTTCTTATCATACTGCCCCTATGAGCATACCTTTATCGTTCAAATATATCTTAGTTCGCTTGAAATAAAAATACCCAATTTTGGGTATTTTTTGATGATAGGAGGAGTTTAGAGGATTATTTCTTTTACTTTTTCATCACTCCCGAAAATTATTTCTATACCAGTTGATGCAGCAAATGGAGGCTGATAAAAGTAAAGGGAGTCTGATTGATCAAAGTATGAAATTCCTTTGGAATCAGGAAGACCCATAATTCTAATTACCTCCGATTTATTCATGCCTAATTCAATTTTTTTTGAATTTTTTACATTTTTGTTAGATCTATGAATCTTTGGTAGGTATACAATCAGCAATATCATTAAACCTAAGGAGGTGATAATTAGTAGCTTTTTCATTCGTTGTTTCCAATTCTGATTTTGAAGCATTCTTACTCTTCGGCTCCTGTATGGATGTTGATTTGATAAGCATTGATGGTAAATCCTAAAGTAAACCTGTCAGCATGAAGATATTCGTCTTGAAAGATCATAAAAAACGAGGTCTTTTCTTGAACTGCAAAGTTGGCCCAATCCTGATAACTCAAGTCTTTATCGCAAATAAGCTTCATTTCCGATAATTCCTTCATTGAATAGTGCCTTGTCTGATGCCCTTGAAATGGGAGATGTGCAAGGTATAGAAAGAATGATGGATGGTTAAAATTATCTCTATAAATCCTTATTTCTCCGGCTCTTGCATTCTCAGGAACATTGTATTTACCTTCTTCCTGAAAAAATTTTGTATTGGCTCCGTACCTGTCCACCATTATAATGTACATATCAGAATTCACTGCTGAGCTGTTACGGAATGAGGAATTAAATCCCCATATAATCATCATAGTTAGGATAATAGATAAAATTTTCATTGTGAGCAAGATTTACTCCCTAAGTCTCTAATAAACATTTTTTAACTCAAAATATTTAACAAGATAATTTCTTGGTTTGTAAGATGGTTTTTCTAAGAAAAACTATACCGCGATAGTTTTAGACTAAGGCGGTGTAAGTTTTATTGTTATTCTTTTTCTTTGATGTAAACTTCTTGTTCTAAATAGGACCATTAGCATGGATCTCTACCTCTAGCGCTCGATACTTAAAGTTCAGGATAAATCGGTTATTTGATAAATAGTCCTCCTTAAAAATCAAGTAATATTTTTTTGAGCCTCTATTTTTTTCAAGATTTTCCCAATCATTAAACGTTAGGTCCTCAGCAAATACTAGCGAACTTAGCTGCAATTCGCTTTGACTAACCCAAATTTCTTCATGTCTATAATCAGGATGATTATTTCTTGAAGGGACATGAAAAGCACTTGCAGAAAAGTTTGGTGTATCAAATGTAATAATAGCACCGTATAGAGTTGTTTTGTGTTCGGCATAACTTATTTTGGAATCCGGAATGTTATTTCTAGGGATTACAATAAATATTCTTTCTTTTGGGAGATATTGTTGAGAGTTTATATTAAAAGTAAATAGAAATAAACTCAACATCCATACGAAGAGGTTTTTCATGTTATTTTCAATTGCAGGTTTTTCGCCCCATTTGTGAGAGTCTTTTTGCTTCTTTATATTTCTCATATTCACTTTTCAGTGGTGGCGGCAATTTCATATTTTTCATCAGTTGAAATGCAATGGTACCATCCAGTCCTTCCCAGGCTAAAGATTTATAGAATCTTTTTTAGCAAAAACCCTCCCGATATCCATCATGGGTTGTACGGGAGGGATTGGCTAATTAATAATCATCACCAGAAATAATCAAACTGATGTATACATCCCATAGGATCTGCCATTCATCATTTTTGTCTTTTTCGAAGAATATGGTAAGTTGCTTAAAATCAATTGAAACATAAAACCGTAGCAATAATTGCCTGACTAGCGATTTGACCTCTCTGTTATAAAAGAATAAACTTGATAAATTCAATTCATGAGTTTCAACTTGACTTAAACATTGTAATAATTAATGGCTTTGCTATATGAATGCAATCGAAGGTTTTATTGGTTGGGAATAAGGTTTCAATAATGTCTTCAATCTTATTTACATGCTCTTTATTTGGTCCCCAATATTTAAAAACTGGTACAAGTATGGAACAGTCGTACTGAAATTCGATCTCCATTTCCTTAATTTTGGAGTTAAATTCATCCAAATAGGTTTGGTTGTATCGTCTCAAACTCCTCTCTGTGGTGTTTTCAGAAAATATTATTGAGTCTATAGTTCCATTTTTAACGGTTAGAATTAAGTAGTAGGCTTCAGAAAGCATTTCAATATCCTCCCCTTTTGTAATAGGAGAAAAAGCATGTAATGCGCCCAAATCTCGGGTAAATGTGGCGGTAAAGTCCAACTCTTTATTGAATAGGTTTTGTCCAATAGTTGATAGGTTTTGCCCAATAGTTGAATGTGAGTAACCTATCAAACTTATTATCATAAGAGAGGTTAATATGTGTTTTAATTGCATTTGGTTCCTTTTTTAGCGTTTTTATGATCTGAGTTTATAGTAGCGATGTCATTCTTATTTTGAACTGTTTTCCAGCGATTGGTAAATTGCTTGGTAAAATGAAAATAGTAATTGATTGTATGTAAACTAAAAATAAAATTTTAAACGTTCAGCTAATTTGTGATTTTTGTTAGAAAAAATTAGGTGATCTGATTGGGTGAGCTAAAAGGAACGTTAAAGTTACCGCTATTTCCTCGGCAAAAACTCCTGCAACACCTGCCTTAAATAATCGCGGTCCAAATGGGTATAGATTTCTGTGGTCGTGATGCTTTCGTGACCAAGCATTTCCTGTACGGCACGCAAATCAGCTCCTCCTTCGACTAGGTGCGTGGCAAAGCTGTGTCTGAAAGTATGAGGACTGACGTTTTTTCCCAAACCGATGGCTTCTACCTGCTTTTTGATGATCAAAAATACCATCACTCGGGTGAGTTTTTTGCCACGGCGGTTTAAGAATACGTATTGCTCATGCCCCTTCACATTTGGCATGTGTCCGCGTATTTCTTCCAGATAGATTTGTAAATATTTCAAAGCCTCCTGCCCTACAGGAACCAAGCGCTCTTTGTTTCCTTTGCCTATGATTCTTAAAAAACCCGCATCTGCATACACATGAGAAAGTTTGAGTTCTACCAGTTCGGATACGCGCAGTCCTGAACTGTACAGCATTTCCAACATGGCCCGATTGCGGTGACCTTCCGGACTGCCCAAAGGGATGCTTTCCAAAATGGATTGGATTTCATGAAAGCTGAGGGTGTCGGGTAGTTTTCTCCCCAGTTTAGGGGTTTCAAGTAACTGTGCAGGGTCTTCGGTAATCAGGTCTTCATACATTAGAAATCTGAAAAAGGCTTTGATTCCTGAGACTATCCTTGCTTGGGTAAATGCTGAGATTTCTAAAGCTGCCAAACTAGTAACAAAGCTCCTCAAGTGAGGCAATTGGGTTTGGAGAGGAGGAGTATCGGGAAATTGCTGATCCATAAATCGCTGCAGCTTCTCCATGTCTTGAAGGTAGGCAAGGATAGAATTTTCGCTCAAGGAGCGCTCGAGTTTGAGGTAGTGCTGAAAGCGTTTGGTAAGATTTTCCCAGGAAAGCGCCATTATTAATCGTTGGTGTATGGACTTTCAAAAATTCTCTTAAATGGGTTGATTTTATAGAACAGGCACATAAGGGTCAAAAAGACAACCATAAAAATTATACTATATGACAGTATGGATGTAAGTGATTTTTCATTTCCATCTAAAAAATAGTTGATTAAGCCTACAATCAATGAACTTAATAGACTAGTGAAGAGAAGCTGCTTAAATGTTGTTTTCTGTCTTTTTCTCATGGTCAAAAATTTTTCAAATCCTATCGCACTTTAAATTTGGGATTTTTACTAGGAAAAGCAATGGAAGTTTACGCGATATTTTGGGCAAGCCCCAAATTACTGATACTTTTGAGTATTCAAACCACTAAACCAGATTCCATTGAAAATCATCATCATCAACGGGCCAAATCTCAATCTCCTAGGGAAAAGAGAGCCAGGGATTTATGGCAGTCAATCTTTTGAAATGTTTTTTGAGCAGTTGCAAGAAAAATATTCAGAAATAGACCTTCATTACTACCAATCCAATGTGGAAGGTGAATTGATCAACAAAATCCATGAGGTAGGTTTTTCCTTTGATGGGATTTTATTAAATGCAGGAGGCTATACGCATACCTCTGTCGCAATTTCAGATGCCATTGCTGCTGTCAAGACTCCTACGGTAGAAGTACATATTTCCAATATTTATAAGCGGGAAGAGTTTCGCCATAAAAGCATCATCTCTCAAGCCTGTGTAGGAATGATTTCCGGATTAGGTTTGAAAGGCTACGAATTAGGTCTCCACTATTTTACCACACATCCATGAAACTAACCTTTGCTCCAGGACCATCCAAAGTCTACGATGCCTTGCCTCAATACATGCAGGAAGCTTATCAAGAGGGCATCTTAAGCGCCAATCATCGATCTGCTGGATTTATGAGTCTCTATCAAGAGGTCGAGCAATTGATGCGGGAAAAAATGCATGTGCCAGCAGATTTCAAGTTGTTATTTACTTCTTCCGCTACAGAAAGTTGGGAAATCATCTCTCAATCCATCGTAGAGCGGGGGAGTTTTCATATATACTCGGGTTCTTTTGGCAAAAAGTGGTTTGACTATGCCAAGCATATCATCCCAGCTACCTATGGCTTGAAAATCGACGCCAGTGAGGTGATAGATGTTCCATCATTGGCGATTGACCATGCATTTGACCTGATCGCCGTTACTCAAAATGAAACATCCAATGCAACCCAGGTACGCAAGGAGTATTTGTCCGCTTTAGCGGCCAAGTTTCCTGAGAAATTGATTGCTGTTGATACTACCTCTTCTATGGGGGGAATCGCTTTGCCTTGGGAGTATGGAGATATCTGGTATGCATCCGTACAGAAATGCTTCGGTTTGCCCGCAGGTTTGGGAATTTTATTACTTTCCCCAAGAGCCATCGCCAAAGCCAAGCAAAAAGGAGAGCGTGGTAGGTATAACAGTCTATCCTTTATGCTGGAAAACGCAACTAATTACCAGACGCATTACACGCCAAATGTATTTGGGATATACTTATTGAAAAGAGTCTTAAAGGATATGCCAGAGATACAACTGCTTGATCAGCAAATAAAGGAGCGTATGCGGGCCTTGGAGAATTGCATTGCCCAAACGGCCCATATGCGCATGTTGATCACCAGCGAACAGGCGCGAAGCAGTACAGTCATAGCTGTGACAGCAAAAGAAGAATTTATTACAAACATCAAAAAAGCAGCCGAACAGGTAGGTATGCAGCTGGGTGGAGGCTATGGACCACTCAAAGCAACAAGCTTCCGAATTGCAAATTTCCCAGCGATTACGGATGAAGAGTTTGAGCGATTATTGACCTTTCTCAAAAATTATTAGGCCATGTTTGATATCAAGCAGATTTTCTCTGTTACGCTGATTCTCTTTTCGGTAGAGATGGTTGGGGGGTAAAAATAGTTTACTCAGGCTATTGAGTAAATTTTCAAAAATATAGTTAAATGCCTGTAAATCAAGTGATAATAAAAATATTTTTAAACAAAAAAAGCGCTCAACGTGAGCGCTTTTTTTAAAATAAATCAGTTACATCAAGCTCCAAAAACTCTTGCCAAGGAATCCCGTCTTTGCTAATGACAAACAGTTTATCAGGAGCAAACTTTTCTTTAAAGGCATTCATTCCAGTGAGTTTGCCAGTGAGTCCGGATTTCACTTCTAAACCGATGACTTTTTTTTGATATTCGACAACGAAGTCAACTTCATCATTCCCTTCTTTCCAATAGTAGAGGGATAATTTTTTATTTCGAAAGGTCTGATTCATCAGATGAGCGCCTACCGTAGACTCCACCCATCTTCCCCAAGTAACAGGTTCAGCTCGAAGACTTTCAAAACTTTCATTAGAGATTCCTGACATGATAGCCGTATTGTGTACTTGAAACTTAGGGCTCGAAGCACGCTTGCGCACCATGTTTGGGCTGTATTTTTCAATTCCTCCAAGCAGTCCAGCATCATTTAGTAGCTCTAAATAATTGGCTAAAGTAGTCGTATTTCCTGCCTCGGTGAGTTGTCCCATGATTTTGGTAAAGCTTAAGATTTGGCCCGAATACACCGAACCAAGTTCAAAGAGTCTTTTCATGAGTGCTGGCTTATCGACACGGGTGAGCATGAGGATATCCTTGGAAATGCTTGTTTCCAGCAAGGAGTCTCGAAGATAACTTTTCCAACGGTCTTCGTCTTCTCGTAGTGTGATTGCGCCGGGGTATCCTCCAAACCAGACATATTCTTCTGCTGTTAAGCCAAATGCGGATTTCATTTCGGTCAATGTCCAATGGCCTAAATAGGTTGCTTCAAATCTTCCTGCTAGGGATTCAGTCAAGCCTTGCTGCAGCATCAGTCGTGATGAGCCTAATAGGACCAATCGAATATCCCGTTCTTCCAAACTGTCTTTATCCCATTCTGCTTTGATTTGCTCACTCCAGTTATGGATTTTTTGCACCTCGTCGATGACTAGTAAGAGGGGCTTATCAGCTTGTTGGGATTGCTGAAGTCTCGCGGCTTCCCATTGTTGATTGATCCAAGCATGGTCGCCCGCTGGTACTGCATCAGCCGCTACAAACTTGGAAGGATAATCGAGTTCTTTCATGACCTGTCTCACCAGAGTAGTCTTACCAACTTGGCGTGGGCCATAAATGACTTGAATGAATCTCCGAGGTTCATTGGCTAGTCTACGGTAGAGTATATTTTTATCAGAACGATAGAAGCTCATGTCATTGATTAATAGCTGATTACAAATTTACGTATTTTATTGAGTAAAATTACTCAATACATTGAGTAATTTTTTTAAATGACTCATAAGTAATTGAAAATGAGATAAAAGAGAAAATATTTTTATTAATTTTTTAAGGATATTCTTGCTAATTTCATTCCTTTAATTGTGTGCTTTGGAAATCTCATGACCTTGCCGTAGAATATTTTTCGTTTTAAAATGTTTTCTTTGTGCATGATTTCAATTTTTACAGATGGAGCGGCTAAGGGTAATCCAGGTCCGGGTGGTTATGGAGCGGTTTTGCTGTATAAGCAACACCGCAAAGAACTATCGGGTGGATTCCGTATGACCACCAATAACCGGATGGAGCTTTTGGCTGTCATCAAGGCCTTACAGGAACTGAAGGTGCATGGGATACCGGTGACGATTTATTCGGATAGTAAATATGTGGTAGATGCCATCGAAAAAGGTTGGCTTTGGGCTTGGCAAAAGAAAGGTTTTAAGGATAAGAAAAATCCAGACTTATGGCGCGTGTATATTCCCCTGCACGTCAAGTATAAACCCAAATTTGTCTGGGTGAAAGGGCATGCTGGGAACCCTGAAAATGAGCGCTGTGACCAATTGGCGGTGGAAGCAGCGGTAGGTGCTAATTTACCGGCAGACATTGGGTATGAACAAGCTGCTGACTTTTGATTAGTTTATCTATGCGCAAAAGATATTTTCAGTTTAAGCAGTTTGGAGTGACCCATGAAAAATCTGCCATGAAGGTATCTACTGATGCTGTGGTACTTGGAGCTCTGGCAGGAAGTAAGGATGCATTCGGAAGAATTTTTGAAATAGGACTGGGTACAGGGGTAATTGCTCTTATGCTCGCACAACGTTTTCCTGAAAGTTTGGTTGAAGGAGTTGAAATAGATCAAGATGCCTATGAAGAGGCTCATCAAAATGCTGAGGCCAGTCCATTTGCTAATCGCATACACTTTCAGCACATAGCCATCCAAGAATTTCTTGAGCATGCAGAACCTGCATCAGTTGATTTGCTAGTAAGTAACCCTCCCTATTTCTCAGATCATCTCAAGTCTATAGACTTCAAACGAAACCTTGCGCTGCATACAGATGCCTTGAGTTTTGATGAATTGCTTCAAGCGGCTGCCTTTTTATTGGATACTGCTGGAGAGTTTTGGGTAATTTTACCGGAGAGGCAGATGATGGATTTAATCGAACAATCACAGGCATACGGTTTTTGTCATTTTTCTACCACTGTCTTGAGAGATCGGCACGATAAACCTGTATTGCGATTGATTTGTGGATTTTCAAAAAGTGAAAGAAATTTTTTTCAAAATGAAATTGCTATAAAAAACCATAAAGAAGAATTTAATTCGGATTATGTTCGTTTACTGAAGGATTTTTTGCTGATTTTTTGATCTAATGTGATTTATACGGATTGGGGCTGTTTTAGTTGTTTTTTATAAAAAAATATTCGTTTAATTTTAGCCCTGCATTTAATACAATTGTGATGAAAAAGTACACGTTTGGCTTACTTTCACTCCTGATTTTCATTTTTGGTATTTTTTCCTCCTGTGAAGAAGTAGAAGATTTCACCACCTCTCTAGCTACAGAAGATGTGCTTTACCTTAGTGGTGAACGTGTTCGGTTACTAGGTAGGATATTGACTACCCAAGCAGTCAATGCCTCAGACCATGGGTTTTATATTGCTACCAATGAAAATTTTACGCAACCTTTGATTATTTCTTTGGGCCAGCGTACCAATCCAGGCAGATTTATAGGTGAAACAACAGGATTGCAAGTGGATCAGCAGTATTTTGTCAAGTCATTCCTTTCTTTAGAAGGAGAGATGTTGTTCGGGAATATCATAGAGTTAAACACGCTTACTCCTGCTGCCACCGGATTACAGCCCAATAATGGGAAGTTTGGAGAGGTCATCAATATTTTGGGGAGAAATTTCACCGCTGATACTCGGGTTTTCTTTGGAAATACAGAAGGCCAAGTCGTTGGAATAGATTTTGAGTCTCGTATTCTTGTTAGGATACCAATAGCAGAAGCGCCTGTAGTGAGGATTCGAGTGATCAGTCAAGGAAGGGAAATGCTTGTATCCGAAGTATTTGAATACACCACAGGAACATACAGGAAAATCAGCGATTTTCCAGGTTCTCAGAGGCTTTTTAACAATGTTTTTCTTCAAAATGACAAAGATTTTTATGTGGGTCTTGGAACCGAACGGGGATTAAGTTTTAATTCACAGTTTTGGAAATTCGACGTTTTGGCCCAACAATGGCAACAAGTTCCTTTTGAAGGCACACCACTTCGTTTTGCGTTTAATTCTACGCAGTATTTTGGTTCGGGGTCAGTTCTACTGGATAGGTTTCCTTTTTTCTTGGTGCCTGATTTCTGGAAACTTGAATCGGATGGTTCCTTTACCAGACTTCCTGACCTACCTTTTGTTGAAGCAAATGCTTTAGCCTATGAGTTGGAAGGTCAATTGTATGTGGCGGGTGGAGAAAATGGTTTTGGTCGAGAAACTTATCGGTATAGTCCAGCTACAGGAAACTGGATGAGGGTAAATAATACGCCATTTAGGGTTTCTAGAGCTACCACATCATTTGTTTATGAAGGTAAAATTTACATTTTGAATCCTGATTCTCGTGAATTATTTGCTTACAGCCCAAGTACAGACTCTTGGAACTTTGTGACGAATTATCCAGGACAGCCAGGAGGTACGGGTGGATTTGGAATCGTGGTCGATGGTCGAGCCTATATAGGTATGGAGTTTCGATCCAACCGTATATGGGAGCTTAATTTGAGTACAATGAATTGGGCATTGAAAAATGATTTTCCTGGGATTATTCAGGCCAGTAATGCTGGTGTATTTCTACATGATGGTCTTATTTACTTTCTGAGAAGTGCGGATTTACAGTTGGCAGGCCCTATGGAAATGTGGGAGTTTGACCCTAAAGGATTTAATTGATAAGCAGGTACTATGAAGAAATTTTTACTTTTAATTGGTTCACTCTTCTTATTTGTTCCCTGGATGGTGTTTGGTCAGCAAAAGGCCACCGTTGTGGGAAGAGATATTGGTGAGTTGAAGAATATACGGATCAGCGGTCGTTTGATTGATCAGATATCAGGAGAGCCATTGGTTGGTGCTACGGTAACTATTCGTGAATTGGATAAAACAGAAGTGACCAATACTAACGGAAGCTTTTTTCTGGTTTTAGACCGAGCCGAATATACCCTAGAGTTTCGATATGTAGGGTATGAGACGATCATCTATCCTATAATAGCCGTTGGTGAGGGGCGGATCAGTTTGAGCATGATTCAAGAAGATTTTACGCTTGATGATGTGGTGATTTTTGGGAGGGACCCGGAAAAAAATTTGCGAAGTACGGAAATGGGGGCTATCAGCATTAATATGAATACGCTGAAGGAGCTACCACCTTTCTTGGGTGAAGTGGATATTATCCGGTCTATTGCCACCTTACCAGGTGTATCTCAAGTAGGAGAAGCTTCTTCTGGATTAAACGTCAGAGGTGGAGGTGCAGATCAAAACCTTATCATGTTTGCTGGAGCACCAATTTATAACCCTTCCCACTTATTTGGTTTATTTACTGCTTTCAATCCTGATGTAGTCAATGATTTCACCTTGTACAAAGCGATCATTCCCACAAGGTATGGAGGAAGGGGGTCTTCCATTTTGGATATTACACCGAAATCGGGAAGTTTGGATACTTGGGGTGGAGACATGATGGCCGGGTCAGTATCCGGCAAGCTATCAGTAAATGGGCCTGTAGTAAAGGATAAAATTTCTGCAAAGATTGGGTTTAGGGGATCTTACATCAACTGGTTGCTGAATTCATTAAATAATCCTGACCTGCGGACTAGTCAGGCAAATTTCAATGATGTGAATGGGATTCTATACGGAGAGATCAATGAAAATCATAACATCACCTACAGTTTCTATCGCAGCTATGATGATTTTGCACTGGCCTCAGATACGACTATTTCCTGGACCAATCTCAGTCATTCTATCCGTTATAATGGGAAGCTTTCTGAAAAATTGTTTGTGGATGCTATTGGATTTTATACCCTTTATGATTTCAGTATTTTCAATCGATCTGGGATCAATAATTTTGATTTGAAGTCAGGTATTGAAGACGTAGGTGCTCGGTTGAATTTTACTTATAGTTTAGGAGATAGAAACAAATTATTTTTTGGAGCGGATACCAAAAATATCACCATCAACCCTGGAGAGTTGATTCCAGGAACCAATGAAATTGGGGAAGTCAGCGTTTTGCCTCAGCTTGTACAGCCTGAGTTTGCTAGGGAATCTGGAGTTTATTTTCAACACGATTTTGAGCTTGGGGAGAAATTTGGTTTTTCTTATGGCATACGGTATGATACGTATCAGTATTTTGGTCCTAGGACTGTTCGCTCGTATGCCCCCAATCTTCCGATCAGTTCAGCCAATGTAATTGGGGAACGTACTTATGCAGATGGAGAAGTCATTCAGTCATATAATGGCTTCGGTCCGAGAGCCTCCTTCAGATATTCCATTAATCCCAAAACATCAATCAAAGGAGGATATAATAAAATGTACCAATTTATCCATTTGATATCCAATACCGCTACTATTGCCCCTACGGATGTGTGGAAATTAAGTGATGAATTTATCCGTCCCCAAATAGTCGATCAATACTCTTTGGGACTATACAAAAATTTTAAGGGGAATATTTTTGAAACTTCATTTGAAGTTTATTATAAAGATATCCAAAATGTGGTGGATTATAAAGATGGAGCGCGTTTACTTCTTCAGAACAATCTCGAAACCGAAATTATTCCCGGGACTGGTCAAGCATATGGGGTTGAAATGTATGTTAAAAAGAACCTGGGGAGATTGACCGGTTGGGTAAGTTACACCTATTCTAGAGCATTGAGGAGAGTACTCACTCCATTTGAAGAAGAGATAATCAATGACGGGAATTGGTTTCCTGCCAATTTTGATAAGCCTCATGATCTGACATTGATTGGTAACTATAAATTAGCTTCTAATGTCTCCTTGTCAGGTACATTCTTCTACAGTACGGGAAGACCTGTTTCATTTCCGGAGGCAAAGTTTGATTTTGCAGGCAATTCTTTAGCCTTCTTTAGAGACAGAAACTTACAGAGAATTCCTGATTTTCATCGTCTGGATTTGTCCTTAAACTTTCAATTGAAGGGTAAAGGAAAGTTTTATGAAGGTGATTGGACATTTGCAGTGATGAATGTATATGGTAGGAAAAATCCATTTTCCATATTCTTTGCCGATCAGGCTGGCTCACCTCCTCAGGCATACAGATTGGCTATTTTAGGTGTTCCTTTGCCTACCTTGAGTTATTCCCTTAAATTCTGATCCACATGTTCCAACGGTTTATACTTGTAGCACTTATTTTATTGGTTTCATCTTGTATCGATCCATATCGTATTTCTTTACCTGAAGGACAGCGCTTATTGACTGTTGATGGCTTCATAACGACAGATTTTGGGCCGCATAGGATTACTTTGACACGTTCTGATACTTATGGAAGTGTTTTTGAAGGTTTAATTAGACCTGTTAGCCAAGCTACTGTTGCAGTCCGTGACAGTCAAGGAGAAGTGACGTTTTTGGTGGAAATGGAACCTGGAGTATATGAAACTCCTCGATCTTTTAGGGCAGAAGTAGGCCGTTCCTATATCTTGCAGATTACACTTCAAGACGGGAAAGAATATACTTCTTTGCCGGAGATGGTCAATCCCGTACCCGTTATTGATTCTTTAAGCTATCGATCTGTTCAGGTAGCTACAGATAGTAGAGTGGAGAGTAGGTCAGGGGTACAAATACTTGCTTCTTTTCGGGATCCTGCAGACCAGACCAATTTTTATTATTGGAGGACTACACCTGGAACTTATATCGTGGTAGCTAATCCTGAGCTACATACTTTCCCTCCGGATCATCCTACTAATCCCCGTGGTCCAAATCCAAAGGATTGCTGTGCCACCTGTTTTCTTGTAGATCCTAGTAGAATTACAGGCTTTTCCATTGCTTCTGATGAAGACTTCAATGGCTTATCAAATAGGCTTCCTGTGGCTTTTATTGAGGATAATGGATTGCGTTTTAGACGGACATATAGGGCTGAAATCCAACAATTAGGCATTTCGGCTCAGGCTCATCGGTTTTTAAGACTTGTAGAACAACAGGTCTCTCTTACAGGAAGTGTTTTTGATCAACCTCCTGCCAATATCCGTGGGAATATGATTAGCTTGACTAACCCAGATGAAACCGTTTTAGGTTACTTTATAGCAGCTTCTGTTGATACCAAACAGATTTACATTGAAAACGAGCGCTTACAGTTTCTACAAACACCGAGAATTATACCGGATGATTGCCGTACTGTGCCAGGTGCAGTTGTAGACCCACCAGCCAATTGGAATCCACCAAGAAATTAAGGAGAGAACATAAATTGAATTAATTTAAGAGCTTTTCTTGAAAAATAATTCCATGTTTTTCTAAAGCTTGGAGAATAGGTTGGTAAAGCTCGCTAGTTGTTGGCCGCAAAAGCCCTCTTGTTTGGAAAGCACCATCCATGAATAGATCAACTGCAATCGCAAGTGGTAATCCTACAGTCTTTGCCATAGCAGTGTAGGTTTGATTGATTCCCTGGTTCACCAGACTTGATGTGAGTGTTTGTATTCCTTTTGGTGTTTCAATTTCAAAAATGTGCTGCATGACTATCAAGTCTTTGTCAGACTCCTGTAATACCCATTTAGGCTCTAGGATTGCCTGTAAAATAGCAGCCGGGCTTCCTTGTGTCAGTGGGAGTGCTTCATTTGAAAATAAACCCAAATATGATAGTTTTTCAAAAATCACTTCATCAATCCAAGGAAGGTATGTGGTCAGTTTTTCTTCTACCGATTTTGTTTCATGAAACGGAAGAAAGGAATTGAGGAATGTACGTTTGGTTGGTTTACTGTCTTCGAAGTTGATAGTGAATGAATCATCGGTCATTCCCAGCTGCACAAAAACATTCCATGCTTTGCAAAAGCCTTCCTTTCGCAGGGTGCCTCGTAGAAGGGTAGGGGTTTTTTGAAGGTTGTAGACTTCTCGATAGGCTAGAGAATCTCTATTGGCATATCCCTCAAATGTGCCGTAGTTTTCTATCGTCATTTTCTCAAACCTTTCGAATAATTTATGGTACGGAATGTACTTATACTCATTGTTGTCTAGATATTTTGCAGTTCCTTGACCTGCAAGGATTACATTTCTTGGGTTCCAAGTAAATTTGTATTTCCAAGGATTATCATCTGATTCGGGAGCCATCAGCCCTCCTGTGAAAGATTTAAAACTTTGGATGGTATAACCTTTCTGATGGACGTCATCGATGATTTTCATGGCAGACATATGATCAATTCCTGGATCTAAACCACATTCATTGAGAAAAAATAAGTCTTTTTTCTCTATATCACTTTGCAATTGCCTCAGAGCATCTGATTCGTAGGAAGCAGTAAAAAAGTGTTTGCCAAACTCTAAACAGTCCTCTGCAATGATGGGATGTAAATGAGCAGGAAGCATGGATATGACCAACTCTGATTCTTGAATCAATTTTTTACGCCCCACGATATCATTTAAATCCATACTTTTTGCTAATCCTTTTGGATGTTGCTTGATTTTTTCCTCTGCAAGGGCAAGTGAAAGATCAGCTACGATAATTGTCCGGTTTTTTTGATTGGCAGTCGCCAGCAAATAGTCAATTAGGTAAGTAGCAGATTTTCCGGCTCCAATGATGAGGATCTTTTCCATATACAGCGATTTTATTATTCTGCAAAATGTCAAAAAAGACCGAATGTGAAAAATACAGGCACAACTAAATTAATATATTAACATTTTCTAAGTTTTTTTCGTTAATTCAATCCCATTTAAGTGCGAAGCATGCGAAAAAGAATAGAACAGACCGTGAGTCTGATGGAATTAGATCTTTCAGAGTTGTCATCCGTAGAAAATACATTGATTGAAAAGGCAAAAGAATTGATGGAAAAAGCCTATGCTCCCTATTCAGAGTTTTTTGTAGGTGCATCAGTCTTGCTAGAAAACGGGGAAATATTTTCTGCGAATAATCAGGAAAATGTTTCCTTTCCGGTAGGCGTGTGTGCGGAGCGAGCAGCATTAGCCTATGCGATAGGTAATTTTCCTGATCAAGCGCCTGTGAAGATTGCAATTGTCGCAAAAAAGCAGGGATTGGATAGATTAGCCAATGTAACACCTTGTGGTTCATGTCGACAAACGATCAATGAATATGAACTTAAATTCAAAAAGCCTGTAGAAATTCTAATCCTTACACCTGAAAATACCGTATTAAAGGCCGAGGGAGTTGAGAATTTTCTTCCTTTTAGGTTTAAAGATTTGAATGATTAATGAAAGCAAGTATCCGATATGAGCATCAAGCTCATTACTACACATCCCATTTGGTCAATAGGCGTGAAAAAGATATTTGGATAGTTCTTCATGGATATGGACAATTATCCAGTTTTTTTCTTAAAAAGTTTGAACCAGTTTTTTCAGAGGATATTCTTTTTTTAGCACCAGAAGCAACCAATTACTCCTATTTACAGGGATTTTCTGGCAGGGTTGGGGCCAATTGGATGACGAAGCATGAGCGGGAGGCGGCCATTGCTAACAATAACCGTTACCTTAATGCAGTGCTTCAAATGCAAGTTTTAAAATTTGAAAAGGTGCCTAATATTCATATACTAGGATTTTCACAAGGAGCAGCAACAGCCACACGTTGGGCCGCACAGTTGAGCCTACCCGTGACTTCATTGGTGTTATGGTCAGGTGGTTTTGCACATGATTTGGATTTGAATGCAGCAGGAAACAGGTTGCGCGAAAGCCAGATTTATGTAGTTCAAGGGGCTCAAGATGAATTTATTACTGAAGAATCCAAACAAAAGCAAGCAGAATTGATTTCCACTTTGGGCCTTTCTGTAAACTATAAAAGTTTTGATGGAGGTCATGAGTTGAACATGGAAGTGTTTAAAGAGATACTGCTTTCAAAAGAATGTGAGGGAAGCAGTCGTTAAATGTTTGATATTTAGAAGGACTTACTTAATTTTCCCAAAATTTTATAACCACACTCATGTTAGCGCTTTCAGAAAAAGAAGTGGAGAAGATGGCAGCCTTGCTGCTAAAAGGTATGATATGTTTTTATCAAATTGACAACAAGAAAATTCATTCCATGCCGGATGATGAGGATTATTTTAACTACGATTTGACTCCTGATGAGGAAGATATCTTAGATGAAATTGAAGATAATCCAGATAACTACGCTGAGTTTACCAAAATGGAACCCAATCAGGAGCACATGTTGATGGAAAACTTTGCGGAGCGTATGGTTAAAGAGAAGATATTCCAAGATGAATTAGTCAATGTGCTCTCCAAGCCAAAAGCCAGTACTGGATTTAAATTTTTAATTAATAATTCTGGTAAGTACAAAGGGCTTTGGGAAGAATATCATCTGACACGCTATAAGGATTGGGTAAAAGAGCAAATAGATAGCTACAACTACTCAGAGGAAGAGGAATAATAGAAAAGGGAGCTTTTGAGCTCCCTTCGTCTTTTTTAATGAGAAGAGCGCACCCAGCGCCATAAAGTTTTGTAGTTGACTTTGGTACCGTGTGTTAGGATGCCAATTCGGTAAATTTTTCCTGCAAGCCAAGTGGTACTTAAAAATCCACCAATCAATAAGATCATAGATAAGAGCAGCTCCCACCAAGGCACACCAAAGGAAACACGGCCCATCATGGCAATCGGGGATGTCAGCGGTATAATGGAAAGCCAAAAAGACACCTGACTTTCTGGATCGTTGAGTACAAATACAAAGAGTCCCATGTATGAAATGATTAAGGGAATGGTAATGGGGAAAACGAATTGCTGAGCCTCCGATGGGCTGTCTACAGCTGAACCAATGGCGGCGAATAAAGCTCCGTAGAGTAAGTATCCTGCCAAAAAGTAAAAAGTGAACAAAAGAATGATTGATACAAAATCAATCCCTTGAATGACCTGAATGATTTCTACAAATTCACTGGGGCTCTCAAGTGATTGTCCAGTGTTTTCGAGTTGTAGTTCCATGAGTTCTTGTTGGGGCATTTTTTGACCAAAATAACCGGTTACTACAGATGATAAGCCTGCTATAAGAATTACCCAAATGGAGAATTGGGTGAGTCCCACCGCTCCAATACCAGCTATTTTACCCAGCATTAGTTGAAATGGTTTAAGTGATGAGATTAAAATTTCGACGATGCGACTGGATTTTTCTTCAATGACGCCTTGCATAATTTGATTGCCATACAAAAAGATAAAGAGATATATCAGGATTCCGGTCATAAATCCAATGACATAATTGACCGTGGCACTGCTGATTTTTTCTTCTCCTTTTTTGTCGAAGGTAATGTTTTGAACCGATACTTTGGTGCGGTAACTTTCTAGAATTTTTGGATCAAAACCAGCTTCATACAGCCGTTGCTCCTCAATTCTTCTTTTGAGGCTGGCTTCTACAAAGGAAGTGATACCCATACTTGGGCTTTGCATGGTGTAAAATGTAAAACCTGATGGTTTTGTTAAATCAATTGGCGGGATATGTAATAACCCATAGCGTTCTCCATTTTGAACCATGGCTTTTGCATCATCTAAAGAAGTATTTGAAAATGAAAAAGCGTATTGCTCTGAACTTTCAATGAAAAAAAAGTTGTTTTCGTCTACTACTTCGATGATTCTGAGCGAAGGCTTATCCATATCTTCCAAGGCTATCCAAAAAAATAGGCCTATAATCGCAGGAAATATGAGTGGAGTTAATAAGGTGGCTAAAAGAAAAGATTTTTTTTGTACCCGTGAGAGGTATTCGCGCTGAATGATTAACCAGACTTTATTCATGGCTCAGGGTTTTGACTTGTTGGATAAATATTTGTTCCATAGTAGGAATCAATTTTGAAAATTCTATTACTTCTCCCATGAGCATTACTTTTTGCAAATACTCGTTTGTCTGCAGACCATGTAGGTGAATTTCCAGCGTAAAAATATCTTGATCCAGTTTGATAACTGTACCTTCTGGTAATTGACCGGAAAATGGTTTGATTTTGATTTGATACCTATCTCTCGCAAATGTTTGTTTGACATCTTGTAGCTTTCCTTGTAAAATAACCTCAGACTTATTCAAGAGGGCAATAGTATCACAGAGTAACTCTACAGATTCCATACGATGCGTCGACAGGATGATGCTCATGCCCTTTTCCCGGAGCTCTAGAATTTCATTTTTGATCAGCTCAGCATTCACTGGATCAAAGCCTGAGAAAGGTTCGTCTAAAATCAGCAATTGAGGCTCATGAATGACTGTGGCGATAAACTGAATTTTTTGGGCCATACCTTTCGATAGCTCGTCTATACTTTTATTGCGCCAATGTTGGATGTCAAATTTTTTCAACCAATTATTGACATGAGTTTTGGCATCCTGATCTGATTTTCCTTTCAGTTTTGCAAAAAAGACGAGTTGATCCCATACTTTCATTTTTTTGTACAAACCTCTTTCTTCGGGTAGGTAGCCGATATTAGCAATATGCTTAGGTTGTAAAGGTTCGCCTTGAAAGAATATTTCCCCACGATCTTGCTCAATGATTTGATTGATGATTCGAATTAGGGTGGATTTTCCTGCTCCATTTGGCCCTAAAAGACCAAAAATTCCTTGTTGAGGAATTGATATACTCACGCCATGAAGAGCTGTGGTGTTTGCGTAAGACTTGTGGAGTTGGTGAGTTTCTAGGATATTCAATGCCTTCGGAGGTTTTTCTTTTAAGGCTAAAAATTACTACTTTAAGGTAACAGAACCAACAGAAACATCTAAAGTTAGCTCCATAAGATTGGGTGCATCTTCTCTAAAAGATTTACTCACGTAAGTTTTGTTGCCTATATCTTTCAAATGTTTGGGGACATAGGTACGGCACATGGCAGTAGATTTGATTTTTACAATGTATGGTTGACTTTCATCGGGTAGTGTTAAATTAATTTTTCCAGCCCCCACCACTGCATTTAATTGGGTTCGCTCGTTCATTACTCCCGTAAAATTGAGGTCCATACTACCATAATTGATTTCAAAATTCATCTGCTTTGCATTGAATAGGTTCAATTGTTTAGCATTTAGATTGCCCATATTGATAGTAACAGATAGCGTATCCATTTTGACTGAATTAGCTGTTTTTTTGCTATAATCAAAATTGATGTCAGCACTCGTGGAACGGATTTTACAATTGGATACAGGTATCTGAGACAAATCAATATTCGCAACCCCTACTCCGAAATTTAGGTTAAGATCATATAAAAAGTTGGAGTTTAAGTCAATATTCCATCGGTGCCCAAAATCATCATTGCTGCTTGGGAATAGTTTATAAGAAAGAGATTTGCCAAGACTTTCAGACTCCACATTGCGGTGAATGAGATTGGCGTGCATGGTTTGATTTCGAATTTGGTAGGAAAAAGAAGGTAATATATTGACCTTCGCAAGGTGAGAATGTATATGCAAAGGGTCTGAACCCACCTCTCGTTTGATATTTGAGATACCCTTATATACGTTGAAGTCGAGGACTACCAGATTAAATCCCTGATTTTCTATGATTTTAAAATCCTTAGTAATCTGTGCTTGCAGATCTGAAAGTACGCCGATCAGCAGACCAATTAGTAAGATACTCTTATTCAACATAACTATCAGAAACGGCAATTGGGTGTAAAGGTTTGCTAAATCTAACAAAAAAGCCGGAAATAAATCCGGCTTTTGTTTTTAGAAGAACTCCTTCATTTTGTCGAAGAAACTCTTTTCTGATTTTCCTGGGTCTGGTTTGAAGTTGTCGGAGTTTTTTAATCCCTCTAAGATACTTCTCTCTTCCTTGCTTAACTGCTTTGGTGTCCAGACGTTTACGTGTATTAATTGGTCGCCTCTAGAATATCCATTGAGGTCTTTGATTCCCTTTCCTTTCAAGCGTAGGATTTTACCACTCTGTGTACCTGGCTCAATTTTGATTTTTACTTTTCCATCAATGGTAGGGACTTCAATTTGCTCACCCAATGCTGCATCTACAAAGCTTATATATAAATCATATACTACATTGTTGCCATCTCTTTGAAGTATTTCATCTTCTACCTCTTCAATAACGATTAATAAGTCACCAGGTATTCCACCTGCTGTCTCGTTTCCTTTGCCGGACATACTGAGTTGCATCCCATCAGCTACCCCCGCTGGGATATTGATAGCAATAACTTCTTCTTTTAGAATAAGTCCTCTTGGATCTGCCTCGGCTGGTTTTTTATCTACAATTTGACCATTGCCCCCACAGACATGACAAGGTGATGCAGATACCATTTGGCCAAGCATGGTGTTGACCACCTTTTTGACCTGACCTGTTCCTTGGCAAGTTTGGCATGTTTTAAATGTAACCCCTTCTGCAAGGACCTGTCTTTTTACTTTGATTTTTTTCTCAACCCCGTTGGCAATTTCTTTCAAGTTCAACTTGAGTTTTACACGCAGGTTGGTGCCTTTCTTTGTACGCCTGCCAGAACGGCCTCCTCCAAAGAAAGATTCGAATCCTCCTCCACCAAAAATATCTCCAAATTGTGAGAAGATATCCTCCATGTTCATGCCGCCGCCGCCATAACCACCATTACCACCAAGGCCTTGGTGTCCGAATTGGTCATAACGTGCCTTTTTATCCGGATTGCTCAATACCTCATAGGCTTCAGCTGCTTCTTTAAATTTATCTTCAGCTTCTGGATTGTCCGGATTTTTGTCGGGATGATATTGGATCGCAAGCTTTCTATAAGCTTTCTTGATTTCATCAGCACTAGCGCTTTTGCTTACGCCCAATACTTCATAATAATCTCTTTTTGCCATGATTTCTTAAGCTCCTATTACAACTTTGGCATATCTTACTACCTTGTCTCCAAGGGTATATCCTTTTTCTACAACATCAATTACCTTGCCTTTCAGGTCCTCGGTAGGAGCAGGTATTTGAGTGATTGCCTCTTGAGTATCAGCATCGAACGGTTTTCCGATGATATCAGTCATAGCCTGTAAACCTTTACCTTCCAGTACCTTCACCAGCTTATTGAAAACCAATAAATTTCCCTCTCTTACGTTTGAAGCATTATCTTCTGACTCACTTGCCTTGAATGCTCTCTCAAAATCATCTACTACAGGGATAATTTCTTTTAAAACATCTTCTGAGGCAGTTTTGATTAAGTCAAGTTTTTCCTTGGCTGTTCTTCTTCGGAAGTTTTCAAACTCAGAATAAAGACGGATGTATTTGTCTTTAGCGTCGGCAACTTCTACTTGAAGTTTTTCTATTTCTGAAACGTTTGTGTTTTCTTCTGCTGTATTGGAAGAATCACTGGAAGAAACGTTTTCAGTTGTAACATTCTCTTGTTCGTTCATTTCTTTGGTAGCTGAATTTACGTGCTCTTCGTTCATGATATCTTTTTCCATCGTATTGCTATTTTTACTCAATTTCCTTTCTCAATTCATTTGCCATCCCTTACAATCTGACAAAGTGGCATTCAATCATTAGTAATTGCCTGCCATAGAAGATCTTTTAGTTTGTCTAAGTTGAACTGACTGACAGAAGAAATGAATATGGATGGGATATCTTTTGGGATATCTTTTTTCATTTCATTCATCAACTCTTCATCTAACATATCAGCTTTGGTGATGGCAAGAATCCGCTTTTTATCCAATAATTCAGGATTGTACTGCTCTAATTCACTCAATAAAATTTCGTATTGATGCTGAATATTGTCAGCATCAGCTGGAATCATGAATAATAGAATAGAGTTGCGCTCAATATGTCTTAAGAAGCGTAAACCCAATCCTCTACCTTCAGCAGCCCCTTCGATAATCCCTGGGATATCTGCCATAACAAAGGACTTATCATCCCGGTACGATATCACCCCTAAATTGGGGACTAGTGTAGTAAAAGGATAGTCTCCTATTTCAGGTTTTGCAGCTGAAATAGAAGCTAAAAGTGTTGATTTTCCCGCATTAGGAAATCCTACTAATCCAACATCTGCTAAGAGCTTTAATTCTAGGACTATCCACTCTTCTATGCCAGGTTCTCCGGGTTGGGCGTAGTGAGGGGCTTGATTGGTGGCAGTTTTAAAGTGATCATTACCTAGACCACCTCTTCCGCCAGGGGTTAAAATTACTTCTTGACCATCTTCTGTGATTTCGAAGAGGACCTCCATAGTTTCTGCATCCTTTGCCACAGTTCCCAATGGTACATCTAAAATTATATCTTTTCCATCTCTTCCTTTTCTTCGGCCACCTTCTCCATTTTTCCCTTCTTCGGCAATGACGTGCTTTTTATATTTTAGGTGTAAAAGTGTCCAATGTTGAGCATTTCCGCGAAGAATGATATGACCACCTCTTCCCCCGTCACCCCCATCAGGCCCACCTTTGGGCACATGTTTTTCTCTTCTAAAATGGACAGAGCCTGCCCCTCCTGCTCCCGAACGGGAACAGAATTTTACATAATCTATAAAGTTTGAATCTGCCACGGTTATAGGTTTAAATGAAAATGGCTAAGCGTATGAGCTTAGCCAATTTTCTCTGCAAAGATACAAATTATTTAAAGATTAATAACTTTCAAGAACTTTACTGATGTTTTGAAAGATTTCATCGATTTCTCCTACACCATTAATTTTGGTGAGTTTCCCTTGTTTCTCATAGTAAGAGGCCACTGGTAGTGTTTCATCCAAATATACATTAATCCTTGTCTGAATTTTCTCCTCATCCTGGTCGTCGGCTCTTCCAGAGGTTTTTCCACGTTCTCTTATTCTATTTTTTAGAATCTCTTCATCAACTTCCAGAGCTATCATTCCTGAAATCTGAGAACCAATTTTCTCCATCAATTGATCAAGGGCATCAGCTTGTGCAACCGTGCGAGGGAAACCATCAAAGATAAATCCATTAGTTTCTTTCGTAGTGGTCAATTTATCTTCCACCATGCTAATCACCACCTCATCTGGAACCAGATGGCCCTTATCCATATAGGTACGTGCCAACTTTCCAAGGTCTGTGCCTTCGCCAAGATGTTTTCTGAACAAATCACCTGTAGATAAGTGAGTTAAATGAAACTTTTCAATGATTTTTTCACTTTGGGTCCCTTTGCCAGCTCCTGGAGGGCCAAATAATACAAGATTGATCATGCCTATTTATTTTTCTGCTGCTACTTATTTTAATTGATATATTTCAGGAAGATTTCTCCCTAAGCCATCATAATCTAAGCCATACCCAACTACAAATTTGTTGGGGATTTCAAATCCTACATACTTACAGTCTATTGGATATTTTAATGCTTCTGGTTTTAGCAAAAGGGTAACCACTGAAATAGACTCAGGATGCATGGACTCCAATTCTTCCAAAATTTTCTTCATACTTAAGCCTGTATCCACAATGTCTTCCACGATGATCACGTGCCTTCCCTTTATATCAGTGTTCAAACCCATTATTGATTTCACTTCCCCCGTAGATGCTGTACCATGATAGGATGCTACCCTAATGAATGAAACCTCGATCGGGCAGGAAATGTATTTCACAAGATCGGATAAAAACATAAATGAACCATTCAATATACCTATTAATAAAGGTGTCTTGTCTAGGTAATCTTTGGTGATATCAGTGCCAAGTGTGAACAAGCGCTCTTGAATGTTATCAGCGTTTATAAATGGTTGGAATTCTTTATCTTTAATTGTGATCATACATTAAATAAAAAAGCCCTTAACCAAAGGGCTTTACAAATATAAAAAAAAATGAAGCCCTTCGTTACTTTTATCTGCTAATAACTTATAGATGTTTTACAAGGTATTGATACATTGCTATCATCGATTTCAAATCTTTTAAGGAAACTTTTTCATGAGGACTATGTACATGGTCCTCTGGAGCTCCAATAAAGCACCAATCAACAGCAAAGGGAGAGAATTGAATTTCCTTACCATCAGAACTTCCGTTTGCTTCCACTTCTAATTGAAAGGGTATGCCGCTTTTTTTGGCGAGGGCAATAATTTTATCCATGAATTTCTTCCTTGGGATATATCTATCACGAATCGAAATCACCACTCCTTCATGATGCTGAATTCCATCCGTCACCCAAGTGATATCTGAAATCAATGCTTGCTTGATGGGTGCTGTCTTTTGAATAAACTGAAGCAAAAATGGGACGCTGCCACCGCTATGTTCTTCGTACGTAGAAAATACAATCCAGCCATCTTCCATTGTTTCACATAGTTTCAATGCATTATATATACCCAACTTATTGTCTAAATAAGGTCCAGAAATAAATTCTTCATCAATTGTCCATGGATTTGAGAATGACAATCTGGTTCCTCTAGCGATAGCTCTGGGGAAGTCATGAAACAATGCTCCATCATATTCAATAAGTTTGCATTGGATAGGTCCCATCTCATCTTCACCTTCCAAGATATAGCCAGATTCTGCCTCTGGTCCACCCACAGGGATTAATTGGTTTTCATATCGAACCATGAAACCAATAGTATCTATGTGTGCAAAAACAGCAGTTCGTGGATTCCCAAATTTTAAAAGGAGACAATCATGAAAATTTTCACCAAAATATACAGTTGGCAAAACTTTAAAGCTTGACATGCGTTTATGGATATAGTTAATTAAAAAATCACTCATAGATGATTCGTCCCCTGAGGTAGTTTTAATTTTCGCTAATTCATGCAAAAGTTGATCAGTTGGCATAGTTTATGTTAAAGTTTGTGAAACTTAAATTATATTCGAAAATCGAAAAGATTTTTGATAAAGTTTAAATTATTAAATTATTCCTATACATTTGTATCTAGTTTAAAGCTTGTAAATCTGAAATCAAATCAATTAAACACTCAAAATCTGAAAAAAAATTTTTTATTATGAAAAAAATCATACTATCAACATTAATCGCAAGTACGCTTGCAATTGGTGCGAATGCACAGGACGACTTTAATAAGTGGTCCATCGAAGTAAATGGAGGATTTAATAAACCAATGGCACCTTTGACTGCTGGTTTCCTTTCTCCTACTTTAAACATTGGACATGCTGACCTTGGTGTTAGATACATGTTCAATGAGAAATTCGGAGCCAAAGTGGACTACGGATTCGGTTCTTTTTCTGAAGCAAGCGGCAATAGCCCTTCCTTCTCAACCAACTACTTTAGAGCTAACCTTTCTGGTGTTGCTAATTTAGGTAGAATTATGGGTTGGGAAAGCTTCACAAGAAGATTTAGCTTACTAGGTCACCTTGGTGGTGGATTTGGTAATGTAAGACCACAAGAAAACCAGTTTAATGACTTTACTGACAGAGTATACAACATTATGTTGGGATTCACTGGTCAAGTAAAATTATCTGAGAGAGTTGCTCTGACAGGTGATATTACAACTATCTCTAATGGTAGACAAACAGTTACCTTTGACGGAAATTCTGCAATTGTACCTTCTACAATGACTGGCGGTAACAACAATGGTTTCTTTGGTCCAGCAGCTTCATGGTGGACAGGTACTTTAGGTTTGACGTTCTATCTAGGCAGCAAAGACACACATGCTGATTGGTACATTGCTGCTGATAAGTATGCTACTAAAGAAGAACTTGCTCAGCAAATCGGCGAAATTAAGGACATGTTGAAAGATTCTGACGGAGATGGTATTCCTGATTACTTAGACAAAGAACCTAATACTCCTGCTGGTGCTAGAGTTGATTCATTTGGTAGAACATTGGATTCTGACGGTGACGGTATTCCTGATCACTTAGACAAGTGTCCATTCGCTCCAGGTCCGGCATCTAACAATGGTTGTCCTGTTGAGGAAGTAAAAGAAGTTGATTACTTCAAGAAAGCAATCAACGAAGGCTATGTAAACGTTTACTTCGCATTCGATAGTGCTAAGCCACTAGGTTATTCTTCTTCTTCTGTTAACTATGTAGCTAATTTCTTGAAGAGAAATCCAGGTGTAAATGTTGAAATCAAAGGTTTTGCTGATGAGTTAGGACCAGAGGATTACAATATGAAGTTATCTGAAAGAAGAGCTAAATCAGTTTACGACTTGTTGATTGCAGCAGGTATCGATGCAGGTAGACTTTCTTACAAAGGTTACGGTGAAGATACAAGCGTAGATAAGCGTTCTGCTGATGCGAGACAGCTTGCAAGAAGAACAAGCTTCGAAGTGAAATAATAAGATTTCAAATATCAAGAAAAAACCCGAACTTAGTTTCGGGTTTTTTTATGCCCTTATAGCCATGTTTATATTATCAGCCATACCCACGATAGCCAATAAGCTTATAGCCGAGCTCCGAGATAGTCAAGTTCAAAAGGATAGCATGCGTTTTAGACATAATCTGAAAAGGTTAGGGTTCATGTTGGCATATGAGATTTCGAAAGACTTAGATTATGAACCTCAGGAAATAGCAACACCTTTAGCTAAGACAACAATACCACTACCTGAAAATGTAGTGTTAATTTCTGTTCTGAGAGCGGCAATGCCTTTTTTTAATGGCTTTTTAGAAGTTTTTGATCATGCCGAAAGTGGTTTTGTAGGTGCATATAGAGTAGAATCCAAAAATTCTGATGATGCTGTGGAGATTGATTACTTGTATCAAGCCTGCCCAAATTTGGAAGGGAAAATAGTGATCATTATAGATCCTATGTTGGCAACAGGTAAGTCTTTTGTCAAAACATTTCAAAACTTGCTCAAAAACGGAAGTCCTAAAACTGTTCATATTGCTGCTGTAATCGCAGCACCGGAAGGAGTGGATTATATTCAGAAACACCTCCAAGGCTATTCCGTTAAAATTTGGACTTGTGCCTTGGATAGTCATTTGAATGAACAATCATATATAGTTCCAGGGCTTGGTGATGCTGGAGATTTAGCTTTTGGTGAAAAATTATAAGTTGTTGCTGTGGTTTATTTATTCTTGGTGATTGGCTTAGGTATTTTGCTCTATGGAGGGCATCTGCTTGTTGAAGGAGCTTCGGGTATTGCTTCCAAGTTTGGATTGAGTGCTGGCCTTATTGGGTTGACTGTTGTTGCTTTTGGGACGTCTGCACCTGAATTACTAGTGAGTATCAATGCTGCCCTAAAAGGAACCAGTGATATTGCTATTGGTAATGTAGTTGGTTCTAATATTGCTAATATTTCCCTTGTGTTAGGTCTAAGCGCAATCTTATATCCCATTACCATTCAAAAATCAGTCATCAAATTGGATTATCTTGCGATGCTGATTTCCTCTGTCTTGTTGATAGTATTAAGTTGGAATGGACTTATTTCTAGAGGTGAAGGAATTTTCTTTATCATTTGTTTGGTAGGGCTCAACTGGTATTTTTTTAGAAAATTAAGTGGAGTGCTTGATGAGGATGAAGTGTTGCCTGCTAATCTTGTTAAATCACTGATTTTTCTAGTATTAGGTATAGGTGGGCTTTATTTAGGTTCAGATTTATTTGTTGATAATGCAGTAAAAATAGCTCAGACTTTTGGAGTCACCGAGCGGGTTATAGGGATTACGGTGATTGCTATAGGAACAAGTCTTCCAGAGTTGGTTACTTCCATCATAGCTGGTCTAAACAAAAAGACTGACATTGCTATTGGGAATGTGATTGGCAGCAATATAATGAATGTGTTGGCTATTCTTGGTATTACCAGTATTGTACAACCTATTCCTGTTTCTGATACATTTTTGACTCAAGATTATATGTGGATGCTGGGTATTACATTATTATTGTTTCCTATTATTTTAACTGGTAGATTGATCAAGCGGTGGGAAGGCGGCTTACTCCTTTGCGTATATTTCGTTTATATTTTCCTGCTACTATGATTGAATATGTGCTCAAAGTCTTTGTGATCTACATTGCTACTCTTTTTAAATTCATAGCAGGGCCTGTACTTGGCTTGGCCGCAGGATTGAGTGCTTTAGAAATGTTGGTTGTTACTGTCGGAGGTATGATGACCACGGTTTTTTCTATTACCTTGCTAGGAGATTGGTTTCGTGCCAATTGGCAGCTTGGGGTGTCTAAAAAGAAAAAAGTTTTTAGCCCTAAAACCCGAAAAATTGTAACTGTTTGGAGAAAATATGGAGTATTAGGAGTGGCGACTTTGACTCCTCTATTACTCACACCTATAGGTGGCACTGTTATCATGAATGCCTTTAATGTTAAAAAAGAGAAGATTTTCCTTTATATGTTTCTGAGCGCCATGTTTTGGGGAGTGATCTTCTCTTTTTCCATTCAATATATTTTGGAGATACCGTTTATAGGAGATTTACTGCGGTAATTCTTCATCAGGTAAAATCTCAATATCTTGAATTAATACTCTTTTAGCAATTTCTTGTCCTGTAAGGGTAGCAGCCAATCCCCCTAAAGCAGTTTCTTTGTAGCGGGTTTCCATACTGGCTCCAATTTCTCCCATAGCTTCGATACACTCATCTACAGGGATAACCGCACTTACATCAGCAAGGGCTATTTGTGCTGAGCTATTGGCAATTGCTGCTGCGCTGGCATTCCTTACAACGCAAGGGATTTCTACTAAACCCGCAACAGGATCACAAACCAGTCCTAACATACATTGAATTGTAATGGCTACTGCATTGAATACTTGATCGATACTACCTCCCAAACAATAAACCATTGCCCCAGAAGCCATGGCTGCTGCTGAACCAGTCTCTGCTTGGCAGCCACCTACTGCACCAGCTAAACTTGCTTTTTCTTCAATGATTAAAGCAATACCAGCTCCCACTAACAGACCTTCTAATATTTTTTTATCGTCTAGCTGATGGATTTCCTGTAAGGTGTACAATGTGCCTGGAAGAATACCTGAGGCGCCTGCTGTAGGGGCTGCTACTACTCGGCCCATACATGAATTGACTTCTTTAGCTGCAAGCGCTCTTGATATTAACCGTTGAAATTCTGGGGACAGTACGCTCAGGGGATGTCTATATACTTTCTTTGCTCCATTATTAATCATCCCTGACCGAGAACTCATATCTTCTTCAAGACCAGTGTCAACTGCCTCTTTCATGACTTGATAGGCTTTGCCTAAGCCAATCCATATATCTTCTTCTTTTTTGTTTTTTTGAGTCATCTCATACTCAATGACTGTATCATACAAGGTCATGTCTTTATCAAGACAATACTGTTTCCAGCCTTTGAAGCTATCGAATAAAAAGCTCATCTTATTTGGGTTTATTCTTTGGTAAAATTCACCAATTCCATTGGTATTTACAACAAAGAAAAAAGCCCTCATTTGGTTCATCAAATGAGGGCTTTTTGTTAGTTAATTGAAATTATTCGTGCTTTGAATAATAAAGGTTCGAATGGCCTTGCCAACTCTGGTATTAATCCTCTACTAAAAAGATCTTGTCTAATAGCAAAGGGAAACACTTGTGTAGTCGCTCCAAATCCAAGTCTTGATGGAAGAATTACCTCTATTTCCTCTCCCACTTTAGTGCCCAACAAGGATAAATTCAAGAAAGCCTGGTTTTCTTGATTATTTATCCTGATTTGAAAAGAATTTGCATTGTTTGGAAGATTGGCAAAAGGATTAGAAACATCCATTTGAGCAATGGAATATTCGAAACGGACTAAATTTCCGCTTTCAGCGACACGGTCTCCACTACCTTCGGTGACTGTTCTGATATAAAGACCCGCTCCAGTTAGTCTGAAGTCCTCAAACTCCTGTTCCTCAATAAAGTCTTCAATCATTCCTACCTCCATTTCATTGATTTGGGCTTGGGTAAAAATATTGGAGAATTTAATTCGAACCACCAAATTAGTATTTGGTTGAATGAGTTGCTGAAAGCTGTAGCCTCCATAAGCAAGGTGAGAAGGTATAAATAGCTCTAACGTTTCACCTTCTCTTGCAATACCACTAGAGAAATTTATTCCTCTGGGTACTAAGCCTGATTCCGTATGAGCGTAGATTCTTGGTGGTTTATTTTCATCCAAATAGGATTCAATCAATTGACCATCGATTGTTCGAATTTCGTAATACACTCCTAGAATATCATTGTTAACAATTTGTTGACCTGTTTGATTAGTTTCAACTTTTCTATAAAAGTATCCTAATTGACTTTCAATCGCATCTATATTATTTCTCTGTAAGAAATCCCGGATCAGTTGCATATCCCTTTGAATTGCTACCTCTAGCTCACTTTCTGAGCTGACACAAGCACCCATCCATGACATTACTATCAATGCCACTATACTAGTCCACACTTTGTTCATATATACTTTACTTTTTAAACTGGAAATTCATTCTAAGGTTAATACCTCCTATAGAAAATTGTTGTTCCGCGAAGGTTTGGTTGCCCACAGACATTTTGTAAAATGGCTCAATGTACAGAAATGTTCCATTAGAAAGATTTTGCTCAAATCCCACTGCTACATTCACCAATTGGCCAATATTGACATCAGAGCTGCTAGCATCCGGAACTGATCTCTGAGAAAAGCTTTGGATTCCGGTTCCGATACTGCCAGCGGCATTTAAGTTCGCAAAGTTCAACGTACTAATGCGCTCTTGGTTTAGGTAAAACATATTTGAAATACCTGATACAAAATAAATATCTGCCTTGTTACGCTCCAATAGTTTGTATTTCAAATTAATGGGGATTTCTAATTGTCCAAACCGTAACTCTTCTGTTGCACTGATTAGATTTCCTGCAAAAAATTGGTTTCCAGCAATGGCCTGTTCTCGAAACTGTTGTCCAGAATAGCTTCGCAAGGCATCGGAAGTAGAAGCATTCAGCATCCCACCATTTGTGTTGGGATTTAAGTTTTGCTGAGCATAAGCGATGCCCATATCTATTTTCAGTTTCTTGGAAACGGCAAATTCTGACATGATACCTGCGGACAAACCAATAGTTTGGTTAGCATTACTGACGGCTTGCGGAGCAATTAACAGGCCAATTTTAAAAGGCTCTTTAGTAGTTTGCTTGATTAGTTCATGATCCTCTGCTAATAAATTTTTGATATAGTTTTCAGCAGAATTAGTATCTAGCTTTTTTTCTGTTAGGGGATTGAAGGGGATATCAGTAGTTTCCTGAACATTCAATTCGGTAGTAATTTCAGGGACACTTCCCTCTGCGATTAAAGGATTATCAGCTGGGATTGGAATAATTACCGCTTGTTTTAAAGATGGATTGGAGGGGGTTATCTTGGCTATGGGAGTGCTTGCATTTTTAGTAACAATTGATTCCAATTCCTCCTTTGATGACATATCTTTCATTACCTCAATGCTACCCAAGTCTTCCAATTCATAAGATTTACTTTCTTTAGCTAAGGTATCTGCAAAAGATAATAATTCATTAGACTCCTCTTTAGTTTCTGGAGTTCTCCCTAACCAAACTGCCAACGCGATGGAAGCCGTGATTCCAGAAATCCACCAAGGCCAAATAGGATATTTTTTCTTTATTGGTTTATTAAAATATGCAGCAGAAAACCGTTCCCATTCTTTTTGAGGGGCAATTTCCTCATGAGATTGGAATAATGTTTTGATTTTGTCTGCTAATTTTTTATCGAATGGCTCCTTCATCACTTTGCTTGTTTAGGAGTGTGATTTTTTCTCTTAACTTTTCTTTGGCCCTTGCCAGATAGGTTCTAGATGTACTGGAAGGGATGGTGAGTTTTTCTGCAATTTCATTGTGCGAATAGCCTTCGATTTCGTAAAGATTAAAGACTATTCTGAGCATATCCGGAAGATTTCTCAAAAGGGTTAAAATATCTTCTTTGGACAGTTCATCAATCACCGAGGGGTCTAACTCGCTAACATGGGCATGCTCAATGTCGAGCACCGCCTTGTATTTGTTGTTTTTTCGATAATAGTCAATGGAAGTATTGACAATAATTCTACGAAACCAACCCTTGAAAGAATTTTGCTGATCATAAGAGGCAAGCTTATCAAAAACTTTCATAAAACTATCATTGACGATTTCGCAAGCTTCCTCTTTATTGTAAGAATACCGTAAAGCAATACCCATAGCGAAGCCATAGAAATGCTTGTACAACATTTCCACAGCTTTCGGGTCACCTTTTTTTGCTTTTTGGATTATAAATTCTTCCAAAGACGCTTATTATTTCTTTCTACAAACAAGACGTAAGAGAAGTGTGATACGCTACAGGGGAATAAAAAAATATCAAAAATTAAAATTTATGGTTTGTTTCAATTCTGGATCCAAACTCAAAGCCACTGGACAGGTTTTTGCTGCATTTTTCAGTTTTTGTAACATGGCAGAATCATTCACTGGATTTTCCCAATGAAAATCAATGACTATTTCACTGATTTTTCTCGGTTGTGGATTCATGATTTTGGTGATTTCCCAACTTAGTCCTTCCAAAGAAACTCCATCTCTTTCTGCTACGATTCCCATGATAGTGACCATGCAGCTTCCAAGGGCAGCAGCGACAAGGTCTGTGGGCGAGAATGCTTCACCTTTACCATTATTATCGACAGGGGCATCTGTGATTACTTCCAACCCAGATTGTAGATGTCTCATATTTGTTCGGAGATTTCCTTGATAGACACTTTTAATAGTAGGCATAAACTCTTACTTTTATTTTTGGTTAGATAACTTAGTGGGCAAGTTAACGTTAATATTGCATCCGTGAAATGATGAACTATCGAATTTATATATTTTCAATACTCTTTTTGGGTCTCTCATCGACTTTGCATGCACAAAGAGAGGATGCGGGTAATTATGAATATGACCGAGAAGTCCTTTTTGGTATCAATAAAAATACCAATGGAGGCCTGATTGGAGGGTTTTCATTTAAAATGGCTCAGCGCATAGATGATTCCCAATTCCAATTTTTTGGTTTGGATCTGGCTAATGTAAAGAATCCAAAGGAGGTGCGTTACAATACTATTTTGGGTAATTCATTTATTTTCGGAAAGTCTAATTATTTATATTCTGTCAGACCATATTATGGTCGTGAATTAATCGTATTTAAAAAGGCTCCACAACAAGGTGTACAGGTTTCTGTTTTGGGAGCTGTAGGTCCAACTGTAGGAATTGTTGCTCCTTATATCATTGAATATGCAGTTAATCGTTTGGAAACGGTACGCGAACAATATAATCCAGAAGTACATCAAAGTCGATTCAATGTATTGGGACCTGGGAGAATATTTGAGGGCATCGGACAGTCGGAATTTGCATTTGGGGGAAATGCCAAAGCAGCTTTGTTTTTTGAGTTTGGTGTATTCCGAACAAATGTAACAGGATTGGAACTTGGTTACCAATTAGAGGGTTTTACCAGAGAAATTCCTTTGATGCCTACCGTTGAAAACAGACAGTTGTTCCAGTCGGTTTACTTCACATTTTTCTACGGGTTTAGGAAATAAGGAAACCATTGGGTTAATACATGCTTAGCCCTTACCTTTGTCATATTATCTAATTCAGAAGCAATGATAGAATTACCAGTAATTTCTGAAGAAACTACCAAAAGAAAGAAACCAGATTGGTTGCGCGTGAAACTTCCTGTGGGGAAGGAGTATGCCAAAGTAAGAAAGCTAGTCGACGAACATAAATTACATACAATCTGTGAAAGCGGTAATTGTCCTAATATGGGTGAGTGCTGGGGAGCTGGTACAGCTACTTTTATGATTTTAGGTAACGTATGTACGCGCTCTTGTTCATTTTGCGCAGTAGCTACCGGTAGACCACCAGAGTATGATACTGACGAGCCAAGAAGGGTAGCGGAGGCTATCAAATTGATGGGTGTGAAACATGCTGTGATTACTTCAGTCAATAGAGATGAACGTAAAGACAGAGGAGCTGAGATTTGGTACCAAACTGTTGTGTTGACTAAAGAGCTTTCTCCTGACACGACTATTGAGACCTTGATACCCGATGTAAAATCTAATTGGGATGCTCTTTATCGTATGATCAGCGGTGGTCAAGAAGTAGTTTCTCACAACATGGAGACAGTGGAACGTCTTTACAGAAGAGTTCGTCCTCAAGCGAAATACGAACGCTCGTTGGAACAAATCAAGTTGACCAAAGAGTATGGTAAGCGGACCAAAACTGGCATTATGCTAGGTTTGGGTGAAACCAAAGAAGAAGTCTATAAGGCAATGGATGATTTGGCCGCACATGGTTGCGATATCCTAACGCTTGGTCAGTATTTGCAGCCGACTAAAATGCATATTGAGGTTGCTGAGTTTATCCATCCAGATATGTTTGCTCATTATAGAGAAGAAGGATTGAAGAGAGGGTTGAAATATGTGGAGTCTGGACCATTGGTTCGTTCTTCTTATCACGCAGAAAGACACGTGAATGTGTAAGTAAACTCGATGAGCTTTTACTCTAGGTAATAAAAAGGGCTTTTGAAATTTTCAAAAGCCCTTTTTGATTTTTACCGCTCACCTCTATTATTAGAGCCATCTACCGGATTTCGTTGATCCCTGTTTACCAAGTCCCAAGATAAATGGAATATTAATCTTGCTCTTGTGGTCATTAATGGAAACTCAATTTTATCCACTGTATCAGCTGGCGTATGATAATCATTGTGTAGGCCAGAGAAGAAGAATATGGATGGGATATTGTACTTCGCAAAATTATAATGGTCAGATCTGAAATAGAATCTGTTTGGATCTGCTGGGTCATCATAGCGATAATCCAAATTCAATCCAGTATAGGTGATATTGTTGTAATCTAAAATAATTTTCAAATGGCTGGACAACATGGCAGAACCAATTGCATAAAGGTAATTAGTATCCTCAGCATCTTTATAAATGTTGTCAATTCTTCCTAACATATCAATGTTAAGGTTATTAACGGTATTCTCCAATGGGAAAATTGGGTTTTCTACGTAGTACTGAGATCCCAGCAAGCCTTTTTCTTCAGCAGTCAAAGCAATGAATAGGACGCTTCTTCTTGGACTGATTCCATCTTTTGCTGCCATAGCGAATGCCTCAGCAATCTCCATTAACGCAACCGTTCCAGAGCCATTATCGTCCGCGCCATAATTGATGCTTCCATCAGCATTTGGAGCTACGTGGTCATAGTGTGCGGAAATAACCAATACTTCTTCTTTTTTATCCGTTCCTTCCAAGTAACCTAATACATTTTCTGTAGATACTATTTTGGTTTGTTTCTTTACCTGAAACGTTGCTTGGGCAGGAGCTACAGAGGCAGGGTTACCCATGGCGGATTTTACTTGGTCTACTGTAACACCAAATATAGAAGCCATTTGAGTAGCGCTCACCATGAAGGCAGGTTCTTGAACAGTTGGTCTTGCGAAACCTAATCTGCCACCTCCCATGCTTGCATATCTACTAGCCAATCTATCAAAGGCTGCTTGATCTTCCATAGTAGTGACAATTACCCCTACTGCTCCTGCATCAATAGCATCTCTTACAATATTTTGAGTGCGGGCCCCGATAGCCCAAACTGCGGCTAGCTTTCCTTTGACATCAACTTTAGCAAGGCTTTCTTTTGAACCATCACCAACGAATACAATCGGTGCTTTTTGGCTTCTTCTCATATCTGCGTCACCAACAAAGATAAAATCCTTGTTCAGTTGCATTTTATTTTTCCCTACCTGTAAGGTTACATCTGGGTAGCTGTTTGATACGAGTTCAAATACTTGATAATAGCTACCATTCACAGGACCTGAAAGGCCTAATTTTTCAAAATGATCCTTGATGTAGCTAGCAGCTTTCTTTTGTCCTTCGGCTCCTGTGTCTCTTCCTTGAAGTTCTTCAGAGGCGATGTATCTTAGATGCTTTTCAAGATCTTCTGCTGTAATAGAAGATGCGTATTTTACTGCGGTAGCATCCTGTGCATGGACGGTAAACGAAAGCATGTATGCCAACGCACCTACCAACCAAAATCGTTTTTTCATAGCGTTACTTAGTTTTCATTATTTTGAAGAGCTAAACATAAAAAATATTCCCATCACATTAAAACCGTTTATCAAGAAGCTGGTTATGTTAGAGATTTCTTGGACGATAAAAATCCTTTTGCGTTCAATAATTTATACCTTTGCACTACGAAAAATAAAAGCGGATATAACCCAAATAAATCCTCACATTTCAACCGATTATGAAAATTAATCTCCATCCAAGTACGACCTTCGAAAACAGGCATAATGCTCCTTCTGCAGAGGAAATCAATGCTATGTTAAATGCCATTGGTGCATCTTCTCTTACGGAGTTGATTGACCAAACGATCCCAAAATCCATTCAGCTAACCAAGCAAATGGATCTTCCTGCTGCCCAATCGGAGGCGGAGTTTTTAAAGGACTTTAAAAAGTTGGCGACTAAAAATAAAATTTTTAAGTCGTTTATCGGTCTTGGGTATTATGATACCATTGTGCCAGGAGTGATTTTGCGAAATATTTTAGAAAATCCAGGATGGTATACAGCTTATACACCTTATCAAGCAGAAATTGCACAAGGCCGCTTGGAAGCGTTGATCAACTTCCAGACAGTTGTGATGGAATTGACAGGCATGGAGATGGCCAATGCATCTTTATTGGATGAAGCTACTGCGGCAGCTGAAGCTATGACCATGTTGCATGCATCCAAACCTAGAGAAAAGAAAAATGCCAATAAATTTTTTGTGGATGAGAAAATTTTCCCTCAGACCAAGGATTTATTGATTACAAGAGCTGAACCTATCGGCATTGAATTGCACATAGCGCCATTATCCGCATTGGACTTGACAGATGCCGACTTATTTGGGGTGCTTTTACAGTATCCAAATATGGATGGTGAGGTAATTGACTACACGGATCTTGTAGCTTCTGCAAAAGAAAATCATGTATTTACTGCATTTGCATCTGATTTGCTTGCTTTGACATTATTGAAGTCTCCAGGAGAGATGGGGGCAGATGTAGTAGTCGGAACTAGTCAGCGATTTGGTGTGCCAATGGGTTACGGCGGTCCGCATGCGGCTTTCTTTGCGACTAAGGATGCTTTCAAAAGACAAGTTCCTGGTAGAATCATCGGAGTCTCCGTAGATAAAAATGGCAACAAAGCCTACAGAATGGCTTTGCAGACCAGAGAGCAGCACATTAAAAGAGAAAAAGCAACTTCCAATATTTGTACCGCACAAGTATTATTGGCCGTAATGGCTGGAATGTATGCAGTATACCATGGCCCAAAAGGTTTGAAAGAAATAGCTTTGAAAGCACATGGCTTGGCAAAATTGACCCTGCAAGCGCTGAAGCAGATGGGTTTTGAACCAACTTCTGAAACTTTCTTCGATACTATTGGAGTGAAGGTAGACGAAGTGCAACAGTCAAAAATCAACGCATTTGCGTTGTCAGCTGAAATGAATTTCAGGTACGAGAATGGAGCTATCTTCTTGTCTTTTGACGAGGCAAAAACATTGGAAGATGTGAAGGCTGTTGTGGAAGTTTTTGCAAAATCCACCAATCAAAAAGTAACCGTTGATTTCGAGGCATTAGTAGATGGATTGACCTTAGAATTGCCAGCCTCTTTAGCTCGGACTTCTGAGTACCTGACACATCCCGTGTTCAATCAGTACCATGCGGAGCACGAGATGTTGCGATACATCAAGCGTTTGGAAGCGAAAGATCTTTCGTTGGTACACTCCATGATTTCATTGGGTTCTTGTACCATGAAATTGAATGCAACCTCTGAGATGATTCCAGTAACTTGGCCGGAATTTGGTCAATTGCATCCATTTGCTCCTCAAGACCAAGCAGCTGGTTATTATGAATTGTTCCAAAATTTAAGAAACTGGTTGACTGAAATTACCGGTTTTGCAGATACTTCCTTGCAGCCAAACTCAGGCGCTCAAGGCGAATATGCTGGTTTAATGGTTATCCGTGCTTATCACATGAACAGAGGTGATCACCATAGAAATATTGCCTTGATACCAACTTCTGCACACGGTACCAATCCTGCATCTGCTGTGATGGCGGGTATGAAGGTTGTATTGGTGAAATGTGATGAAAGAGGAAATATTGATGTTGCTGATTTGAAGGAAAAAGCAGAGATGCATTCCAACGAGCTTGCAGCTTTGATGGTAACTTATCCATCTACCCACGGAGTATTTGAGGAGGCTATCCAAGAGATTTGCCAAATTATCCATGATAATGGAGGGCAAGTATACATGGATGGTGCTAATATGAATGCCCAAGTTGGATTGACTAGCCCAGGTATGATTGGTGCAGACGTATGTCACTTAAACTTGCACAAAACATTCTGTATTCCTCACGGTGGTGGTGGTCCTGGCATGGGACCAATCTGTGTAGCTAGTCATTTGGCTCCTTTTCTTCCAGGTAATCCTTTGATTAAAACCGGAGGAACAGAAGCTATCACTTCTATTTCTGCGGCACCGTTTGGTAGTGCTAGTATCCTTCCAATATCATATGCATATATCGCCATGATGGGTGGGGAAGGCTTGACTAATGCAACAAAGATCGCTATTCTCAATGCCAACTACATGAAAGCTAGATTGGAAGCACATTATCCAATCTTGTACACAGGCGCAAACGGTAGAGCAGCTCATGAAATGATTTTGGATTGCAGAGCGTTCAAAGATTTTGGTGTGGAGGTTGAAGATATCGCGAAGCGATTGATGGATTATGGATTCCATGCGCCAACGGTTTCTTTCCCAGTAGCAGGAACTTTGATGATTGAGCCTACCGAATCCGAGACCAAGCCAGAATTGGATAGATTCTGTGATGCGATGATCGCTATTCGTGCGGAGATTCAAGAAATTCAAGATGGTGTCGCTGATAAAATGAACAATGTGTTGAAAAATGCGCCGCATACAGCAAACCTTGCGCTTGCAGATGCTTGGGATTTCCCATATAGCAGAGAAAAGGCTGTCTATCCATTGCCTTATGTAAGAAGCAATAAATTCTGGCCTACGGTAAGAAGAATTGATTCCGCATTCGGAGATAGAAATCTAGTGTGTAGCTGTATCCCTGTGGAGGAATATGCTACAGATACTGTGATTGAGAAGTAAAAATTAGAAGGGAGATCTTCCTGAATGAAAAATAAGAAGGCTAGCTGAACATTCGGCTAGCCTTCTGTTTTTGCTAGTATGCTCTCATGGTTCCTAGAAATTCTTTTGGACTCATTATGGAGAGATTACTTTTTCTAAAATCTTTCGTATTTCTTGTAATGATCACTGAAATATCCAAGTGGTTTTCTGCTGAAAAATTTTGTAAAGCATCTTCAAAGTCATTGAATTCAGAATCAATAGCCGCCATGATTGACTTTTTATCAATATGAATTACATCAAATAATATGTTGGTTAAAAGGTTTCTGAAATTATCTAGAATCAGGGTGTTTGAAACTCCAATTTTCCTCAATAAGTAGTAAAGATTGCTTAAGATGACAGGTGTGATATAACCGTGAATTTGTTTTGTTTCACAGAGGGTTAGGATTTGAATGGAATCTTTAGCAAAAGGTTCTCTATTGGATAAAGCGTCTAGAATTACATCAGAGTCAATTAAAACAGCTTTCATTTTTTAAGATATTTTTGAGCAATTGCCTCTTCCAACTCTTTTTTGTACTCAAAATCCTCTGGTAATTTGATTGTGCCAATCAGCTTTTTTACGTTTGCTGAGACTTCCTTTGACTGACTATCATCAGTCAGCGTTTTTAAATAATTTTCAATCACTTGAGAAAGACTTTTTCCTTGATCTTTTGCGTAGGATTTGGCTGATTCAATGACTGATTTATCAATTGTAAGTGTTAATTTGGTACTCATAAATCACACGTGTAGAGTTCTAAACAAATATACGTGTTTTCATGCTTAAAATCCATCGTTCATTTGACTTTATCAAACGAATCTATGAAAACATACAAAGCCCGCAAAGGAAAGTTTATAACAGTGTTGATGATCCTTACTGCATTAATTGCTTTTATCGGAGCCTTTAATGAAGCGGATAATTTTTCACGGATGATGCTAACATTTGTCATTTGGATTATTCCATTTGCCATCATCAGTTGGATCTACTTTGATACTTCTTATCAAATAGCTAATGGTTTTTTTTCATACCGTTGTGCTTTTATAAAGGGGAAAATTGACATCCAAAAGATTAAAAAAGTTAGCTCGAATACCACTCTTTTTTCAGGCATCAAACCAGCATTGGCTACCAAAGGCATTGTCATTTTTTACAACCGATTTGATGAAATCTATGTGGCGCCCGAAAATAATGAAGAGTTGATCGCAGATTTATTGAAAATTAACCCCGAAATTGAAGTTCACACAAGTAAGTGAGTAGTGAAAGCCGGCATTCAGAATTAATTCTCCCAGAGTACTATGAAAAAATTTACTGCATTTTATATCCTAGTGTTCATTGTATGCAATTATGCTCAAGCACAAATACAAAAGAACTGGACCTGGGGTGGTCCCTTACATCCCTTGCAGGAGCAATTTCAAGTGTTGCATTACAAACTTAATCTAGAGATTTTTCCAGATTCACAAGAAATCAAAGGTTCTAATACCGTTACATTTCATGCAGATGAGCGTTTGGATACCCTGAGGCTAGACTTGATAGAAGAGTATCAGGTAAGTAAGGTCATCATGGATGGGAAGGAAATCCGCTTTGAACATAAGGGCGATGTGTTAGATATTTTTCCGATTGACTGTACCTGCAACGAAGTGGAGATTCATTATGAAGGAAAAACGCCCATTGCTATCCGACCTCCGTGGACGGGAGGCTTTACTTGGGAAATAGATGAGCTAGGGAATCATTGGATGGGACTTTCATCTCAAAATGAGGGGGCCAAAATATTTATGCCTTGCTTAGACCACCCTTCTTCGGAGCCTATTCATGGGGTAGATTTATTTTTCACGGTACCTAAACCTTATTTTGTAGCATCGAATGGGCGATTGGCCGCTCAAGAGGATTTGGGAGAACAGATTCGCTACCACTGGACCACCCAATACCCCATCAATAACTACAATGTCAACTTTACGGTAGGGGTTTTCTATGAGGCAAAGAAAATCTACCAATCTGTAGATGGAAAAGAAATTCCCATGCATACCTATGTATTGCAGCAAAACAAGTCCAAAGCTTACGACCTTTTGCAGGTGTTGGAAACTTCTACGCAAACTTTGGAGAAATATTTAGGACCCTATCCATTTAGTGACGATAAAATTGCGGTGGTGGAGACGCCCTACTTGGGGATGGAACATCAGACGATTAATGGGTATGGGAACAATTTCAAATTTGAGAAAGTAGGGGATGTATGGGCGGATTGGTTGCTTCACCATGAGTTAGGGCATGAGTGGTTTGGGAATAAGGTATCCGTCAAAGATTGGGCTGATTTCTGGATTCATGAAGGCTTGACAGCTTATGCGGATTGGTTGTTTTTTCTAGAGCATGGTGGTGAAGAAGCCTATCATCAAAAAGTAGCTTCCGTCCGAGTCAACATCCGTAATCTTCGACCAGTGGTTTCTCCTAGAAATTCCCATTCAGATTTTGCCTATCATCCCGAAATCTACACCAAGGGCGCATTCATCATTCACTCTCTTCGCTATCATTTGGGAGATGAGGTGTTTTTCCCCATGCTGAAAGCCTTTGCTTCAGATGAACGCTTTACCTACGAAAACCTTGTGGACACAGAAGATTTTACCTCTTTTGTGCAACAATATGCACAACAGGATCTTCAAGGATTTTTTAATTTGTATTTGAAATCGGTGCGTTTGCCTCAAGTGAAAATTTCCAAAAAAGGTAAAAAAGGATATGCCGTAAGCTTACCGAATATTCAGTTTTCCATGCCCGTAGAAATCCAAACGAGTCATGGATTGGAACGACATGTGCTGTCAGCAGCCCCTGTTTTGGTCAAAAGTGAAGGACCTATTGTAGTGGATCCTAAAAATTGGTATTTGTTGGAGAAGAAGTGAGAAGAATATCGTCGTAAAAATATTGTAACAATGAAATTTGAAGTTAACTGATTTGAATGGTTAAGCAATCGCCTTCATAATTGACATTTAAATGAAAAAACTAATTGATATTGAGAATTGGGATAGAAAGGAACATTTTCTTTTCTTTTCAGAGTTTTCAGAACCCTTTTTTGGGGTCACAACTAGGGTAGAGTGTACGAGGGCCTATGAAAGTGCCAAGCAAAAGGGAATTTCTTTTTTTCTTTATTACCTCTACAGGGCACTTAAAGCAGTAAATACCATAGATTATTTTCGTTATAGAATCCTAGATGGTCAGGTTTACGAGTTTGAAACGATTGATGCCTCACCAACGATAAGTCGAACCAATGGAACCTTTGGATTTTCTTACCTTTCCTACTGTGAACAAGAAGAAGAATTTTATCAAAAAGCGGAGCAGGAAATTGAGGTAGTGAAAAAGTCAACTACGCTTTTTCCTGCGGTTTCAGGTGAAAATGTAGTCCATTTTTCAGCGATTCCCTGGGTTGATTTTTCAAGTATTTCTCATGCAAGAAATTTTGCACGTCCAGATAGTTGCCCCAAAATATCTTTTGGTAAACTTACGGAGGTCAATGGCGTTAAATCAATGGCTGTATCCATTCATGTACATCATGCGCTGATGGATGGGTATCATGTCGGGCAGTTTGTAGAGCAATTTCAAGCCTTATTGGAAGAATAATCGGAGGTTTATATTTCAAGACGTAGAGTTCAAAATCAAAAATTAGTAGCTCCTTACCGTGTTCGAAAAGATGAAATTGGAACCTTGAACAGAATAACTGATGTAATATCTATATGCTTTCCAAGTTGCAGACTATCCAATCATTAAACAACTTTAAATGCTTCACCTCTTTTCAAAAGTGTAACTTAAAACCATGAAGATTCTATTCATCTCTATTTTAGTATGTGCCACTTTCATTTCTACAAAGGCTCAATCTTTGCGCAATCTTTTGGAGCAAGAAGAAACAGTCTTGTTTTCTCATCGCGTTGCCTTAGAGCCTGATTGGGTGGAGAATAGCATTTCTTCTCTTAAACGAGCAGCTGCACTAGGATTTAAGATGCATGAAATCGATGTGATGGAAAGTAAGGATGGAGTTTTGTATGTCTTGCATGACCGCACATTGGATAGAACTACCACCGGAACTGGAGCTATCAAAGAGTTGGAAAGCACCTTTTTGAATGGGATAATTCTTGAGGGGACCGAAGAACCTTTGCCAAAATTGGATGATTTTTTAGCCATGGCAAAAGCTGAAGGGCTTTATTTTATGTTGGATGTGAAAACAGCAGCCTTGGATAAAGTGATTGGCATGGTGAAGGAATACGGGTTGCTGGAACAAATCATTGTATTGACCTTTTCAAAGGAACGAGCAGAAGAGGCATTGGCTTTGGGAGAAATTTTTTTGTTGTCTGTATTGATAGAGGATGAGGAAGATTTTGACTACTACCTCTGCAAGTCGGAGCAGCCGTATTATTTGGCTGTATACATTAACAAAACTGGACCTGCATCACTGTTTGAGCAAGCGAGAGACTTGGGCTTGCCTACTGTTACAGATGTGATGGGAGCGATTGATGCCCGTGCGCAAGTGGAAGGAACGGAAGTGTATGCTCAATTTATCCAAGAAAGAAAGCCTAATATCTTGGTTTCGGATTACCCATTGCAAATTCAGGTAGTCGTAGGGAATGAGTGATGGATTCTTGTGATTTGGGAATTATTTTCCCAAATTATGAGCCTTGAACCCATCATCCACTCATAAACCTACTTTATGAACCCAAAATTACTCATCCGTTTGTCCCTGATTTTTAACTACATGGTATTTGCCGTGTTGTTGAATTCAGTTGGGGCAGTCATCCTTCAAGTGCAGCGAACGTTTGATGTGACCAAAGCAGAAGCATCTGTACTGGAAGGTTTTAAGGATTTACCCATTGCGATTTTTTCATTTGTAGTAGCTTCTTTTTTGCCCAAGATCGGCTTAAAAAGAGGGATGCTGATTGCCTTAGGGCTTGTTGCTGTCATGTGTTTCATTATGCCTGTGATGGCCAATGAATTTTGGTATTTCAAAATGCTTTTTGCTGCGGTGGGGATCTCTTTTGCAGTGATCAAAGTATCTGTATTTGCGATGATTGGACTGGTGACGGATGATACCAAGGAACATAGCAGCTTGATGAGCACGATAGAAGGCTTCTTTATGATAGGCGTGCTCTTGGGAAATGTGTTTTTTAGCCTTTTTGTCAATGATGCAGACCCTCGCTCTACCGCTTGGCTGAGTATTTATTGGTATTTGGGGGCCTTGAGTGTAGTTGCCGCTTTATTTCTCTTGCTAGCTGAAGTGAATGAATCTGCTTCCAAACGAGAAAACAGCAAGGCTTGGGATGATTTTGTGGAGATGATCAAATTAGTCGCCAAACCCTTAGTGTTGGTATTTGCAGCTTCTGCTTTCTTGTTTGTTTTGATTGAGCAAAGCTTCATGACTTGGACTCCTACCTTTTATCAGGATGTATTGAAAGTGCCCGCGAGTATGGGTATACAGGCAGGGGCAGTTTTGGCAGGTGCTTTGGCTGTTGGTCGGCTTCTGGCAGGGATTATCCTCAAGCGAGTTCATTGGTTGACATTTACCTTAACGAGTACTGCATTGGTAGGAGCTTGTGTTTTGCTCACGTTACCGCTCACCCAAAACTTACCGGATGTCACTGATACAGTCACTTGGTTCAATGCTCCTTTTGTAGTCTATCTATTTCCATTGCTTGGGGTCTTTTTGGCACCGATTTATCCTACCATCAATTCTGTAGTATTGAGTGCTTTACCAAAATACATGCAAAGCTCCATGTCAGGACTCATCGTGGTCTTTTCTGCCCTAGGAGGTACCACAGGGTCGATTATTACAGGGAATATTTTTGAGCGCTATGGAGGAACTAATGCGTTTTATTTTTCCTTAATTCCCATTGTGGCTCTTTGTCTCATTCTTTTTCTCTTACATCAGCAAGTAAAAAAACAGCAACATGCATAGACCTGAGGAACTCTTTGGAGAATTGTTTGAAGCAATTCAACTACAAAGGGTATTTCAAGACTCCAAGACTTTTGTGGATATGATTCCGAAGTTTCCAGTGGAGGAAGTTTTATCCAGATACGAAAAAGAAAGGCATGCCCCAAACTTTGATTTACGGGTTTTTGTAGACCAACATTTTGAGCTACCTATCATAGCTCAGCTTTCTAGAATAGAAGAAACTCCAGATCTAGAAGCCAGACTTTCTAAGCAGTGGTCTGTCTTGACAAGGGAAGCGGATGCGCCTGTAGCAGGGTCTTCCTTGATACCGTTACCCTATTCCTATGTAGTGCCTGGAGGGCGATTTGGAGAAATCTATTACTGGGACAGCTACTTTACTATGCTTGGGTTAAAGGCATCGGGACGAGTGGATTTGATAGAAGATATGGTGAATAACTTCGCTCACCTCATCGATGTGGTTGGACATATTCCCAATGGTAATCGCTCGTATTTTATTAGCCGTTCCCAGCCTCCTTTTTTTGTAAAAATGGTAGAGCTTTTGGCAGAGGTAAAAAGAGATGAGCAGATACTCATTGGCTTTTTGCCTCAACTTCTGAAGGAATATGAGTTTTGGATGAATGGAACCAATGAACTTGAAGTGGGTCAAGCCAAAGCTAGAGTGGTCAAACTGGATGATAAGACCATACTCAATCGATATTGGGATGATTTGGATACGCCTAGAGCAGAGTCTTATCGGGAGGATGTGGAATTATTGCACGAAACTAAGGGGGATGCTAGCAGTATGCGACATATCAGAGCTGCTTGCGAATCTGGTTGGGATTTTAGTTCTCGCTGGTTGATGGACGAACTGGATTTAAGCACTATAGAAGCGGCGCATATCATCCCACTAGACTTAAATGTTTTATTGTTTGAGCTAGAGCGGGTATTGCATTATGTTTTTTCACTACAAGAAGATGCTTCTCAAGCTAACCATTATCAGCAATTGATGGATAGCCGATTGAAGGGAATCGAGCACTATCTTTGGTCTTCAGCGCATGAGGTTTATTTGGATTATCATTTCGTCCAAAAAAAGTCCATGCATCGACCATCGTTGGCAATGTTATTTCCGCTTTGGTCGGGTTTTGCATCCGAAAAGCAAGCCAATGCAATTTTGAATTACATAGAAAAGAAGTTTTTGAAACCCGGAGGTTTGGTTACGAGTAATAGTTATTCAGGTCAGCAGTGGGACGCACCCAATGGTTGGGCACCATTGCAGTGGATAGGATTGGTGGCCTGTGTGAATTACGGATCGGTCGATTTAGCCAAGTTAATTGCTCTTCGATGGACACAATTAAACGAAAAGGTATTTGCCCGAACGGGGAAAATGATGGAAAAATACAATGTGGAAGATTTGTCCTTAGAAGCTGGAGGAGGGGAATATCCTGTTCAGGATGGATTTGGGTGGACCAATGGAATTTATTTGGCCATGAAAGAGTTTCTAAGAAAATAACCCTTACATACTTATGCGCTTTTACAAATACGTTAGTTTTGCGTTACTCTTGCTTGTTTTCAGTTGGTCAGCTATTGCCCAAACGCATCAAGCTACCCATGCATTTTATCTTACTTGGACGGATGACCCCACCAGTAGCATCAGTATAGATTGGCACTCGGATGCGACATCCAGTACCACACTCAAATTTCGAAGAAAAGGCACGGATGTTTGGAGAGATTTTGAAAGTACTGTGCTTCCTTATCCTTTTTCAGAGCGAAAAGTCCATAGAGTCGGAATTGGAGGCCTATCTCCTGCGACTACCTATGAATTGATGTTTCCAGGGTTAGAATCAGTTTATCATTTCCATACCATGCCAGCGGATTTGAATTCTGCCAGTATCAAAATAGCCATCGGTGGTGACACCATGCATAGAAAAGAATGGTTTGAAAAAACCAATGGGATTGTCACTTCTTACGAGCCTGATTTTGTAATTATCGGTGGAGATATGGCCTATGAAAATGGCGTAGCTGAAAATCTTCAACGAATCTATGATTGGTTTGATGCTTATACTACCACCTTGGTGACAGCCGATAACAGAATATTACCTTGCATCGTCGCCGCAGGTAATCATGAAGTAGTAGGGGGGTATTATTCCCGTAATCCAGGATATGAACAGACCAATTCATTTAGAAATCGTATTGCGCCTTATTTCTATTCCTTATTTCCATTCCCAGGTCAGCCAGGATACAATGTATTGGACTTTGGGAAGTACTTGAGTTTGGTCATTTTGGACACAGAGCATAGTAATCCTGTAGCCGGAGTTCAAACCGAATGGCTCAAGGAGACCTTAGAGGCACGCAAAGATTTCTTGCATGTACTACCAATTTATCATGTGCCTGCATTTCCATCTGTAAGAGATTACACTGGTACAACGCAGACCATCGTTCGAGATACTTGGGTGCCGATTTTTGAGCAGTATCCTATTCGATTGGCCTTCGAAAATCACGATCATGCGTATAAGCGCACTTTTCCTATCCGAAATGGGAAAGTGGACCAAACAGGCATTACCTATGTGGGAGATGGTTCTTGGGGTACCGAACCGAGACCCATTCATTCCGTGGAAGATACATGGTACCTCAAGGTGGCCCAAAGTGTTAATGCATTTACCTTGTTGACCATTGAAGGGAGTCAATATTCGCTCATTTCGTTGGACTGGGAAGGAAATGTGATCGATAGTTACCCGCAAAATCCATTGGTTGGTAAATAATGTCCAAAAATGTTGATTAATTTCCTTGCAGCCTTTATCTTAGCGCTAGTAAGGTTTAATATTCAAGAGATTTGGCAGTTCTTGACTGACACTTCTTTAAATGGGGCTTCATAGAAGCCTTTTTTGCTTTCTAAGCTTTTCTGTAGTTTTGTATGTTATTCAAAATTCTACTCCCTATACATGTCATTATCCATTCATCAGCTGAGTAAGTTTTATGGAAGCCAAAAGGCTTTGAATCAAATTTCTTTTACAGCAGAAAAAGGACAGGTAGTGGGTTTCCTTGGTCCCAACGGCGCTGGGAAGTCCACAACGATGAAGATTGCTACCGGCTATATCCGACCGGATGAAGGGGAGGTTTTGGTGAATGGTATTTCTGTTTCTGAGCATCCCAAGCAAGTCAGCAAATTGATTGGATATCTGCCAGAGCATAATCCTTTGTACTTGGACATGTATGTGCGTGAATTTTTATCCTTTACAGGCGGGCTTTATGGCATGTCAGGCAAAAGCCTTAAAAACCGTGTGGAAGAATTGATTGGGCTATGCGGATTGGACCGGGAGGCACACAAACAGATACAGCAACTATCCAAAGGGTACCGCCAACGGGTAGGCTTGGCCAAAGCCTTAATTCATGACCCGGAAGTCATCATCTTGGATGAACCAACCACTGGATTGGACCCTAATCAACTGGTGGAAATCCGTAAGTTGATCAAAAATATCAGCCAAAATAAAACCTTAATCTTGAGCACCCATATCATGCAAGAGGTAGAAGCGATTTGTGACAAAGTCGTGATCATCAATCGTGGGGAAATCGTTGCGGAAGACTTGTTGGTAAATTTAACCAAGGGATCTGATGAAGTCAGTTTGGTGTTGGAGACAGAAGAAAACCTAAGCCCTACATGGTTTGAGGCAATTGGCAAGGTTGCAACAAGCGAACGTTCGAATTTGATAAAAATCCACGTGCAAGATGCAGGGGCTGCAAGAAAAGCTATTCTTCAGATCATTGGAGAACAGCAATTGAACTTGGTCAGCCTCAGGCAAGAGACCAAAAATCTGGAATCTATTTTTCAACAAATTACCCAATCTTGAGTATGTGGGCACTGTATAGGAAAGAAATCAATGCTTTTTTTGGCAACTTAAGCGGCTACCTCATCTTAAGTTTATTTCTGGTGTCTTTGGGTTTGATTGTATGGGTATTTCCAGACACCTCCGTCTTAGAATATGGCTTTGCTGATTTGGAGGCACTCTTTGTCTATGCACCCTATGTTTTCACTTTTTTGATCCCGGCCATGACCATGAAAATGATAGCGGAGGAACGCAAAACAGGTACTTGGGAATTGCTGATGACCTCACCTTTATCCATACCAAAAATTATCACTTCGAAGTATTTGGCAACCTTAACGATGATCTTGATTGCCGTATTGCCCACCTTGGTTTACTATTGGAGCATTGTGCAACTAGGGCAACCGGAAGGGAATATTGACCATGCAGGTTTTTTTGGATCTTTTATTGGGTTACTTCTGATGGGGGCAGTATTTGCAGCGATTGGCTTGTTGGGTTCAGCTTTGACCACCCATCAGGTGGTAGCTTTTGTATGGGGAGTATTTCTCTGTTTTTTCCTGTATTTCGGTTTGACTGCCTTGGTGGAGTTGAACGTGTATCATCCTTTTGCCTTGTTTTTGGAAGAAATGAGTTTGAGTTTCCACTACCGAAGCATGAGTAGGGGAGTCATTGCAAGTAGTAATTTGTCCTATTTCATATTCATCATTGGTCTTATGCTATTGCTGACAGGTCTAATCATCAAAAGGAGGTAATATGAAGAAAAATTCTAGTATAACTCTGTTGATCGGTGCAGGCATATTGGCTGCACTTGTGGTCTTGTTGACATACGTGTTTCCATTCAGAATTGATTTGACGGAAGAAAAACGATACAGCCTCAATCCAGCTACTATTGATTTTTTAAAGCAATTGGATGAGCCTGTTGAAATTGAAATCTTGCTGACAGGAAAGCTTCCTGGAGGCATGCGGAGATTGCAGCGGTCCACGGAGGAAATGATTCGAACATTTGATGCCTATTCTTCTAAAAAAATATCGTTCTATTACCAAGATCCTTTGGTGCTTTCTAAAGATATTCAAGAGGATTACATCGTAGGTCTGGCAGAATATGGGATCAATCCAACCAATCTTTTTGTGACGGATGATGCAGGTCAGCAATCCATTTTGATTTGGCCCGGGATTGTGGCAAGGACTGAAGAGTTTGAGACAGGAGCTTTGCTTTTGAAAGGCGAACGGATGGCCTCCAATGAAGAAATCCTCAATCAGTCTATTGAAAATCTAGAGTTTGAGTTGGTCAATGCCATCAGAAAGTTAGTGGGGGAGAAGCAATATTCCATTGGTTTAATGATGGGGCATGGGGAATTAAGTGAAGATGATGGCTTTGGATTAGTGGAGGCTCTTGTAGATGACTATGAGGTCTTTAAAATCCCAGTGGAGCAGGCGAAAAAAGTGGAGGATTTAGATCCATTTGCGGTGTTGATTGTGTCTGGACCACGTGAAAGCTACGATGAACGGGCGATTTACCTCATTGATCAGTACCTAATGAATGGGGGTAATGTCATTTTCTTGGTAGATGCCTTGGTGTATGACATGAAAGAGGCTGGTGGAGATGGATCGGTTGCCATGCCTTTTGAACATGGTTTGGACAATATACTGTTCCGCTATGGGATACGGGTCAATAAAGATTTTATTCAAGATATCAATTTTGGTTATTACCCGGTGATGGCTGGTAATTTTGGTAATCAGGAGCAACTAGCCCCACTCCCTTGGCCCTTTTTTATAAAAGCTAGTTTGATGGCAAAGCATCCGATTACCAAGGGATTGGATCAGGTTTTATTTCGGTTCAACAGCTCATTGGACACGGTTAAAGCCGAGGGAGTCCGCAAAACCCCTTTAATTTTCACCTCAGAATTTAGCCGCAGGCTCTCTGCTCCTGTAAGAATAGCATTTGAGGACATGGCTAGTGAGCCTGATTTAGAAGAGTTTAATCAAGCGTTTTTGCCTTTGGTTTATTTGTTAGAGGGAGAGTTTACATCTGTGTTCAAAAATCGCTTTCTACCGGAAGGAATGGATAAAACTACTTTTCAGGAACAAGGAAGTGGAGGAAAAGTGCTGGTAGTCGGAAGTAGTTCCGTATTTACAAGTCAACTTGAACTAGGTTCTGGCAATCCTCTTCCCTTGGGAGAGGACCCGTTTAATGCAGTGACCTTTGCCAATCGGCAGTTGTTACAAAATACAATTGCTTATCTCACCGAACCGGAGGGTTTGATTGCTTCCAGAAGTAAGCAGTTTAAAATCAGACCACTCAACAAGGCCAAAGTAAGGCAAGAAAAAAGCTTTTGGCAGTGGTTTAATGTAGGAGCTCCTTTGGCATTCTTAGCGCTTGTGGGAGGGATGTGGTTTTTTGTGCGAAAAATGAAGTACAAAAATGGGTGAATCCCTTAAATTTTGGAGAGAATTCTACAAATTTGCGAATTCTGTCGAGTTGACGCCTCGAAATTAGATTTTATTTATAAATTTACTCTGTTCAATCATTAGGAAAAAATTAGCAATAACGATATGAAATTCATTGTTTCCTCCTCTGCCCTATTAAAGCAGCTTTCTGCTATCAATGGCGTAGTGACTACCAACCCAGTTGTACCCATTTTGGAAAATTTCCTTTTTGAAATCAAAGAAGGTAAATTGACCATTACTGCATCCGATTTACAGACATCTATGATGACTGAAATAGATGTAGAGTCTAAGGAGGATGGCAATATTGCAGTTCCTGCAAAGATATTGATTGAGACCTTGAAAAACTTGCCTGAACAGCCGGTTACATTCAGCATCGATCATGATACCTACAGCATAGAAATCAGTTCTGACAACGGACGTTACAAGTTGTCCGGTGAAAATGCTACTGACTTCCCAAAAATCCCTACGGTGACCAATGCCACGGCAGTAGATATGTCTACTGAGGTATTGAGTTCGGCGATCAGCAACACCATCTTCGCTACCAGCAATGATGAATTGAGACCTGCCATGACGGGTGTGTATATCAACTTGAGCAGTACCAACGCTACGTTTGTGGCGACTGATGGCCACCGTTTAGTTCGTTACAGAAGAGTGGATATTGCCTCTGCAGATGCAGCGAGTTTGATTATCCCTCGTAAAGCATTGAACTTGTTGAAATCTACCTTACCATCTGAAAATGTTCCGGTAACTGTAGAATTCAACTCTTCTAATGCCTACTTTAAGTTTGGCAGCATTAAGATGATTTGCCGCTTGATTGATGAGCGCTTCCCAGATTATGAAAACGTAATTCCAGTTGACAATCCTAACCATATGACCATTGATCGGATGGATTTCTTGAGTTCCTTGAGAAGGATTGCGATTTATGCTAATAAAACTACGCATCAGGTGCGCTTGAAATTGACAGGTTCTGAATTACAGATCTCTGCTGAGGACTTGGATTTCTCCAACGAAGCAAACGAGCGTCTATCTTGTGAGCATGACGGTGAAGACATTGAAATCGGCTTCAACGCAAAGTTCTTGGTAGAAATGTTGAATAACCTTTCTTCGAGAGAAGTTACGCTTCAGTTCTCTGCACCAAACAGAGCTGGTTTGATCGTACCATCTGATAAGTCTGATAATGAGGACATCTTGATGTTGGTGATGCCGGTGATGTTGAATAATTATGTGTAGGAGAGATATTAGAAGCGAGAAGCGAGCTTGTCTACCGTTAGGTAGGAGACTAGAAACTAGACTCAAGAGCCAAGAAATAAGGAACAAGAAACAAGAGCCAAGAAGCAAGAAAGCATCCCTTTGAGATTGTTGATAAAACAAAAAAGACCTTAAGGAATTAGGGTCTTTTTTGGTTTTATAAAAGTGTATCTTCAAAGGTACAAAAATGACTATTTTTTGAACCATTAAAGATACACATCATTACCGTCTACGACTATTTAGAAGAATCGAACTCCTACAGTAGGAATTAAGGTCTTCACATCATCAGTAAGGACAGCTCCAATTTTTAGCTGAATGTTGCTTTTGACGAAGTAGCGATAGTTGACTTGGAATGTTTGACCTTGGAATACGGGTCCAGATGGATTTGTAAGGTAACCTATTTGGATTCCACGTATTGCTCTTCTATAGGGCCGAAATTCAAATTCTGCATTGATGAACGGATTGTGGTGGACATTTACCCCACCTTCATTTCGGTCAGTAAAGAACACTGTATTGGTAAGAGATGCTCCCAGGCTGAATCTTTTTAAATCTGCCATTATTCGAAATCCAGCATCAACTGTAAACCTGCCTCCTGTATAGTCTAGTCCAATGGGAATACCCAAGGTGTAACTGGTGCGGTGACTAGTGTACCTTCTGCTGATATCTTGAGCGACATAATCTAATTGGGACTCCCAAAAATTTGGTTCAAGATAGTAGTGCCGTTGCTCCTCTGCAGGGAAGTTTGTGGCTTTTTGTAGGATAGGTGCTAGCTTTTCTTCGATTTCTTGTGCAGTGTAGTCTCTTGAAGTGTAATAGGTCCAGACAACTCCATTATTTGGGAGCTTAAAACTCAAGGTGTCTGTAAAGTAGTCTGGATTTTGCTCCAGAAAAGCTTTAAAAGACACGATGTATTTAGGTGTGTTTGCCGGGATTTGGGCATAGGCTGCATATCCGATCAGGCTGATCAGAAGGGTTAGGAATTGTTTTTTCATGGGATTTGTCGGTTGTTCCTCTGATATCGGGAGGAGGTTTATGAATACAGCTGCTATTTTTCTGGTGTTCTGGCTACTAGTTCAGGAAGTTTAAGTAGTCCCTTTTTGGATTGATTGGACTCCTGTAAGCTTTGCCATTCTTCCTCGGTAAGTCTTACCATAAATCCATCTAATCGAACTCGCCTCATGGGAATGTCCCATTGAATTCGAACCTCCCTTTTGGAAGAAGTCATGAGTTTTCGTTCTTGAAGGATATCTTGGTCATCCCAGACGATTGTTTTTTTTGGAAAAGGCACTACTGGTTTTTGAAAACTTAAATTCAGATGATCTTTTTTAGCATCTTTTTCTGACAGGGCTAAGTTTTCTAATGGAGTGATTGAGTTATTGGTGTTGTCGATGGTCCCTGAAGCAACTTCCATTTCCAACCCCCCTTCCCTCTCGGTCGATTTTAGCGGGCTTGATGGAATATATTCCTCATTGCTTTGTTTTTCTAGGGTAGAGATCTGATTTTTCTCAAGTGTTGAACTTCTAGATGAAAGTAGAAAAAGGACTGTAACGCCTAGGAGAAGGATAATACTTGCAGCTATTCCCCCGTACCAAATCAAGGCAGGCTTTTTTCGATTCAAATCCCCCTGAATGTTGGCCCAAAGCTCGTCTTTAGGTAGATGTATAGGGAGCTCATTGACCAATGCGCGAACCTGTGCATCCAATGATTTTTGTTCCATCATCTTATCCCACGCATTAGCTTTGGGTTCAAACTCAGGTAGCCTATCCTTTAGTGTCTTTCGTTTATCAGCGCTCATTTTTCTTGGTAATGTTTTGAGAGACGTTCTTGTAGGATTTTCTTCGCATAATGAAGCTGGGACTTGGAAGTGCCCAAGCTTATGTGGAGGTTATCTGCAATTTCCTGATGAGAATAACCTTCTACCTCATACATGACAAATACGGTCCTAGATGCTACCGGTAAACTGCGAATTGCCTGATCTAAGATCTCTGCCTGAATCCACTGTTCTAAGGGATACGTCTGGTCTTCTAGATTCTCGATAATCTCTTCGAAGATCATTTTTTTGCTTACTGACTTGAGAGCTTTTCGCAGCATGATGGATTTTATCCAGGCACCTAGTGTAGATTTCTGTTCAAACTTTCTTAAATTTCTGAATACATCTATAAAGCCTTCCTGCAAAATATCATTTGCTTGATCGTAGTCATTGCAGATTCTATAGACCAGATTAAACATGGCTACCTTATACCGCTCAAATAACTCAAATTGCGCATCCTGTTTTTGTAGGAGGCAATCTTTGAGTAAATCTTCTTCTTTGCGGTACAAATGTTTCATAATCGGACTAAAGAGTCTTGAAATTACCAAAAGGTTGGAAAGCTTCAGAAAAAAGTAGATAAAAATATATGAAAACAGTTGACGATATCTTAAAACTAGGTGACCCACGTTTGTATGAGGTGTGCGAGCCTGTCTTGGAATCTGAGCTTTCGAGGGTGCATGCTTGGGTACAAGACCTACACGAGGCCATGGAGGATATTCGAAAGATATATGGTTTTGGGAGAGGGATTGCAGCACCGCAGTTGGGTATTATGAAGCGACTATTTTACCTCAATCTGGATCGGCAATACATCATCATCAATCCTGAAATTGTCCAAGCAAGTTCGGAGATGTTTGAGCTATGGGATGATTGTATGAGTTTCCCTAATCTTTTTGTAAAAGTGGAGCGTCATCAGTCACTTACGCTGGAATATTTGGATGAAAACTGGGAGAAACAACAGTGGACAGTGGAAGGCGCCATTTCGGAATTGATCCAACATGAAAACGATCATCTCAATGGAGTGCTCTGTACGATGCGGGCGATGGATGAGAAGAGTTTTCGATGGAGGTAGGTTTGAGAGATTAGATGCGAGACTTGCCTGCTGCAAGCAGGAGACGAGAAGCGAGAGTTGGGAGTCAAGAATCAAGAAACAAGAACCAAGACGTGATTGCCCTGCAACCATGACTGAGAGAAGGAGCATTTACTAGAGATTTTGTGGTTTAGAGAGTGATATATGCTTGCTTCGACAGGCTCAGCACAAGTGCGCGAAATAAATGGATATATGCCTAGCGACGATAAATCAGGAGTATGCGAATGAGAAGATTATTCTTAAAAAAGTGTTAAGTAATTTTAGGAAGAGGCAAAAGACAATGAATAAGAGCCAAGAAAAAAACACCACCCATTACAATAGGCCTGTCCGTGAATATCTTTAAACATACAGTTCATGTTGTGGGAAAATAAAAGTGAAACCAAAAACAAAAGTAAAAATGTTATCTTTGGAAAAAGGCAGTTTTATGGATTTACAAGCAGAGAAATTACGGTTGATAGAATGGCTTGCTGGGCTGAATGATGCCACAACACTCCATGAGTTCATTAATTTGAAGAAAAGGAAAGAAGTGGACTGGTGGGATGGGATCAGCGTGGAAGAGCAATCCGAGATAGAAAATGGGCTTGATCAGGCAGACAGAGGGGAAGTAGTCCCTCATGCGGAAGTAATGGCAAAGTATAAGAAATGGCTTTAGAAATCGTCTGGACCAAACGGGCCGAAGAGGGTTATGCAAAAATCATTGAGTACCTAGAAGCCAATTTTAATGAAAAGGAAGTCCGAAAGTTTATTGGTCAGTCTTATCACTTTTTCGAGTTGCTCAGCCAATATCCCGAAATGTTAGAGAGCAGTAAAAAGCAAAAGTATCTACGTCGTGGACCGATCAATAAGTACACCGTGTTAACGTACCGAATCAAGCCACGAAAGAAGCTTATCGAACTGATTAATATCCGTTCTTCTAGGCAAAAGCCATTAAAGTGACCCAATGCTCAACTCCATCAAACACCTATTTTCTTTTTAGTAAGTATTGGATATGCCCATTTTGATAACCTAAAATCAACGTGTCTCCTGAAAAGTTATAACGAATTTTCTGGGAGCCTTGACTTGTTATTATTTCTAGTATTTGGTTTTCATAGGTTTTCCATGAAAAAGCAGGGATTAATGAATAATCCAATGGCTCGTTAATTCCATTTCGCTTCATGTCATCTCTTAAAAAATTTGGATCAATTAAATATTGTCCATTTTTTTGAAATGTATCGATGTACTTTTTCCCATAAAACTCGTCTTTGATGATTTTTCCATCTTGGTCTTTCGAATAAAGATTCATCCATCTTCCCACCAACCTCTGATCTAAATCTTTCTTTTGAGAGAAAATTAGGGTAGCAGGGATAATTATCAATAATATGCTAATAAACAATTTCATAGTTGCCATTTGGATTATAAAAGGTTGATGAGATTGTATTTCATTTGGTTGTAAATTTATTGAAAAATACAAGTTTAATTTAGGACTGGTGAAATAACCTTTCACTGGATCAACTTTTCTCGATAAAAACTTAACTTTTTTCATTTCTTCAGTAACATATACCCCGACCTCGAAGAGGTCACATGTTTATAGATAAAAAATTGAATAGTAGCCATATTCGACCCCTCTAGGGGTCGCACCTTGTCCTTTCCTGACTTTGTGCTATAAATATATGATCCCGTTGGGATCTTTTCTGTCTTGAATAATCGTATTCTCTTGAGCTTTCGAATGAAAGATAAAAAAGTTACATTTGTGTAACACAAATGAATACACCAAAAAGAAAAACAACATCACTGCGGCTTAGTGATCCTGTGAGGGAAAAGCTTGAATACCTTGCTAAGAGGCAAAATCGTAGCTTAAATAATCTTGTAGATACTCTTCTCGCTCAAGTTCTTGGATTGAGAGACACAGATGAGGAAAATGAACTTCCAGATGATTTTTATCGAGGGATAACAAAAAATGAATTGATGAAAGGTATAGAGGAGGATTTAAAAAGGCTCTACCAAAAATGACAGTGCTTTTCCTTCCTGAAATTAGAACGTACTCTATAAAGTTGGTCCCTTAATTTCTGTTCTGTAGAATCTAGTGGCTAAAGCAGCATATGCCAACAGCACTATCAGCGCACACATGCCTATAAAGCTAGCATTTGAAAAGTGTATAAATTCCAACCAAACGGCTACTTGAGTTGCAAATAGCAATAATCCAGCTAATCGTAAGGGTTTAGCTACCTTAGATTTTTTTTCAAATCGTTCTAACAAACTGATTTGAGCAATGTTTGCCTGTTCACTGGGGGTAGCCTTAAGGTATTTGTAGAGAGCGTAATTAACTCCCGTTGCCATAAACAGAACAGCCAGCATAGGGATAACTTTTAATTCAGTGGGGCTGAAATAAACAAAGGCCACAAGTGCTAAGGTCCAAATAGGAATAATTATTTTTAGATACTTAATATTCATAATGCTATCAAATGAATAGTTGAGGCAAATCGATAAACCTCTATTTTTTGGAAGCCCTGTACTTGATTGTAGCATAAGCTAAGTAGCTAGCCCCACCTATGATCATCAAAGTAGAAATCAGTGAGGATAGGCTTTCCATGTCGAAAAACGCTAGTAAATTGTCCATAACTAAATTCAAAAACACAAACAGTACACTTTTTAGATTATCTGTTTACTTTTTTATAACCTGTATTTTCATTACCCACCTGACAACTTTAAATCCAAGGTAAAGCAAACCTGCAATTAAAGCGATATTGAATAGCTGCCATCCTAATAGGGTCCAATCAGTGATTTCTACATCCATTTGTTGATACGATTATAAGTTAATTTTGCAGATAATCAGTTGATTATCGGTAGTTGAATTACTTACGAAAATAGTTTTTACGGATGAGTTTTCCAAATGCAGCATGAATCGACACTTTTAACGCTATTTTTTACATTCCATCGGGCTACTTAAAATTATTTGTCTAATTTTACGCCAATTTAGCCATCAGTATTTAACCTTACTCTAAACCTCCTTTGTAATGCCTAAAGACTCCAGCATTAAACACGTCTTACTCATCGGTTCAGGTCCCATCGTTATTGGTCAAGCATGCGAATTTGATTACTCTGGCTCTCAAGCCTCCCGATCCTTGAGGGAAGAGGGAATCAAAGTTACACTGATCAATTCCAATCCGGCCACGATCATGACAGATCCAGTGACGGCGGACAACGTGTATTTGCTTCCCTTGGAAAAGAAATCCATTGTAAAAATTCTTCAAGAACATCCAGATATCGATGCTGTATTGCCTACTATGGGTGGTCAGACGGCATTGAATCTAGCAATCGACTGCGAAAAAGGGGGCGTTTGGAAAAAATTTGGCGTTCGCATGATCGGTGTAGATATCGACGCTATCGATACTGCCGAAAACCGTGAGAAATTCAAAGCACTGATGGAAAAAATTGGTGTGGGTGTGTGTAAAGGAGATACGGCAACATCCTTTTTACAAGGAAAAGAAATTGCACAAGAGATTGGTTTTCCTTTGATTATCCGCGCTTCTTATACCTTAGGCGGAGCAGGTGGTGCGTTTGTAGAGAAAGCAGAGGATTTTGAAAGATTGCTTTCCGCAGGGCTTCAGGCTTCTCCTGTGCACGAGGTATTGATCGAGCAAAGCATCTTGGGTTGGAAGGAGTACGAGTTGGAGGTGATGCGGGATAATATCGGGAACATGATTGTGATCTGTTCCATTGAAAACTTTGACCCGATGGGTGTGCATACAGGTGACTCTATCACCGTAGCACCGGCGATGACTCTTCCAGATACAGTGTATCAGCGCATGCGAAATTATGCGATTACCATGATGAACAGCATCGGTAATTTTGCAGGGGGATGTAATGTGCAGTTTGCCGTAAGTCCGGATAATTCGGAAATCATCGGTATTGAAATCAATCCACGTGTTTCCCGTTCTTCTGCCTTGGCATCCAAAGCTACGGGTTATCCGATTGCTAAAGTGGCTGCTAAGTTGGCCATTGGCTATAACCTTGATGAGCTGACCAATTCTATTACGGGGACAACTTCGGCATTTTTTGAGCCGGCTATTGACTATGTGATTGTAAAGATCCCTCGTTGGAATTTTGATAAATTCAAAGGCTCGGATCGTCGATTGGGATTATCCATGAAGGCGGTTGGTGAAGTGATGGGCATAGGCCGTAACTTCCAGGAAGCCTTGCAAAAAGCCTGTCAGTCTTTGGAAATCAAGCGTAATGGCTTGGGGGCAGATGGGAAAGAGTTAAGAAATCAGGAAGAGTTACTTTACAGTTTGGCAAATCCAAGTTGGAATAGGTTATTCCACGTGTATGACGCGTTCAAACTGGGAATTTCCTTCCGTACCATTCAAGACCTAACCAAGATCGATAAGTGGTTTTTGAAGCAAATCGAAGAGTTGATACAGCTGGAGCATGAAATCGAAAAGTACAAAATCGATACCATTCCAGTTGAGTTGATGGATAAGGCCAAGAAAAGAGGCTATGCGGACCGTCAGATTGCTCATTTATTAGATTGCTTGGAGTCTGATGTATTCAATAAGCGTTACCACGAGATGGGCATTAAGCGTGTCTATAAATTGGTGGATACCTGTTCGGCTGAGTTTGAGGCGCAGACGCCATACTATTACTCCACTTTTGGAGAAGAAAATGAGTCTGTAAGCTCCAACAAAAAGAAGGTGGTTGTCTTGGGTTCAGGCCCTAACCGTGTAGGGCAGGGGATTGAATTTGACTACTCTTGCGTACATGGGGTATTGGCAGCCAAGGAATGTGGCTATGAGACCATCATGATCAATTGTAATCCTGAGACTGTTTCCACGGACCCTGATATTTCTGATAAATTATATTTTGAGCCAGTTTTCTGGGAACATATTTACGAGATCATCTTGCAAGAAAAGCCTGAAGGAGTCATCGTACAGTTGGGTGGACAGACTGCCTTGAAGTTGGCGGAGAAGTTGGATAAGTACGGCATCAAGATCATCGGTACAAGCTATGAGGCGCTCGATTTGGCGGAAGACAGAGGAAGATTTTCTACTTTATTGAAAGAAAACGAAGTTCCTTACCCAGAATTCGGTACCATTCATAATACAGACGAGGCCTTAGAGCTTTGCAAGACTATAGGGTTCCCGCTATTGGTAAGACCATCCTACGTGTTGGGAGGTCAGGGGATGAAAATTGTAATCAATGAGAAAGAATTGGAAGAGCATGTGGTGAATGTACTCCGTGATATTCCGAATAATGAGATTCTCTTGGATCATTTCTTGGAGGGTGCCATCGAAGCCGAGGCAGATGCCATCTGTGATGGTGTAAACGTGCATATCATTGGTATCATGCAGCATATAGAGCCTGCTGGCATTCACTCAGGTGATTCTTATGCCGTATTACCTCCATACAACTTGGGGGATTATGTGATGCGTCAGATTGAGACCTATACGAAGAAAATTGCTTTAGCATTGAGGACTGTTGGCTTGATCAACATACAGTTTGCCATCAAAAATGATAAGGTATATGTGATCGAAGCGAACCCAAGAGCATCGAGAACCGTTCCATTTATCTGTAAAGCGTATCAGGAGCCTTATGTGAATTATGCGACTAAGGTGATGTTGGGAGAGAAAAAAGTGACAGATTTCGAATTTAATCCTGTGAAAAAGGGTTATGCTATCAAGGAACCTGTATTCTCCTTCCATAAATTCCCGAATGTCAACAAGGAATTAGGTCCTGAAATGAAGTCAACAGGAGAAGCTATCTACTTCATAGAAGATCTCATGGACGATTACTTCCTAAAAATCTACGCCGAACGAAACTTATATCTAAGCCGTTAACTAAGTAAGCTGAATAACTTAGCTAACATAAAAAGTGAGAGACAAGACTGGTATTACAAAGTCTAGTCTCTCGCTTCTCGCTTCTAATGATCTTACCATGGGTTTTCTCTTAAAATTTATTCTTATTTCGATTGCCTTGTCTTGGATATTCTCCAAGCTTTTGAAATTCTTCGTGCGTACCAAAATCAAACAGTTTGCTTCACATGCAGATGAGTTAAGAAGAGAGGAGGAGCGTAGAAGAAGGCCAGAGCAAGGAGGAGTAAAAGTAGATCATATACCACCTACCTATCAGGAAAAAAGAAATCGTGATTTGAAGGGTGGGGATTATATTGATTACGAAGAGGTGAAGGATTGATTGACTAGTTTAGCTATCCACAGTTTAAAGTTTGATCCTTCTTTAGCCCCAATCAAAAAGTAATCACCCCCATCTTTGAGCTTAAATTTCTTTTTCAGTTCTTCTGCACCCATGCTGTAGTTTCTAGTGAGTACGTTGATTTTACCGCTAGGAACAAGTTCTTTCAATTGCTTTTTGGGATTGTTTAATTCGTGTAGTATTTCAAAAACTCTTCCGGGGATTTGATGAGGAATGCTGGTACTTGTGTACAGATGGGTGTTGCCTCCCAGTTTTTTAAGGGCATAACGAAGGGCAAATAACTGAAAGCCTCCTGCTTTAAGAATCGAACTTTGAGGTTCGATCAGGTACTTTTCAGCCGGCCCTACAGTTGCGAAGGATTCATGCTCTTCCTCAAAAGTAAAGTCAAACTTTCTCTGTCCATTTTCAAAACTGGGATGTAAACTCACACAAGAAATTTGAATGGAGTGTTGATCCGAGTTTTTTTCTCCAATCAATAAAATTTCCTTCACCTCATTTCTTACATCCACTACAATGACTTGTCGAATGTAAGGGAGCTCTTTAATTGCCTGCTTGATATCCAACATCGGCGAAGCTTTGATCATGACCTGCCTGCCTTTTTCAAACAAAAGTTCCCCATGATCCACAACATTAGGTTCACAGTCGGATAGTTTATAGAGCTTTTGATTGGCATTTCCCCTTCTAGCTGGGTCTACAAAAATCCAGTCAAAAGAGTTTGATTGAGATTGAAGCCAGTCCATACTATCGTCATTGATGCAATCAAAATGAGTAGGAGATAACTTCTCTAGGTTATGTTGGGTAATCTCAAAAAGCTCCTCATTTCGCTCACAATAGGTAGCTTTTAAAAAGTTTTTTCCAATGAAGTAAGAGTCAATCCCTAAGCCTCCTGTCAGGTCCACGAAGGTCTTTCCTTTGATCAAGGATGCTTTGAAATTGGCTGTTTCTTCGGAGGATGCCTGCTCCATCGAAAGGCTCACCGGAAAGAGCAAAGACTTATTGGTATACCAAGAAGGAATTTTGGATTTGGCCTTTTGTCGGGCTTGGATTTGTTGTACGGCAAATTTCAGATCAAAGTCAACCTTTCCCGAATAGCTTAAAAGCAAGTGTGCAGGATCCTCCATCAGGTGGTCCTGCACAAATGCTTGTATGTTGGCTATATGTTCTTGGCTGAAATCCAATTAAGCCATGCTATGGTCTACCAAGTATTTAGCAATCTGAACAGCGTTTGTGGCAGCACCTTTTCTCAAGTTGTCCGCTACAATCCACATATTGAGTGTATTTGGTTGCGATTCATCTCTTCTTAATCGACCTACAAACACTTCATCTTTCTTATGTGCCGTCAAAGGCATAGGGTAGACGTTGTTTGCAGGATCATCTTGTAGGATGACACCTGGAGTTTTTTTGAGGATTTCCTTTACCTCTTCCAGATCAAAGTCTTGGTGAAACTCAACATTCACAGATTCTGAGTGACCTCCCATGGTTGGGATACGTACAGTGGTAGCAGTCACTTGGATGCTGTCATCACCAAATATTTTTTTGGTTTCGTTGATCATTTTCATCTCCTCTTTAGTATATCCATTTGGCTGGAATACATCGATATGAGGCAATACATTGAGGTCAATCTTATGAGGGTACACCATTTCAGCAGGCTCACCTGCGCGCTCTGCCATCATTTGATCAACGGCAGCTTTGCCAGTTCCTGTGACGGACTGATAGGTAGATACTACGATTCTCTTCAGACCATAGCGCTCTTTCAAGAGGTTCAAAGCTACCACCATTTGGATAGTCGAACAATTAGGGTTGGCGATGATTCTGTCGTCTATCCGTAAGTCTTTAGCGTTGATTTCAGGGACAACCAATTTTTTGGAAGGGTCCATTCTCCAAGCTGAAGAATTATCGATTACAATAGTACCTGCGGCAGCAAATAGTGGTGCCCACTCCAGAGAAGTAGATCCGCCAGCTGAGAAAATGGCTATATCAGGCTTCTCAGAAACAGCCTGTTTGAGCCCCATGATCGTGTACTCTTTACCCTTGTAACTCATCTTTTTTCCGGCAGATCGCTCGGAAGCTACTAAGAGTAATTCATCAAATGGGAAGTTGTGCTCGTCCAGCACTTCGAGGATTTCTGAGCCTACCAATCCGGTAGCTCCTACAACGGCTAGTTTCATGATTTGAACTGATTTTTTTAATGAACCGCAAAGGTACGGGAAGAATTCCCAAAAAAAATATAGCCTTGGCTTTTAATTACATAAACGTAAAAATTACGGGATGATTTTTGAGATTTTTACAATTTTATCCGATTAAACGTTTATCAACCGTTTGTCAAGAATGGATTTTTTAGATTTCATTATGAAGCAAGTAGTATCTATGGTATGTCTGATTTTTTTGTGGCGACTCATTTTTGCCAACCCAGCTTCTTTTGCTGCACAATTTCAAGATTTTGAGAATGCCTTTCGGATCGTTTCAGCGCCGGAAGAGTTTTTGCCGCATTGGTCAGCCAATGAGGTTAGGGGCACAGCTGCACGCGTTTTTCAAGCCAATGGGCAGGGACGAAATGGCTCCCGTGCATTGGCTGTACAGCCGATTTCTGGATTTAATGGTCAGATTTTCATACGACTGGATTTAGCTACGTATGAGCTGCCTAAATTGGCATTCTTTGCCAGAACAGGAGTCAATGGCTCTGGCAATAGACCGGTGGAGGTCTTTATAGCTTTTTCCTTGGATGGGGGAGATTCTTTTGAGAATCGATTTCAGATTGGTACACCCCATACCTTTCCTAATGCACAAACATCTTTTCGTTTATTTGAGGTAGCTATTCCAGAAAAGTACCATGGAGAAGCAGAGGTGTTTGTACGGATAGAAGTAAATTTTGGAGTGGGAACAGGTTCGGCCGCTCGCTTTTTCATGGATGATTTTGGCGTTTATGAAATGGATGAAGAGGTCAATCCCCTTCAAGTCACTGGAGCTAGATTGTTAAATCCTTATCAACTTTTATTGGAGTTTGATCGATCCTTTATTCTTCCCGGGAGTAATCAAGTGAGACCGCAAGGTTGGTCTGTAATGGAGATGGTTCAACAGCGAGAGCGGTTTCTATTGTTGGAAATAGGGCAAGGTTTGGGGTTGGACAGGTATGCGCTTGAACTCGTTGATATGGAAGATACCGATGGATTGACCACTGGATTGACTCAAGTTGTGGTGGATAATAGTCAGACCTTTTTGGGTGATGTTTGGATTTTAAACGCTATGAGCCTTCGTTTGCTTTTTTCTAAGGCATTGGATCCCTCCTCTATTGTTCAAAGCAGTATTTTTTCCATCGCAGGTCAACAACCCATAGCTATAGATTTCTTGGAAAGTGGGCATGAGATTGACATTACCTTGTCCAACCCACTTTCAATAGGTGAATTGATTCCTATTCAAGTGGGCCCGTTTAGAGATGCGACGGGAACGGAGACAGCCTCTTCCCAGCTTTCGGTGTTATATCAACCAAGTATTGTGGATCTGCTGGTGATAGATGATACGACTGTAGAACTCTATTCCAATGAAGCACTCGCAAGCTTTGCGCAAGATTTTTCTTTTCGGGAATATGAGACGCTCATCAAGCATTCCATTTCATCGGATGGAAAAACAGTTCGCTTGGAGTTGGATACTTCCATGGAAGAATTTTTGGTATATGAGCTTCAGGTGCCTTTTGCATTTACAAAGGAATCCGTGCCTATTCCTGGATTTTCTATGGATGTGATTTTTGATCGAACAGCACCTGAGGTAGCTTCTGTATTGGCGCTTTCGAGTAACCGGCTGTTGGTGATTTTTTCGGAGCCAATCGATCGGGCGTTTGCTATGGGTTTGGAACAGTTTCAGGTGAATATGCGCCTTCCTTCACGTATAGAATTTACCAATCAGCCCAACGAATTGATTTTGGAATATGCTACAGCGTTCCAAGTTGATGAATCCTATTCCTTGCGGTACATCGGAATTATAGATCTTTTTGGAAATGTACAAGAAGAAGGAGTTTTTGATTTCGTTTTTCGGGAGCAAAAGGCCTTGGCATTTAAAGATATCATCATCAACGAGCTCATGCCGGCTCCACGAGCAGGAAATGTCCTTCCGAATGTAGAATATGTAGAATTGTATAATCGAACGGATGAGTTGTTGGCCTTGGAAGGGCTACAGTGGGCCAATTCCAGAAGGGTGACACAAATACCTGCATTTGTACTTCCTCCTAAATCATACATCTTATTGACACCTCGGAATCAGGTACATCAGTTTGAATCATTCGGTTCTGTCGTAGGTTTGACGGGTTGGCCTGCCCTGCTCAACTCAGCAGATCAAGTACGGCTGATGGATGCCCATGGAAGGGTATTAGATAGTCTCTCGTACACCACTGCCAACTTTGGGGGGAGTGCCTTTGCTTCTGGTGGGTACAGTTTGGAAATAGCCAATCCTGATATTTTGTGTGACTTACCCAGCAATCTCCGGTCTTCTTCATCTCCCAATCGCGGGACTCCAGGAAAAATCAACGCTATCTTTAATCCTAATCCAGACCGTACACCTTTTACATTGGATCGCGCCACTGTGCTGGATTCAACACGGATTCTCTTATCATTTTCAAAAATCTTAGGGGATCTCAGCCAAATGAAGCTTCAATTTTCACCTGCATTGGAAATAGCTGAGATTTCATTTGGAGAAAATCGAACGCTTGTAATGCTCCGATTGAGTCAGCCCATTGAACGAGGCAAGCGTTACAAGCTTTCTGTTGATCGTTTATGGGATTGTACAGGAAGGGAGCTTGATGAAAGCAGGAATGCGACCTTTGTAATTTGGCCATTTGATCCTGGCATAGATGAAATTGTCATTAATGAGCTGCTTGCCAATCCTCGTACTGGAACCCCTAGGTTTGTTGAGATTTATAATTCCAGCGATAAATACCTGAATCTGCAGGATTGGAAGCTTGCGAATGTAAATTCATCAGGAGAAGTAGCCAATCGAAGGATTCTCTTCACGGAGCCTTATGTAATTGAGCCCTATGGATTTTTGGTGTTTACGACAGACGCACTTCAATTAAAACAAGAATACCCAAAAGGGGAGGAGGTAAGATTTGTGGAAGTTTCCTCTCTACCAAGCTATCCGATTGCTGGAGGAACGGTTGTATTATTGAATGGTGATGAATCTATTTCAGAGTTTTTTACCTACCATGACCGTATGCATCATCGCTTGTTGAGGGATTCAAGAGGGGTGTCCCTTGAGCGATTGACTGCAGAAGTTTCGAGCCAAGATCCTGCTAATTGGACATCTGCTTCTAGTTCTATGGGATTTGCGACACCGGGGTTTAGGAATTCACAGAGTTTCGTCTTTGGAAACGATGCTGCCAGTATTCGGATTTATCCCGAAATTTTTGTTCCTGAAGCCCCGGGAGAACAAGGGTTTTGCACGATCAGCTATCAATTGGAGCAATCAGGAATGGTTGGCAGTATTCAAATCTATGGAACTGATGGGCGAAGAGTAAAAGAAATTTGCCAAAATGCTATCTGGGGGCACCAAGGTTTCTATGTGTGGGAAGGTGTGGATGATGCTGGGAGAAAAGTTAGACCCGGTTATTACATTGTGTTTGTTGAAATCTTTGATTTGAATGGTACTATCAAACACATAAAAAAAACTGTAGCTGTTGGTACAAGATTTTGATTTTGTGTATCTTAAATTGAATTTCTTCGTATATTTATTGCAATGTCTCCCACAAAACCTCATAACCATGAAAAAAGACCTCATCAGCCAAGTCCTTAAGAAATATTTCATTGAGAAAGGTAAGAATCTCGCGACCATTCACAGATATTTGAGAATCAAGTATCGCTTGTATGTGGATGAGAAATTGCTTGAGAAACGATTGAACAACCTTTCATTAAATTAAAAAAGACCGCACTATGCGGTTTTTTATTTTTTAATTCAATAGCTCCTCTTATTTTAGGGGAATTTTCCGATAAGGGAGGAATTATTGACCACATTAAACTAATCAAGCGTATGAGTCAGGAATCAAAAACAGCGTATTCTCCAGAAGAATTGAAAGAGTTTGAAGAAATTATTTTGAATAAATTGGCCATTGCCAAGGAAGAACTCACCAATTTGAAAGAAACGTTAAGTAAGAAAAACGATAGTGGTACTGACTTTACTGCTTCCACATCCAAGCTGTTGGAAGATGGTGCGGATACCTTAGAGCGTGAAAGTTTAAATCAGCTTGCAGCAAGACAGCAGAAATTTATTATCAACTTAGAAAATGCCTTGATTCGTATTAAAAACGGTACCTACGGCGTATGTATCGATACGGGTAAATTGATTGCCAAGGAGCGATTGAAAGCTGTCCCTCATACCATGCATTCCATAGAAGCTAAATTGGCCAAAAAGTAATTGGACTTTTTGCACAAACATATTGAAGCTTTGATTTTTTGCTCGCCATCTCCGTTAGGTAAGGAGGAAATCCAACGTTGCCTGACGGAGATGTTTGAGTCTGATGTGCCTTTGGAGCATGTTACCGAAGCCATCGACCAATTAAAGGAAAAGTATGTGTCGGATGATTTTTCCTTTTCTCTTGAAAATATTGCGGGGGGATTTCAGTTTTTGACCAAACCAGCTTATCAGACAAGCATCAGTATACTGCTCAAGCAGCAATCACAAAAAAGGCTATCCACAGCACAGCTGGAGACGTTGTCCATTATCGCTTACAAGCAGCCTGTGACCAAAACAGAGGTGGAACAAATACGAGGAGTGAACTGTGATTATTCCATTCAAAAGCTACTAGAGAAGGAATTGATTGCCATCAAAGGAAAAGCTGATAGTATTGGTAAGCCGCTGTTGTATGGAACGAGTGAAAAATTTAAAGAATACTTTGGTATCAATTCTATTCAAGACCTTCCACAACCGAAGGATTTTTCAGAGGAGGAAAATCAAATTGGAAACCAAAAAGAGTAAGCAACCAAGTTTTTTATTCCATAGGCAAAACCTCTGCTCTACCAGAAATTAAATACCTTGACCCACTTGGGACTTCTTCGCAGAGCACTCTAGTTCTCAAGGTTTCCTTTTTCACAAAGGTTCGTTGCTGAAGGATGAATTGTTCTCCAACCTTCAAATCCATCAAAAAAATCAAGGATTCATCTCGGTTGCTGTCAAAAGCCCTGACCGCCTTCATCAATTGATGGTCTGAACCTGTGCTGGCTTTGGGGTTTCGCATGTATTTTCCTAAGGGTAGGAGGATGTCTATTGGGAACACCTCACTTGTGAATACCGGAAACATTAAATCACGAAACTTTGCTTTCCATTCAGCCCCATGTGGTTTTACATCGGCTCCATAGGTTTCATAGGTATGAAGATGGGCTACCTCATGAAGGAAGGTTATTAAAAATTGATAGGGGTTCAGATTATGATTAATCGTGATGGTCTGTATGCTTCGATTTCTGTAATAACGGAAATCCCCAAGTTTGGTAGCCCTCTCCTTGGTGATCTTGAAGGTGAAGGGTTTTTCTTTCCATAAATTAAAGCAATGATCAACTGCCTTCTCGGGAAGGTACTTTTGAAAAGCGGTCCGGAATTTATCGTCTGTACTCACAAAACAAAAATAAAAAAAGTCCGACAATATTTGCCGGACTTTCATTTGAAGTTCAGTTAAAATTAACCTTCAACTTCTTCAGTAGCTTCTTCGATAGTTTCTTCAACTTCTTCAGTAATCTCTTCGATAACTTCTTCAGTCTCTTCGATGATCACTTCGATCTCTTCAGAAGCTTCTTCAGTTTTGTTTCCGCAAGCAGCAGTGAATAACATTCCAGCTACAGCGAACATTGCAAATACCTTTTTCATGATGTTTGGTTTGTTTCTATTTTGAGCACGCAAAGGTACGACCATTCATGTAAAAGTCAATAGCAAGTGGAATATTTTTTACTTTTTCTTATAAGTAATTTTTATAGGAACTCCCTCAAAATCAAAGTTTTCACGAAGTCTGTTCTCCAAAAACCGTGTGTATGGGTCTTTGATATACTGCGGAAGGTTGCAAAAGAACGCAAAAACAGGGTTTTTGGTTGGCAATTGGGTGATATATTTTATTTTGATGTATTTTCCCTTGAGTGCTGGTGGAGGATACTTTTCGATTTCCGGAAGTAACAAATCATTGAGCTTGGAGGTGGAAATTCTTCGTGTTTTGTTATCGAAGACTTTTACTGCCAATTCAATTGCTTGGAAAATTCGCTGCTTTTCTTCCACGGAAGTGAAAATGATAGGAATCCATCGGTTTTCTCCAAGCTTCTCCATCATCTCTTTTTTGATTTTTTCCATGGTCTTGTGGTCTTTTTCAATTAAATCCCACTTATTTACCATGATCATCACTCCCTTATTGTTTTTGATTCCCAAGCTGATCAGGTTGATATCCTGAGCTTCCAAGCCTCTTGAAGCATCTACCATTACAATGATTACATCAGAATCCTCCAATGTGCGCAAAGAACGCATCACTGAGTAAAACTCGATGTCTTCTTTTACTTTGGCTTTTTTACGGATACCTGCTGTATCGGTAATGATGAAATCCTTGCCGAATAATTTGTAGCGGGTATGGATTGCGTCCCGGGTTGTACCAGCCTCATCGGTTACAATGGAGCGCTCTTTTCCTAAAAGTGCATTCAGGAAAGATGATTTTCCAACATTTGGTCTACCTAGAATAGCGATTTTAGGAATGCCTTCATCTGGATTTTCATCACCTTGATCAGGGAAATGTGTAATCACCTCGTCTAACAAATCACCTGTTCCGCTTCCGCTTACTGCGGCAATTGGGAAGATTTCATGATCTGTCAACCCTAAGGAATAAAACTCAGCCGCCATCAGCGCTTTTTCAGCAGAATCGGCTTTATTAGCAACAATGTAAATTGGCTTGTTGCTTGTGCGTAATACATTGGCAAATTCTTTGTCTAGGTCAGTCAATCCGTCATGACAATCCACCACGAAAAGGATTACATTTGCCTCTTCAAGGGCTAGCTTAACTTGTTTACGTATTTCTGCTTCGAATACATCATCGGAACCAGTGACATATCCACCGGTGTCGATGACGGAGAAGAATTTTCCTCCCCATTGCGCATGTCCGTAATGTCTATCGCGGGTGACACCGCTGACATTGTCTTCAATTGCTTTGCGCTCTTCTACTAATCTATTGAAAAAGGTAGATTTTCCCACATTGGGTCTACCGACGATTGCTACTATATTAGCCATGTGATGCTGTATTTTTTATTGGTCGTAACCAAATCTTCTTAATTTGTTTTTGTCTTTTCTCCAGTTTTCGGCCACTTTGACGAAGGTCTCCAAGAAAATTTTCTTTCCAAAGAATTTCTCCATGTCTTCGCGTGCTTGTGTGCCGACCTTTTTGAGTGCCTTGCCGCCTTCTCCGATGATGATTCCTTTTTGGCTATTTCTCTCGATGTAAATGACGGCCCTGATACGGATGATGTTTTCCTCTTCGTAGAAATCTTCTATCGCTACCTCTGTAGAATAGGGGATTTCTTTTTTGTAGTTGAGGAAGATTTTTTCACGGACAATTTCTGAGGCAAAAAAGCGCTCTGGTTTGTCTGTCAATTCATCTTTGTCATAAAAGGGTGGATGAACAGGCATTCTGTCCAAAATCTCTTGAAGGATGCGTTCGGTATTGAAACTTTCGGAGGCAGAAATGGGGATAACTGTTTCTGCTTTGATTCTTTGCGTCCAATAGGCGGTTACCTCTTCCAGTTGATTTTCTTTAGACAAATCAATTTTATTGATTACGAGAAGTACAGGAACACCTGAATGGTTGATCTTTTCAATTACGTCTTCTATTTCTTCGTCTGTTTCGAATAGATCGGTTACGAAAAGAATCACATCTGCATCTTCCAGGGACATGTTGACAAAACTCATCATATTTTTGTGCAGCTCGTATTTTGGTTTGAGCATGCCCGGTGTATCGGAAAATACAATTTGATAGTTGTCGTCATTCATGATGCCCATTATCCGGTGACGGGTGGTTTGGGCCTTGGAAGAGATGATCGAAAGTCTTTCACCTACCAGCACGTTCATGAGCGTAGATTTGCCAACATTGGGTTTACCCACGATGTTTACAAATCCGGCTTTGTGTGTGTGTTCGGTCATGACTACAGTTTTTTGTACAAAGGTAGCTGAAATTTTTCGTCAGGACATCCTTATTTTGAAATAAACCAAAGAAAGTTTGGATGTTAACGTTTGATAGCCTGATTGATGTGGGTCTTTCCAGGGGGGTAATGGTTTTTAAAATAGATTTTCAAGGTGGAATGCTTGAGGGATATTTTTCTACCAAAAAATCTCCTGGTCAAGTTTATAAGTCTAATTTTTCGCATTTTCCTTCTTGAAGAGTGCGAAATCATTCAATAACCTTCAAAGTAAAGTGGAAAAAACAGACAAAATAGGGGGACAAAATCATTTGAATTTATTTGATTCAAATTAAGTCCAAATTATTCTAAATCGCTGAAAAAAAACTCCGAACAATTTTGAAATTGTCCGGAGTAACCAAGTAGATTGAAAAGGGCTCGAACCTGTGTCCGCCGAGGCGGTTATGAGCCCGAGGATCTATATAGTGTTGAGTAAATTTTTTAAAAACTGTCTTCCTTTTCCAGATTTCAGTTCTTATTCTCTAATCATTGCTTGGGTTTTGGTTTCAAATTTTTCAGTATGAAATAAAAGCCAAGGCCTGTACTTGATCGTCCACCCTTTCTTTCCTAGTTCATTATGAGAAAGTAGTCTTTGCTCTAGATTAGAGGTGAACCCAACGTAAATCTTATTAAAATTTGGGCTGAAAAGTGCATAAACTGTAAACATTGGGTTAAGAGTTAGTTTTCAAAAAAAGATACCATTTCCAGTATTCTTCGTATAAATGTGAACAAACCTTGAAATTGTGTCCGCCTTAGCTGAGAATAGTCCGACGGGCTGGATACTTGAAACAAAAAAACCGGTCAAAATTGACCGGTCTTCGTAGTAGCGGGAACAGGGCTAAATACCTCATTTTTAAACCTAATTTCAATTAATTTAAATGTATTGTAATTCAAGTATTTAAGATATTTACTAATTAAATAAGGATAGAATAGGTAAGATTGAATTAAATAAAAAAGCCTACTGTATAGCCTACTGATTTTTATTTACCTATCTTTAGGTATCCAATTAAAAGTAGTAACAATGGCAAAATTTAACTTTTATCTAAAAGATAAATCTGCAGAAAAAGAAACCCCTATCCATTTATACATTAGGTATGAGGGCAAAAGACTTGTTTATTCAACTGGAAAATTAATCCACCCCAAATTCTGGAATGAAGAAACCCAGCAAGCAAGACAGGTTAAAGACTTTCCAACTGCAAAGATTTTCAACAGTAACTTGAAATTTATTCAGGATACAGCTTTTAAAACTTATGAGGACTTGACCTTTCGATTAGAAAGAAAGCCTTCGCCAAAAGAGATAAAAGCAGAACTTGACAGGGAATTAAAAGACATCCAAAAAAATAATTCCACAGATAGCGAAAATAAGCCCACATTCATGGGTTTATTCAAAAGGTTTATCCAAGATTCCGAACAAGGAATAAGGCTAACAGCAAGCGGGAAAAGGTTTGATAAAAGGTCTATCCAAAAATACAATACAGTTTTTGACAAGTTGGAACAGTTTGAGAAAAGGTATCATTTGGCATTTGAAACCATTGACCAAAATTTTTACACCAAGTTTGTTAATTACCTGAATAAGGAAAAGTATTCCCTAAACAATGTTGGAAAGTATATACAGGTAATCAAAACCTTTTTGACTTATGCCACAGAAAATGGATACAATACTAACATGTTCTTTCAGTCAAAGCAGTTCAAAGCCCACAAAGTAGCGGGATTTTCCATTTATCTGAATGAAAATGAAGTGAATGACCTTTACGAAAAGGATTTAAGCAGTACACCCCATTTGGAGCGGGTTAGAGACCTTTTTATAGTAGGATGCTGGACAGGATTAAGATTTTCGGATTTTACCAATATACAGCCCAAAAACATTGAAGGGGATTTTTTGAAAATCACCACCTACAAAACAGGTGAAAAGGTAATTATCCCCATCCACAGGACTGTTAAGGAAATAATGGACAAATACAAAGGTAAGTATCCAAACAGTTTGCCCCCTGCCATAGCAAACCAAAAAATGAACGCCTATTTAAAGGACATTGCTAAAGAGGTGGACAGCTTAAAAACAGGGGTGGAGGTTGAAGGAATAAAGGGAGGATTGAAAGTGAATACCATAAAGCAGAAATGGGAACTTGTCACCACCCATACCGCCCGCCGTTCCTTTGCCACCAACGTTTATAAAAGCGGTTTTCCCGCAATCAGTTTGATGAAAATCACAGGCCATAAGACTGAAAAGGCATTTTTACTGTACATCAAAGTTACCCCTGAGGAAAATGCCCAAAAGCTTTTGGAACACTGGAATAAATCAGTTTTAAAAGTAAGTTGATATGGAAAAACAAAGGTCTAAAAAATATGTGGTCATAAAAAGGAATCCAGATATTGTCGAAGGAATAGAAGCCTTTGCTGAAAGGATAACAGAATTAATAAATTCGCAACATCAGAAGGAGTTTAAAAAGACTGTCAAGTCTTTAAAACATATTTTTGAAAGTAAAAAATTGGTGGTGCCTAATGACTGGAAAGAAGTTTTTTCTAAGTGGTTTGCTGAAAATTATGAGCAAGAATATTCTAATCTCTCATGGCATGAACTGCAAGAAAAAATAGCTGACAGAAAAATAATTTTAGAATGGGCAGAAGTTTACACAAAAGAATTAATTCTTTCCGTTTCACAAAAAGCTTTTTCTGAAAAAATAAATGAAATGCCAGCAGCCATTCGCTTTGAATTAATAACATTACTTTTTACTGAAAATAGTGAATTTGTAGCGCTTCATGAAAACCAAAAAGAAAGACTTTTAGGATATATTTTAGGGGTTAATCCAAGAACTGCAAAAGGAATAAAGAATGGAGAGCCAAAGTATTATAAGGCTGAACATCAAAAACGAGCTAAAGAATTGTTAGATAAAATAAAAAAGGGGGATATTCTTTAATCCCCTATGGTTATCCCCCTACCACCTTTGAATCAAATCAAATTCAAAGGTTATGCAAAACGTAATTCTAAGTACCTACACCCCTGAAGAACTGACAGGGATGATTAACAATGCAATCAAGGAGGCAGTCAAAGACATTAAGCCCCAAGAATCAGCCCCTACAAGCGAAAAGCTTCTAACCAGGAAAGAAACAGCAGATAAGCTGAAAATATCACTTGTTACGCTGAATGACTGGACAAAAAGAGGCTTGATTCAATCTTACATTATTGGCGGTAGAGTTCTCTACAAAGAAAAGGAAATTGAAGCTTCACTAAACAAAACTCAAACAGTAAAATATTAATCCGATGGTCATAAAAAAACAAAAGGCCTCAATCGGATTAAATCCTATTGAAGCCATTTCCGCTAAAGGTATCCAATCAAAAGCAGTAATCAAATATACTTGCTTTGGGCTTAAAAACATAATTGAAGATAAAGTCAAATCAGAGTTATTTTCAATATTAAAGTCAGAATTTAGAACTTCAAGCTTTGACTATTTTAATCAACATTTCTACATTATTATAAAAGGAGGTAGCCATGATTGATACACTTCATATTTGGTTGCCCTCTGAGAAAATTGGCAAAATTGATATAAACATCTTTAGCCAAAATCTACAAGGGATAGAGGAAATTAGGTCAGAGTTTGGAGAATATAAGTTAAGAGGCAGGCTTAAAAATCTTAATGTTTTACTAACTCAAACAGGTATCAGCATAAAAGGGAGTTTGCCAAAATTTTATCAAGGCAATAATTTGAAAGACCTCACCATAGAGGAAATTAAATTAGCCCTGCAAAAAATCGAAAATGACCTTTCTATTAGCCTATACAAAGCAAAAATAACTAGAATTGACATTGGATTTAACCTAGCTATGAAATATGAACCAAAGTTTTATTTTACTGGATTAGGAGAAAAAAGTCAAATGCATAGAAGTATGATAAATAGCACATCATTGTACTATACTAATACAATTAAGACTTTGAATCTATATGATAAGAATAAAGAGTTCTATAAGACCTCTAGAATTCCCAGTAGTTTTAATCTACAAAAAAACCTACTGAGATATGAGTTAAGGCTTAATAAGAAAATAGGAAGTTTTTTTGGAAGAAAAGAAATTTTAGTTTCTGATCTTACAAAGAAGGAGTTTTATAAAGAACTAGTTTCTATTTGGGCTAAGAACTATTTTCAGATTAAGAAAAATAACTTAGTCGAATTTAAACCTAGTCTAATTTCAGCGATAAAGGACTATGTTGATTACCTTACTTTCATTGGTATTGATGAAATAAGGGGGAAAATTCCAAGAGATATTCAATTACTTAAGTCAATAAATGCATTTAGTAATAAGGAATACTATTCCAGATTATTGGCAAGACTAAAGGAGATTGAATTAAATGAAAAACTATCCCAAGAATCTGAATTTAATAAAGAGTTAGATTCTAAGATTCTAGAGATTTTAAAGAAATGGATAGTTGATTAAGGAAAAAACTCATTGTAACTATTTCCTAGGTTTTAAAAAAACCGAAATTAATAAGCCTAGCCCTGCAATAATATCTACCAAATTCCACATTTGCCGACCAAGGGCAATTTTAAGAAATGGTTGGAAAAGCAGGGCTAGGCCTATGTAAACTATCATTGCTATCTGATTATCTTTTTTGTTTGCATGATAGGCTAGGATTGAAAACCCAAAAAATGCTAAAAACCTTACCAATTGATAGTAACCGTATGGCATTTGGAAAAGGCAAGAGAAAAAAAGTATAGCTAGTGAGATTTTAATAGGGATGATTATTTTTTCCATATCAGGCTTAAATTTCAAATCTTAATTCTAAGATAGAAAATTAAATTTAGTATGTATTAGTTGTATTTCTTGGAAAAATTCAAAAATCCCATTATTTTAAGTTAGCCTTGGATGCAATTGAGACATTAGCAATTGTTTCAAATCTTCATATTACATATATATCAATTATGGGAAGGATTAAATTAAGACATCTTGAATCAGGGATTAGATTTTTCCTAACCCAATACAATAATGAAATTACATCTGGTGAAAAGGTGGTTTTGATTACAATAATAAGGTTAATTGAAGAAAAAGAAGTAGTGACAAAGAAAGAAATTTGCGAAGCCAATAGAATCAAAGACAATACAACTTATGCTATAATTCGTTCTTTGGAAAGTAAAGGTTATGTCAGTTCCAAAAGAAGCAATAAGCATTATTCAAAATCATTTTTGTCACTATCTTTTAAAGGACAATTTTTTTCAGTCCTACTAAAAGATTTCATAAACTCAAATTGATTAAATTGGACATTCCCAAATCAAGGTTAAAATAGGTTATTTAAAATTACTGTCATCCGACTAAATTAAGATTTTCTTCATAATTGGTCTAGTTTTACAATTTAGGGGGGTGTTTTTGAATTTTGAAAAACACCCCCCTTGCCAATTTCAAACAGGTCAAGTTGTACTATTTCTAGATCCCTG